>JAZTYY010000089.1:0-6004 GCA_045637205.1 Eubacteriales bacterium | reverse complement strand
CCCAAGTGGCTTGAGGTAAACAAGGACGCTCTCAGCGCAAAGGTTGTTGCTCTTCCCGCAAGAGAAGACATCGATTTCGAGTTCGAGGAGTAAATTATCATGGGCCTTTATTCCAAGTAATGCCGATATTGCAGGCACATTTCGGCGTTGCTTAGTTCGGCGATGTGCCACAATATTAGGTATAACCCAAATCCCAAGGTTTTGAAACCCATTAAATTTTAGGAGGATTGTTTGGAATGATAGAGATAGAAAAGCCCAATATAACAACCGTTAATCTCAGCGAAGATGGCAAAAGCGGTAAATTTATCGTAGATCCCCTTGAGAGAGGCTACGGAACTACACTCGGAAACTCACTTCGCAGAATACTCTTAAGCTCGCTGCCCGGAGTAGCTGTAACCAGCATAAAGATTGACGGCGTGTTGCATGAGTTTTCTACAATTCCCGGAGTAAAAGAGGACGTAACAGAGATCGTTCTTAACGTAAAGGGAATTACAGCAAAGCTTCATTGCAATACACCCAAGACAGTTGTTATTGATGTTACAGGCGGAATGAATGTTACCGCAGGGGATATCAAGCAGGATTCGGATATCGAGATCCTTAACCCCGATCACCATATAGCAACAGTAGGCGCAAATGAAAGATTCTATATGGAGCTTACATTTGATAATGGCCGCGGTTACGTATCACAGGAAAGAAATAAGCAGATTCACACTGCTCTTCTTGGTCCTAACGTATCTGCTCCTATCGGAACAATCTATACTGATTCTATTTACACACCCGTTTATAACGTTCGTTATACCGTTGACAGTACACGTGTAGGTACAGTTACCGACTACGACAAGCTCACTCTTGAGATTGAAACAAACGGTACTATCTGCGCAAAAGAGGCGGTTTCCCTCGGAGCCAAGATTCTCAACGAGCATCTCAACTTGTTTGTAGATTTGTCTGAAGAAGCAAGAAATGAAAGCATTATGGTTGAGAGAGAAGAAACCATTAAAGAAAAGGTTCTTGAGATGACCATTGAGGAACTTGACATGTCTGTTCGTAGCTTCAACTGCTTGAAGCGTGCAGGCATTGATACAGTTGAAGATCTGACCAATCGTACCGAAGAGGATATGATCAAGGTTAGAAATCTTGGTAAGAAGTCGCTTGAGGAGGTTATCCAAAAGCTTGCTTCCTTGGGACTTACACTTAAGAAGGAAGAAGACTAATTTAAGTCTTTGCCCTTAAGTACCCATACTATTATTAAAAGTTTGATTTATTAATAAACGGAGGAAATAAAGCGATGCTTAACAGAAAGCTTGGCAGAACAACTGCTCATAGAAATGCAATGCTTCGCGGTCTTGTAACATACCTTCTTGAAAATGGCTCTGTAGAAACAACTCTCACAAGAGCTAAAGAAGTTCGTTCTGTTGCAGAGAAGATGATCACACTTGGTAAGAAGAATACTCTTGCAAGCCGTCGTGCTGCTCTTTCCTACATTACAAAGGAAGACGTAGTTACCAAAGTGTTCAATGAGATTGCTCCTAAATATGAAGGTCGTAACGGTGGTTACACTCAGATTTACAAGCTTGGTCCCCGCCGTGGTGACGGAGCTGAGATGGCAATCATCAAATTGGTTGACTAATTTGATACCGCAATTAGCAATATAAACAAAACAACCAAGGCAATTTGCCTTGGTTGTTTTTTATATTTTATTTATTATGGATAGCAATTTATCAACGTCCTTTTTTGTGTTATATATTCCAAAGCTGACTCTTGAGGTGCCACTTTCCCTTGTGCCAAGTGACGTATGCCCCAAGGCGGAGCAATGAAAACCGGCACGAACGCAAATGTTATCTTGATCCAAAAGTGCGCAAATGCGCTCCGAGGATATATTTTTGTGATTGAACGATAGGGTGTTACCCTCAAATTCGTGAGCATAAACCGTTATACCTTCAATATTGAGTAATCCGTCGCGCAAATATGCGAACAATTCTTGCTCGTGAGCTGCTATTTCGGATATTTTGCGAGAATTTATTTCTTTTATGCCCTCACTTAACCCAACTATTGACGGTAATGGGAGTGTGCCGACCTCGTGGCGCTCGGGTAGAAAGTCGGGCATTGTGGTTTCGAGTGAATAAATACCGTTGCCACCTTCAATTAGGGGCTCAAGAAGTATTTGTGAATTAAAAACGATAAAGGCACTGCCTTGAGGGCCGTATAATCCCTTGTGTCCGGGGGAGGCAAGATAGCTTATATTCATTTTTTGAACGTCAATGTCGTAATGTCCCATGGACTGTGCAGCGTCTACTGCAAAAAGTATATTGTACTTTTTGCAAAGAGCACCTATTTTTTCAATTGGTAAGGAAAATGAGCAAATATTGGATTGATGTGTGCATATTAGGAGCTTCGTGTTTTTGCGAAGCTTGTTTTTTATTTCGGTCAAGATGCTCTCATCACTTTTATCAGCGCTTCCAAGAGCTGAGAATGTATCAAAGGTGATTTTTCCCTCGTTTGACAGACGGCTGATGGGACGAAATACCGAATTGTGCTCCATATCGCTTATAAGCACGTGGTCGCCCTGCTTTAAAAGTCCCTTGATAATAAGATTTAGCCCATATGTGCAGGACGGAACAAAAACAATATTTTCGGGTGCTATCGCATTTAATAAATTGCAAATCAGCTCGCGACATTCATAAATTTTATTTGCGGAAAAAAGAGATAGCCTGTGAGAGCCGCGCCCCGCATTTCCGCAATAGTAATCGATGCACCTGTGCATCTCCACCGCCACCTGCGGTGGCTTTGGAAAGGTGGTTGCGGCGTTGTCGAGATAGCAAATTCCGTATTTCATGTCGGATTTATTTCGTTGCTTGACAAAAATTGTGACGGACGAATTCCTGCGCGTCGCAGTATTGCTCTAACGTTTTTTTCTTCGGTGCAGGCAAATTCAATACCGTATGCGCAACCTCTCCTTGTTATTTTAGGGTCAATACTTACGATTTTGCAAAAAATCGCATTTTCGTTAAGTGCCCTTTGAGCTTTAATACATATATTCATTGATGGAATTGTAGCAATGCAGATGTTCATAAATTTCTCCAAGATTTTTTTATCAGTATATGAATTTTTTGTATAAAAGGATTTTAAATTGGGAACACTAAAATATCTCAATTTAAGGAGAAGAATTATGAAATTTGAAAAACTTATAGTTTTGCTGTGCGTTTTTATACTTTGCATGGCAATTGTAAACGTTTTGCCGATTCACGGTGAAGAAAAAATATATGAAAGTGTGGTGCGATTGCACGTTTTGGCAAACTCGGACAGTGAAGAAGACCAAGCGCTCAAATTGAAGGTGCGTGATGCCATTTTGGCATATACGTCACCCAAGGTTATTGACAGTGAAAGTAGGGAAGAGGCAATTGCCATTTTACAAAACGAGCTTGATGAAATTGAAAGAGTGGCTAAAGAGGTGGTAATTGGTGAGGGGTATGACTATTCAGTCGAGGTTACACTCACGCTTGAAGAATATCCAACACGAAATTATGAGAGTATGAGCTTTCCATCGGGTGAATACGTTAGCTTGCGAGTGCTAATTGGTGAAGCCGAGGGACAAAATTGGTGGTGTGTATTGTTTCCACCACTTTGCTTGAGTGCCGCAAGTGAAAAATCAGAAAACGAGGAAGCATTTATTGCTGTTGGCTTGAATTCGGATCAATATAAAATAATAACCGAAACTGAGGACATGAAATATTACTTGCGCTTTAAAATTTTAGAAGCGATACAAGGAAGCATAAAATAAAACAAAAAAGCAAATCCTTTTGGATTTGCTTTTTTTATCTGTTTAAAATTAATGTTATAATGACGTACAGCACATAGCACGCGATTGCAGGAATTGAGGTGAACAATTCAACCAAATGCCAAAACGTGCGCTCGCGAGGGGTGGAGCGTATAAAGCTATCACCGAATTTATCGTGCGAATATTTGCGATAGAGTCTTGAGAGATGTGAAAACAACAATAGTGCTACCACCAAGGTTAAAATTGCGACGATAAATGTGAAAAGCTCAACGTTTGAGCTAACGTTTTTAATTGAAATGAAGGTTGGCTCAACAAATACCGCAAAGAAATTGTAAATAACGTGGAGCGCCATGGTGGTTGCTATTGAGTCGGTTGCATAAAGAACGATGCAAAGGACGACACCAAGGAAGAATCTTGGAATCAATAGCTCAAAATCAAAGTCAAGAAGCGCGAAGAAAAGAGAAGAAAATACAGTAGCGGTCATTCTTCCTCGTTTATCGTGCTCTCTTAAGAGTGAGCCACGGAAAATTAATCCCTCTAAAATGGGTGGTATAATACAAAACGCGAAAACAAGATAAATGTCATTAAAGATATTGCCGTTTCTATGCGCAAAAAACGTGTTATAGAGAGGGAATTCGGTGTATTTACCACTAACTAATGCGAGCTTTAAAAGAGTGCTTCCCAGCATCAAGAAAAGTGCTGACAAAAGAATTGTTGGAATGTGATATTTTTTGGGTAATGAAAGATTTAACGTTGGAATATATTTTTTGCCACCGCGAGTTGCTCCAAAAAGAAAGAAGGGAACTAAAAATGCAATAGCAATCATGGGAATCATCCACCAATTGTCAGAGAAGAGAAGCCCAACGTTTATAAAGTTGAAAATTGCAACGAAAAGCATTACGAAAAACACAAGCAACGCTGTGCCCGAGGGTGAAAATACCATTTCGTGAAGAAAATTTTTAATTTTTTTGAGCAATTTTCAGCACCTCACTTTCCGTTATCAGTAAATCAAGAGGAATATCGTGTTCTTCGTGTGGCACAAAATCAAGAACGCAGTTAGAATATGAAATTCCCATGCTTGTGCCCTCAAAATTTTCTAAAAATCTATCGTAATATCCCCTGCCGTAACCCAAACGATAACCGTTGCGCGCAAAAATGAGCGCAGGAACTATGCAAAGGGTGTTTTTGCTTGGAGTTATCATCTCGCAAGCGTCGTTTGGCTCCAAAAGACCAAACGTTGTGGGGGATAAATCATCAAGATTTGTTATTTTTCTAAATATGAGAGTCGCGCTTTCCCTTTGACAAACGGGAAAAGCCACGCGCTTGCCCATTTTCCAGCAAATATCCAAAAGGGGAAGGGGTGAGATCTCATTTTTAGTGGGATAATATAGCAAAACTGTATCGGCGCTTAAAAATTCATCGCATTTTGCGATGCTTTTGCACGCGATATAACTTGCTGTTTCTATAAATTCTTCGCCAAAGCTATCGCGAACAGCACGATATTTTTGGCGAAGCTCATTTTTTGATGTATTCATTATTTAATAATTGCTGAAGTAGCCACTTCATCGGCTTTATCTTTTCCACAAAGAGCCTCTACAATGCAAAGTGCGAATTCAGCGGCGCAGCCCATTCCCTTTGCGGTGATGATGTTGTCATCACGAACAACGCGCTCGTCAACGAAGGTGGCGTCGTCTAGATATTCTTCAAATCCGGGGTAGCAGGTAGCTTTTCTGTGCTTGAGATAGCCTGAAATACCAAGAATTGAGGGAGCTGCACAGATAGCGCAAACAAGAGAGCCTGATGACATCGCGCGCAAAAGAGTTTCAATAACGACAGGGCTTTCTTCAAGATTGATTGTGCCGGGCATACCACCCGGAAGAATAATTGCTTCGGGAGTAACGTTTTCAATTTCGGTTTCCAAAATATCGGCAACGACCTCGATTCCGTGCGCGCCTTTAACGGTTTTGCTATTACCAACAGCGACGGTTTTAACCTCAAGTCCTGCGCGACGAAGCACGTCAACGGGAGTAAGCGCTTCAATTTCCTCAAAGCCTTCAGCCAAGAAAAGATATATCATAAGTTGCCTCCGATAATGTTTTTCAAATTTTGATTTATAGAGATGTTAGTTTTGTTGAACAATGGACCGTCGAGGACGTCGGTCCCTACTAGTTTGCAAGTAAATTTTGTGTATTCGTAGCCATTTTGATAGTAATATGGCTACAATTTTGC
>JAZTYY010000088.1:0-16716 GCA_045637205.1 Eubacteriales bacterium | reverse complement strand
ATCTTGGTGTGAGCAGATACGGGAACGCACATAATGTCGCCGCCCCATTCTTCGGGTACAAGATCGTATTTGGTCAGTTCGTTCTTAACCTGTTCGGGGTTTGCTGTGGGCTTATCCATCTTGTTAATAGCAACGATGATTTCAATGCCTGCCGCCTTTGCATGGTTGATAGCCTCGACAGTCTGGGGCATGATACCGTCATCTGCCGCTACTACAAGAATTGCAATATCTGTAGCCTGAGCACCTCTTGCACGCATTGCGGTAAACGCTTCGTGACCGGGAGTGTCAAGGAATGTGATATCTCTGTCATTGATGTTAACCATATAAGCACCGATATGCTGTGTAATACCGCCTGCTTCACCGCTTGTAACGTGTGTATCGCGGATTGCGTCAAGAAGAGATGTCTTACCGTGGTCAACGTGACCCATTACACAAATAACGGGAGCGCGTTCCTGAAGAGTTTCTTCTGTATCAACTGTATCGTCAAAGAGCTTTTCTTCAATTGTAACAACAACTTCCTTTGTTACGATTGCACCAAGCTCGTCAGCGATAAGGTATGCTGTATCAAAGTCGATAACCTGGTTAACGGTTACCATCATTCCCATCATCATAAGGCGCTTAACAACTTCGCCTGCAGTAACCTTCAAGCGAGAAGCAAGCTCACCAACAGAAATTTCATCGGGAACTGTAATGCTAACGGGCTGCTTTTTAACAACCTGCTGCTGTTTCTTTTGAGCGTTCTTATCGAACTTATTGTTCTGTTGCTGACCCTTCTTGTTGAACTTCTGGTTTCCACCACGAATATCCTTAACGTGATCGGGTACGTAGTTATCAAGCTTTTCGTCATACTTAGATGCATCGTAGCTTGAGCCTCTCATATCAACAACGCGAGTTGTTGTGCTTCTAACACCCTTTTCACCCTTAGCTGTTTGTTCACGAACAATTGCTGTGGGCTTGAAGTGTTCCTTAGGAGCATTTTGGTTGCCCTCGTCCTTATCTCTGCCAAAGCCACCACCCATATTATTGTTTTGGGGCTTCTTATTCTGCTGATTAAAGGGCTTCTGCTGACCGCCAAAGCCACCCTTGTCATTACCCTTGTTAAAGCTACCCTGCTCTCTTGCGGGCTTTTGACCTTGGGCATTCTTATCGAATGCTGGCTTTTGGAATCTATCATTTTGAGGCTTTTGAGCACCCTGTTGATTTCTATCATTTTGAGGCTTTTGACCACCCTGCTGATTTCTATCATTCTGGGGCTTCTGAGCCTGGGGTCTTTCCTGATTTTTAGCAGGTGCATTCTGTGAACGGTTATCAGACTTAGCCTGCTGATTTGTCTTGTTTTCGGTTTTTGGTTGGTTTTTGGATTTTTCAGCCTTTGCCGCTTCAGCGCGCTTATATTCCTCGGCCTTTGCCTTTATTTCAGCTTCTGCCTTAGCCTTTGCCGCCGCCTCCGCCTTTGCTTTTGCTTCAGCCTCTGCCTTAGCCTTTGCTTCAGCTTCAGCTTTAGCCTTTGCTTCAGATTCAGCCTTAGCCTTTGCAGCCTCCTCAGCCTCTTTTGCTGCCTGAAGCTTTGAGGGAATATAGGTATCCCCAAAGATATAGGAATCAATATCCTTTATCTGATTTTGTTTTGTGAGAGTTTCCATAAGAATATCGAATTCTCTGCCCTCAAGTGCGCCCTGAGTTTTCGCAGTAATACCCTTTTCTGCAAGAGTATCAATAATATCCTTACTTTTAATTCCCAAATCCTTTGCTAATTGATTTACCTTAAATTGTGGATTTGCTGCCATAGTACCTCCAAATTCCGTTTTAAAAACCGTTCAATAAATTAAGTAAAATTATTCAAAATATTTTGTAATCATCTTGTAAAAGCCCTCATCAGTAATGGCAATTGCCGCAAGTGAAGAGCTTTTTCCAACGGCTGATGCAATTGTGCCACCGTCAAATTCAAGCTTGACTTTTTCCACACCGTAAAATGAGCATTTATCGGTGATTTTTTTATGTGTATTATCTGAAGTATCCCCTGCCTCAAGCACGAGATATATTCTTTTGCCCTTTTGCATGGCCTCAATTATCATTGGAACGCCGAAAATCAGCTTCCCCGCCTTAGAGCAAAGACCAAGCGAGCTTAAAATTCTATTATCCATCATTCGCCCTGCGCAATCTCGGCTTCAAGTGCTACGTAAATTTCCTCAGGAATTTCGGTTTCAAGATGGGTTGCAAGTCGGCCACTTTTTCTTGCCTTATTAAAGCATTTAACACTGGAGCAAAGATAAACTCCCCTGCCGTTCTTCTTTCCCGTCTTGTCAAGCACAATCTCACCCTCAGGAGTTCTAACAACTCTTAAAAGCTCGCCCTTAGGCTTTCTTTCAGAGCAGCCCACGCACTGACGAAGCGGTATTTTCTTTTTTTGTTCCATAATTAATTATTCTGATTTAATGTCAATCTTAAGTCCTGTAAGCTTTGCTGCAAGACGAACGTTCTGTCCCTCTTTACCAATTGCAAGAGAAAGATATTCGGGCTTAACAACCACTCTGCATGTGTTGTCACCAACCATTTCGGCATAAACAACGGGAGCAGGAGCAAGCGCTTCAGTTACGTATTCGATGGGATCTTCACTATACTTAATAATGTCAATCTTTTCACCGTTGAGCTCCTTAACGATGGAGTTAATTCTCATTCCGTGATTACCGATACAAGCACCAACCGCATCAACCTCAGCATCTCTTGAGTAAACTGCAATTTTTGAACGTGAGCCTGCTTCACGAGCAACGCTCTTAACCATAACAACGCCGTCAGTAACCTCAGGAATTTCAAGCTCAAACAATCTCTTAAGAAGACCTGCATGTGTACGTGTAAGTGTAACGATGGGGCCCTTGCCTTCTTTGTTTACGTGAAGAACGTAAACCTTGATTCTATCACCGATTGTAAGAATTTCGCCGGGGATTTGTTCACCGTGAAGAAGAGTTGCAAAGCCGTTTGTTGTTTCAACAAGAACGGAGCCTGTTTCGGGATTAATCTTGCTTACAAGAGCTGTAATGATCTCTTCCTTCTGGTTTTCATAAGCCTCTTGAATAACCTTTCTTTCACCCTCACGGATGCCCTGAATAATAACTGATTTAGCAGCACCTGCAGAAAGACGTCTGAAATTCTTGGGCTTAACTTCCTTTTCAACGAATGAGCCAAGTGTATATTTCTTAGCAATCTTTTTAGCTTCTTCAAGAGAAATCTGTGTTTCGGGATTTTCAACCACCTCAACAACTTCCTTTTGATAATAAACCTTTATGTCCTCTTTTTTCTCGTCAACAACGATGCGAACGTTGGCATTTGTGCCATATTCCTTTTTGAAAGCAGACACAAGAGCTGCCTCAATCTTTTCAAACATATAGGTCTTCGGAATGCCCTTTTCCTTTTCAAGCATATCAAGGGCAGCAAATAATTCCTTGTTCATTGTAACAAATCTCCTTAATTAAAAATCAAACACGGTATGCATTTTTGCAACTTCATTTTTTTCAAATTCCATATTTTCGCCATTGAATTCAATAACGATTTTGCCTTCTTCAGAAAGGCCCAAAAGCTTTCCTGTAAAGCTTTTTGAATTGTTCTTTGGGGCATAGAGCTTAAGCTCAACCTTCTCACCTATGCACATTTCGATATGTGCCTCAGTCTTAATTTCCTTTTCAAGACCGGGGGATGTGCATTCAAGATAATATGCCTCGTCAATTGGATCAACCTCATCAAGCATGGGATCAATTGTTCTGTGGAATTTTTCACAGGTATTGATATCAATGCCCTCAAGAGAGTCGATGGTTATTCTAAGTATTTTCTTTGAGCCCTCTTTAACAAATTCAACGTCCCAAAGGATAATACCCATTTCTTCAGCGACGGGAGCAACAAGCTCGGTAACGACGCCTACAACATTTTTCTTAATCATAATCTGCAAATCTGCCTTTTCAAGAATTAAGAGTGGGTCGTTTTGGGACCCACTCTCAGTTTAGTATGCCCTATTATATCACATCTTTTTTTCTTTTGCAATAGTTTTTTGCATATTTTTTGAATTTTTTTGCTTTTTTTACTATTTATATATAAATATTTAAAATTTATGTTTACAAAAAGACTTTTTCGTGATATAATGTTAGGAAGATTATTAGAATGCCAAATTATGCCTTTATAATAATCGTCTAAATGATTTCAAAGGAGATTGTTCCAATGAGTAAAGAAAACAAGAAACGCGTTTTTTCAGAATCAAATGTGCTTTTATGGATGTGCTTGTTAAGTAGTACCATCTTTATGGGCCTTTATGCAGCTATAAATATTTTCGTTAAGGAGTATCCCGATTGGCTCGGTGCAGTCATTTTCGGAATCAATCTTATCTTTATTTCTATAGTTTTGGTTTTCTACAAGAGAAAGAGAAATCTTGAAAAGAGCTTTAATGAAAAAACTCTTCAAATGGAAAAGGCAATGACGGGTATGATGAAGGACGTTGATATTCCCTGCATCCTCACTCTTCCCTCAGGAATTATCGCGTGGTGCTCAAAGGGTGCGCACGATATATTCGATATTCCCACAAGCCTTTTGCAAAAGAACTTTAACGATATTTGCGAGGTAAAGATTGAAAACCTCATCGCTACACTCCCCGAGGGAGAGGGCAACGAAAATGAGCAGGGTTCAATGGAAGTTATCATCAAGGATAGAAACTACGTTGCAAAAATCTACCGTCATACACTTGGTAAAAATCAGTATTACCTTATCACACTCACCGACTACACCGAGTATGCCCACCTTCTTGAAAAGACTGAGGCTGAAGCTCCCGTTGTAGCTCACATCGTACTTGATAACCTTACTGAAATTGCTGAATACGTTCGCGTTAACTACCGTTCAGCAGCAAACGAGATTGAAGAAATTCTTAAAAAGTTTGCAAACGAAATGCACGGCTTTATTAGAGAATACAACCGCGATAAATATATTATGGTTTTCGCGAAGGATAAATATAAGGAATGTGTTGAAAACAAATTCGACATTCTTGAAACAATCAGAAACGTTCGCCTTGGCGATTCATCCGTTCCCGTAACCATCTCAATGGGTGTTTCAATCGTTGGTAACACCTTTGAGGAAAAGGAAAAGAATGCATTCTCAGCCCTTGAATTCGCACTTCAAAGAGGCGGTGACCAGGTTGCCGTAAAAACTGAAGAGGACGTTCTCTTCTTCGGTGGTAAGACAAAGGGCGTTCAAAAGAAGTCAGGCTCCTTTGCAAGAGTATTTGCAACTCAGCTCTCATCCTACATCGCAAGCGCAGGCAACGTTCTTATTATGGGCCATGCAAATCCCGACTTCGACGCGATTGGTGCGTGTGTAGGTATCGCAAGACTTTGTATGTTCTGCGGTCTTAGTCCTAAAATCGTAATGAGCAAGATGTCAAAGAACTTTAGAGCGTGCACCGAAAAGCTTTTAATGATTGAGGACTATAAGGACGTGTTCATCTCACACGAGGCAGGTCTTGATATGATTCAGTCCGATACGCTTCTTATCATCGTTGACGCAAACAACTTCAACATTCTCGAATCCCCCGATATTGCTAACAACGTTTCAAACTTCGTTGTTATCGACCACCATAGAAAGGTTGCTGAATTTGAAATTGAGCCCCTTTTGGCTCTTATTGACCCCTCAGCATCCTCTGCATCTGAAATGGTAACCGGTATTATCGAGCAGTGCTTGCCAAACGATGCAATCTATAAGGAAGAAGCAAATCTTCTTCTTGCAGGTATCATGGTTGACACAAAAAATTTCGTTAAGACCACCGGTACTAAAACCTTCTCAGCCGCAATGTATCTTCGCGGCATAGGTGCAAACTCCGAAATTGCCGAAGGCTATTTCCATGAGGACTTCGACAACTTCATGAGTGAAGCAAAATTCAATACGAACATCACAATGTATCTTGATAGAATCGCTATCACCGAAAGTGATGGCAGCGACCCCGAATTCGATAGAATTGCCGCAGCAAAGGCAGCGGACAAGCTTCTTACAGTCCGTGGGGTTGACGCCTCCTTCGCACTTGTTACAATCAACGATAAGATTCACATTTCCGCGCGTTCAAACGGCAAGATTAACGTTCAGCTCATTCTTGAAAAGATGGGCGGCGGCGGACACTTCGATTCAGCAGCCGCTGCAATCGGTGGTATGGAAATGAAGGACGTCCTTTATCGTTTGAAGGATGCAATTGATGAATATTTTGCAGAAGAATAAAAAATCACCGATTATTTAAGATTTATTTAAGGTTTTTAGAGTATAATATCAAAGTTAGGAGTTAAATTCACATGAAAGTAATGTTAACACAGGACGTTAAGGGCCAGGGCAAAAAGGACCAAATCATTGAGGTTTCCGACGGCTATGCAAGAAACTTTCTTCTTCCCAAGAAGCTTGCAATCATAGCTGATGCCAAGGCGGTTAACGAAGCAAAGAATAAAGAAGCGTCAAACCTTCACAAAATTGAAGTAGCAAAGACGCAGGCAAAGGAAATTGCCGACAAGCTCAGTAAAACAACCGTTACAATTTTGGCAGGTGGAGGAGCTGAACGTCTTTATGGCACAATTACAAGTAAGGACATAGCTGAAGCACTCTCAAAGGATCACGGTATCACTATTGATAAAAAGAAAATCGTTATGAACGAAAACATCAAATCTTTTGGTACTTATAAGGTAGAAGTTAAGCTTTACGGCGCTGAAATCGTTGGCACAATCACTGTGCAGGTTTCACCAAAATAAAAAGGTACGATTATGAACACAGAACTTAACAGAAAGCTCCCCTTCTCGTTGTTGGCTGAACAGTCGCTTCTCGGTGGTATACTTATTGACCCCGAATCAATCAACGAGATCGCGGACATTATTAAAGCCGATGATTTTTACATCACCGAGCATAAACAAATTTATCTTGCGGCAACCGAGCTCTTTATGACAAACCGTGAAATCGACGTGGTAACTCTCGTTGACACACTTGTAAAGAAGGGCATCTACGACAAGAGTGGTGGAGAAGATTATATCAAAACACTTGCCGAGGTTGTTCCAAACTCCCTCAATTTGAAGGACTATGCTAAAATCGTAAAGGAAAAAAGCTCACTCCGTCAGCTTATTGAGGTTTGCGGTCAAATCAACGAAAGCGCATATTCTGAGCAGGAATCAGCAACAGGAATAATTGAACTTGCCGAAAGCAAGATTTTTGCAATTGCTCAAGGCAGGGACACAAAGAATTTCAGACATATTCGTGACGTTTTGGGCTCAGTTTATAATAATCTTCACGAGCTCTCAACAAATCCCGAGGCAGCTCACGGAACACCCACAGGTTTTTCAGGACTTGATAGAGTCCTTGTAGGAATGGGCAACTCCGACCTTGTGCTCGTCGGTGCGCGTCCCGGTATGGGTAAAACGTCATTTGCGCTCAATATTGCAACAAACGTTGCTCAAAGCACAAGAAAAAAGGTATGCGTATTCTCACTTGAAATGAGCGCTGAGCAGCTTGTTTCACGTATTCTTTCAAGTGAAGCGCTTGTAGATAGCCACGAGCTTCGTTCAGGCAAGCTTTCAAATGACTCTTGGGAAAAGATTGCTGATGCAAGTTCACGTCTTGCCTCCTGCGATATTCTTATCGACGATACGTCAGGTATTTCCGTTACCGATATGAAGGCAAAGCTTCGCAGAGTGGATAACCTTGGTCTTGTTATCATCGACTACCTTCAGCTTATGCAAAGTGACAGAAAGATTGAAAACCGCGTTAACGAGGTTGCTGAAATTTCACGTTCACTTAAAATCATGGCTAAGGAGCTTATGGTTCCCATTATTTGCTGTGCTCAGCTTTCCCGTGGACCTGAATCAAGAACCGATAAAAAGCCCATGCTTTCCGACCTTCGTGACTCCGGTGCTATCGAGCAGGATGCCGACGTTGTAATGTTCCTTTACAGAAACGAATATTACAAAACCGATGCCACTCCCGGTGAAAACAACTCTGCAAATATTGCTGAGGTTATCATCGCAAAGAACCGTCACGGCTCAACAGGAACAGTTAAGATGGGTTGGATTGGTCAATATACAAAGTTCCGTACAATCGCGGACGATTTTCAACAGTAATTAACAGCACACTCGAAATAGATGGGGGGATGACAAATGAAAAAAGAAAATACTCTTTATATCTCCCCCCAATCCTTAGCTTCCCTTCCTCAAAGCACACCCGTGCTCGTTGCATTTTCGGGTGGCGCTGATTCAAGCGCCTTGCTTCAGCTTTTGGCAAATGATGCCAAATCAAACGGATATCAAATCCATGCAGCGCACTTCAATCACAAAATTCGCGGAGAGGAGGCTGAACGCGACGCAAGGTTTTGTAAAGCAATTTGCGAAAGCCTTAACATCCCGTTTCATCTCGGCTTTGCCGATATTCCCGCCCTTGCGAAAGAAAACGGAAATAGCCTTGAGGCCGAGGCAAGAGAACGTAGATATGCATTTTTCGAAGGTGTTATGCGCGAGAATAATATTCCCATTCTCGTAACAGCACACCATGCCGAGGACCAAATTGAAAGCATTATGCTCCATCTTCTTCGCGGAAGTGGAATTTCAGGGCTTTGTGGAATCTCCCCCTGCCGTGCCTTTTCAGAAGACTTATTTTTGGTGCGCCCGCTTCTTTGTGCAAATAAAGAGGATATATTATCCTATTGTGCAAAAAATAATATTGAATTCGTAACCGATAGCACAAATATCGACGTAAGCTATGCAAGAAACTTTATTCGTGCCGAGCTTACACCTAAAATGCGTGAGCTGCAGCCCAATCTTTCTTCTGTTTTTGAAAGACTTTCAGAAAGTGCCCTTGAGGCAAATGACTTTATTGAAGGTGAAGCAAATAAATTTATTGAAAACGAATGCATTTCATCCATTCCCTTAGAAAAATTCAATAAATTACACAAAGCACTCAAATCTCGCGTGCTTATTTTGGCTTTTGATAAATATTCGGGGGAATATACCCTTGAATATGCACACATCAAAAGTATAATTGAGCTTTCTCAAAAGGGCGAAGCGCATTCCTCCATCTCACTTCCCGGCACAATTGCCGCGAAAATCGAAAATAATAGCCTTGTTTTTATAAAAGATAAGGAAATAAATGAGGATGAGGATTTTTTAATTCCCTTCACCATAGGCACAACTACAATGCCAAACGGCGTAACAATTAATATTGAAAAAAATCCCTTGCTTGAAGCAACCGATACCGACCTTTTTCTCGATGTGAAATGTGATATCATTAAAGATGGTGCACACTTTCGTTCAAAAAAGGAAGGGGACATAATGCTTGCAGGTAAAATGAATAAAAAAGTTAAAAAGCTTATCAACGAAAAGAAAATTCCGTTGAGTATGCGAAAAAGAATCCCCCTGCTTGTTTGCAAAAATGAGATTTTATGGATTCCCTTGGTTGCTGTGTGCGACAAAGTAAAAAGGGATAAAATAAAAGACGGTGATGATTTTTATCGCATAACAGTAAATTTGTAAATTAATATTCAACATATATTCGGAGGTTATTAATGAAGAGAAAAAGTAATGCAAAAATAATAATCTTTTATATCGCGTTGATTGCAGTTATCTTCATTGCGGTGTTTGCTATGATTGGCACACCCAAAAATGACGATAATCTTAAATTCGGCGATGTAATGAGTTATTTCGAACAGGACAGAGTTAAAGAATTTGAGGTTTCAAACGATAACGTAATTACCATGGTCGTGTATAACATCGACTCTGAAAATAAGTTCACGGGTGAAACTCAGCAAGTAAGCTATAAGCTTCGTGACATCACAATATTTGTTGATGCCTTTGAAAAATATGAGGGCAACTTACAAAACCTTGAAAATTATGAATTTGAGCCCCTTGAAGAATACCCCTGGTGGATTTCACTTCTCCCCAATCTTCTTTCCATTCTCGTTATGGTATTCCTTGGCATCTATATCGTTAGACAGATGAGCAAAAATGCCGGTGGCGGTATGATGAGCTTTGGCAAGGCTAAGGCGCACACTCCCACCAATGATAAAAATAAGGTAACGTTTGCAGATGTTGCAGGCGCTGAAGAAGAAAAAGAAGAGCTTGTTGAAATCGTTGAATTTCTTAAGGATCCTCAAAAATTCGCAAAGCTCGGTGCAAAGATTCCCCACGGCGTATTGCTTGTGGGCCCTCCCGGTACAGGTAAAACACTTCTTGCAAAGGCAGTTGCGGGTGAAGCCGGTGTTCCATTCTTCTCAATGTCAGGCTCAGACTTCGTTGAAATGTATGTCGGCGTTGGTGCAAGCCGGGTAAGAGACCTTTTTGATATAGCAAGAAAATCTCCTGCTGCAATCATCTTTATCGACGAAATCGATGCAGTTGGACGTCACCGTGGCGCAGGTCTTGGTGGTGGCCACGATGAAAGAGAGCAAACTCTTAACCAGTTGCTCGTTGAAATGGACGGCTTTGGCTCACATGAGGGTATTATCATTATGGCAGCAACAAACAGAGCCGATATCCTTGACCCTGCTCTTCTTCGTCCGGGCCGCTTTGACCGTCAGGTAAGAGTTGGCTACCCCGACATCAAGGGACGTGAAGCAATACTCCTTGTTCACGCAAGAAAGAAACCCATGGAAAGCTCCGTTGACTTCCACAAGATTGCTCAAAGCACAATCGGTTTTACAGGTGCAGACCTTGCAAACCTTCTTAACGAAGCGGCGCTCCACGCGGCAAAGCACAATAAGTCCCTTATCGGTATGGATGACATCGAAAAATCCTATATGAAGATACTTCTCGGTCCTCAAAAGAAGACAAGAGTAAGAACTGCCGCCGACAACAAGCTCACAGCTTACCACGAGGCAGGTCACGCAGTTGCTTCATACTATTGCAAGCACACAAATCCCGTTAAATTTATCTCTACAGTTCCCTCAGGCAATGCAGGTGGTGTAACTGTAAGCATTCCCGAAGAGGATACTTTCACAATGACCAAAAAGCAAATGATTGATGAAATCATTCTTGCTCTTGGTGGTAGAGTGGCTGAAGAAATCGTTCTTGACGATATCTCAACAGGCGCGTCAGCCGACATTCAGCAGGCAACAAAGATTGCTCGCAATATGGTAACAAGATACGGTATGAGTGATAAGCTCGGTACAGTTCTTTACGGCAGCGGACACTCCGACACTGAAGTATTCCTTGGTAGAGATCTTAACACAGCAAAGAACTATTCCGAAAAGATTGCAGCGGAAATCGACGATGAAATTCGCGCAATAATCGAAGGTGCACACGAAGAATGTAAAAAGATTCTTAGTGAGCATATTGATAAGCTCCACCTTATCGCAGGATATCTTCTTAGAAGTGAGTTTATGGATGGAGATATGTTCAAGGCGGCTATGGAAAATGACCTCACCTATGAGCAAATAGATGAAATCCTTAAAGAAAAAGAGCGCAGAAGCCAAGAAGAAAATGAGGCAAAGCGCAAAGCTGAAGAGGAAGAACAGCGCAAGGTTGAAGAAGAGCTTCGTCGCGAAAAGGAAGAGCGCGAAAGAATGATGAATGCTCCACAGGGCTTAACATATGACGACGCGCCCATAGGCAACAACGAAGAATCAGTAGACAAAGAATAAAATCATAGGACGGTTTGAAAAATCAAGCCGTCCTATTTACTTTTTTATAATTATGTGATAAAATAGTCTTGATAGGTAAATTTCAATAATAAAGGAACAAAAACTATGAATTTAATTTTAGCATCAAAGTCACCGAGAAGAAAAGAAATTCTTGAAAACCTCGGTGTTAAATTTCAAATAATCACCTGTGAAACAGACGAGCACACAAGTGAAACTGACGGTAGAAGATATGTTGAAGAAATAGCCTTTCGCAAGGGTGATGCCGTGCGCAAGCTCCTTGAAAGTGAAGGCAAGTTTGATGATAATCACATTATCCTTTCTTGCGACACAGTTGTTGTGTCTGCCGATGGTGAAATTATGGGCAAGCCCAAGAATCGCACCGATGCAAAACGCATGATTCTTGCTTTTTCAGGAAAGCCACACTTTGTAATAAGTGGCATAGCTCTCATCACAAAAGAAAAAAATGTTGTCACACACGAATGCACAACCGTTTTCTTTGACATAGTTGATACATATGACGTTGAAAAATATCTCGACACCGACGAGGCATACGACAAGGCAGGCGCTTATGCAATTCAAGGCTATGCTTCCCTTTGGATAAACGGCATTGAAGGTGACTATTTCAACGTGGTCGGCTTACCCGTTAAAAAGCTTTCTGACACACTCAAAAAGGAATTCAATATAAAGCTTGCATAAAAAACAACCCCGACAGATTTTTGAAGGTCTGTCGGGGTTTATTTTATATTTTATTCTTCACCGTTATTTTCAGTGCCAGCACCTTCGGATTCGTCCTCCTCGGGCTCGTTTACTTCGGGCTCGTTTACTTCGGGCTCATTCACCTCGGGCTCATTCACCTCGGGCTCGTTTGTTTCACCACCCATAAGCTCGTCTCTAAATGCCTCAAATGCAGCCAAAAATTCATCATTTGTCATAACTACATCATTAAAGCAAATGTTAAAGTCATCTAAAACCATATCGTGCTTGATGCCCTCTTTATCCATTTCCTTAATGTACCAATCAGTCAAGGAATTAAGCGCGTTGGGAAGTGTGGCTGTATTGTTTACGTTTTCTAAGGTAATAAGTCCATCAAAATCAACCTGATAATAAATCACCTTGAGATTATCACACCAGAAAAATGGCATATTCAATACTGTATCACCTGGAATTGTAATCTCTTCAAGATTGTTAGCGTAGGAGAATGCAAACCAGTCAACAATATTCACCTCCTCAGGAATAGCAAAGCTCTTTGCTGCACTTCCTGTGGGATACTGAAGAAGAATTGCCTCAACACTGCCGTCCTCATATTCTTGGAAGCCGTACAAAACACCGTCAACAACAACGTAGTTTTCATTTTCCTCGTGAACAACTATTGTTTCAAGAGCTGTGCTGCGCGCAAGTGCCATCGTTGCCAAAACACAATTTTTACCTACTGTGATTTCTTTAACGGGAGCCTTTGCAATAATATCGGACATAACCATTTCAACACTGTCAGGTATATCAAGCTTTGTAATTGATGTTCCTGCAAAAGCAAGTGAACCAATCCACTTAATATTATTAGTAAGAGTAATACCTGTCAAAGCGGTGTCATTCATAAATGCACCGTCAGCAATATGTGTAATTGGAAATGTTTTATATCTTTCAGGAAGAATGATGTGCTCATCCGTGCAGCTACCTCTTCCAACCACCATATAATATTGTTCACCTGTAACCTCATCAGTTACAAACTCATAGCTAAGACCAACTGAGGGGAAAACTGTTTCTTCCTTCTCCTCATTAAATCCGGGGGGATCAAAGCTTGGCCAAACATCCTCAAGCAAATTTTCACATGATGTAAGTGTCACTAATAAAGCAACCACTGCCACAAGCAAAAACAATATACGTTTTTTCATAATTAAATCTCCTTTAATCAGTCACAAGCATCTAAAAAACTTGCAAAATACCATTTATAAGGTAATTATATATCATTTTTTCACAAAAGTCAACCTTATTATTATAATAAAAGCCCACAAAATAAACTGTGGGCCATTTTTTATTATTTTTTTGATAAATCCTTGCCGTTTGTTATAAATACTATTGAGCCAAGCTCATCGGTACGGTAAATAGTAGCACCGACATTCTCAAAGACGTCAAGCGCCTCTTGGTGCGGATGTCCGTAGGAATTACCCTCACCACAAGAAATTACAACGTATGTGGGTCTTGCAAAAGAAAGCAACTCGGGTGAGTTTGATGTTTTTGAGCCGTGATGACCTGCTGAAAATACGTCACACTTAAGCTCGGTTGTATAATGCTCTAAAAGGCTTTCTTCTCCATCCTCCTCGGCATCCCCCGTAAGCAAGAAGGAGCACTCACCGTAGGTCGCGTGAATAATCAAGCTTGCGTCGTTCCATTTTTCAGACTCAACAAGTTCGGCTTCGGGGCCGTAAATCTTAAGCTGGAGCGCGCCAACCGTAATAACGTCACCGGGAACAACTATTGTGCCCTCAATTCCCTTTTGTTCCATCACATCAAGTGCCTTTTCAAAAAATTGTGTTGTCTTTTCTTGACCGTTCATCACAAAATTCTTAACCTCAACGTGCTCAAGCACATACGCAGCACATCCCATATGGTCGGAGTCGGGATGGGTAATGATAAAATATTCAAGCTCGGTAACACCCTGTGCCGTAAGATATGCAACAACGTCGTCACCGTACTCCTTTTCACCACAGTCAACAAGCACGCTTCCCTGTGGAGTTTGGAAAAGTGTTGAATCTCCCTGTCCCACGTCAATGAAATGAACTGCCATTTCATCTCCGTTTGGATCAATCGGTGGTACAGTGGGCGCCGTGGTTGAAAAGATTCCAAGGTCATCTACAAAATTTTTGAAGCCATCATTATACTGATACAAGCCAGTAAACAAAAGTCCCAAAAATACAAGAATTAGCATAACCAATGCTAAAGACTTGCCAAATATAGCCTTTGCCACTTTTTTCTGCACTTTTTTCTTCTTTGCTTTAGATACTGCCATAATAACCTCCGATTAATCATTTTATACCTAAATTATATCAAGAGTTTTGCTCAAAATCAAGGACTTTTTAATCAAAAAACGAAGAAAAATGAAAAAATTGCTCGCAACTGAAAGTTGCATAAAAATTCTAACAAAAATTGGTTGCAATTATGAAAAAAGTTTGCTATAATAATTAATAGTAAACTCGAATATACTTTTTTATATTAATTTGGGAGGTACTTATGAAAATAATTAAGGTTAAAGATTACGAAGCAATGAGTGAAGAAGCGCTCAAAATCGTTCTTGAAGTTGTAAAAAATAACCCACGCGCAGTTTTGGGTCTTGCAACAGGCTCAACTCCCTTGGGGCTCTATGCAAAAATGGCTGAAGATCATAAGGTGAACGGTACCTCTTATGCAGAGTGTCGCGCAGTCAACCTTGACGAATACGTTGGACTCGACATAAACAGTGACCAAAGCTATATCTACTTTATGAGAGAAAATCTTTTCAAAAATATTGACATTAAGCTTGAAAATACACATATCGAAAATGGCAAGGCTGAGGATAAGGACGCTGAATGCAATCGTTATAACGCTCTTCTTGATGAGCTTGTTCAAGACGTTCAGGTTCTCGGCATCGGCTCAAACGGACATATCGCGTTTAATGAGCCCGGTACACCATTTGATTCCGTAACTCATATTGTTGACCTTGCTGAAAGCACCATAAAGGATAATTCCCGTCTTTTCAATTCAATTGATGAGGTGCCCCGTCAGGCGTTTACAATGGGACTTGCAAACATTATGAATGCAAAGAAAATTATCATTCTTGCAAACGGAGCAGGAAAGGCTTATGCCATCGGTGAGCTCGTTAACGGGGAAATTCGTGAGGAAATTCCAGCATCAATTCTTCGTAACCACCCCGATTGCACTCTAATTTGTGACGAATTGGCAGGAAAAAATATCTAATAAACCAAAAGGAAGTAAAAAATGGCACAATCTAAAATTTTGCGCGCTATGACAAGTGACGGTAGCGCAAGAATTCATATAATCAATTCAACCGACATCGTTAATAAAGCAATCGAATACCACAACACAACACCCACCGCAAGTGCAACACTTGGCAGACTTCTTACAGCAACGTCAATTATGGGCTGTATGCTTGGTGAGGTTGAAAATACAATTACAGTTTGCTTCGGTGGTGACGGCCCTGCAGGACGCGTTTTGGCAGTTGGTGACTACTACGGCAACGTGCGTGGATATATCCAAAATCCCGACGTTGATCTCCCATTAAAGCCAAACGGCAAGCTCGACGTCGGTGGAGCCGTTGGCGATGGCTTGCTCAACGTTATAAGAGATACAGGTGCTGAAATTCCCTTCTCAGGCTCAATTAGAATCGTAAGTGGAGAAATTGCTGAAGATATTGCACAGTATTACGCTGAAAGTGAACAGATTCCAACAGTTTGCGCACTTGGTGTGCTTGTTGAAACTGATTGCACTTGCCGTGCGGCAGGTGGAGTGTTGATTCAGCTCCTTCCCTTTGCTGACGATAAGACAGTTGCAGCAATTGAAAAGAATGTTCCCAAGCTTTCAAACGTTTCTTCCCTCTTTGAATCGGGCATGTCAAACGTTGAAATTGCAGCATATGCGCTTGAAGGAATAGAATATGACCTTTTTGATGAGCTTGATGTGGATTATCTTTGCAATTGCTCAAGAGATAGAATGGAGCGCGCGCTCATCTCACTTGGAAAGCCCGAGCTTAACAAGATGCTCTTGGAACAAGTTGCTGAAGGCAAGGAAGAGCATTTGGAGGTAAATTGCCGTTTTTGTAATAAAAAACACATCTTCACACGTGAAGATATTGAAAAAATGTTTGAAGAATAATAAAAAATTCAATATTTTTTCAAAAAAACTATTGACAATTAAAATAGACTGTGATATAATAACCCTTGCCGTTGAAAGAACGGCAAGGTATGGAAGCATAGCTCAGTTGGGAGAGCATCTGCCTTACAAGCAGAGGGTCATAGGTTCGAGCCCTATTGTTTCCACCATTTTTTATAATCAAGGCAAAAGCCTTGGTGTAGGAACATGAATGCGGGATACCGCATTTATTC
>JAZTYY010000087.1:0-23611 GCA_045637205.1 Eubacteriales bacterium | reverse complement strand
GCCTTATGGCAGGTTAATAAAAGGCGGATTTGATTTCATCCAAGGCATTAAGCCGAGGATTTCATCCAAACTTGTTTGGATTTCATCGTGGCTTTTGCCACGATTTCATTTTTTCAAATCTCCCCCATAAATCAAAATTTGTTTTCTTTTGTAACGGGTCGTCGGGGGTCTCGCCTGCGGGCTCGGTCACGCTCGCGTTCTGACAACACACCGTGTTGTCATTCATTGCGCTCACGACACTTTGTGGCGTCGACCCCTACGGTTTTAGCTTGCTTTATGGGGAAAAGCGCGAAGCTCCATAAAAAGTTTTTTGGTTACTTTTTTTCAAAAAAGTGACCGATAAATCAAAATTTGAAACGCAAGCAAAAAGAACTCAACTTTTCGTTGAGTCCTTTTAATTATTTATTCACCAACCGATTTTGTTGTAAGCATTGTCCAAAGAAGCTTCAGCTTTGAGGGCTTTGCCATTTTTGGCTCCCCTTCACCGATAAAGAGTGACTTTTTGCTATCCTGGGCACATTCCCACACCGGAAGTCCATCTCCGTTGGGGTTGCCCGTCTTAACAAAATTAACGAGATAATCACTCATCATATCAGTAACTATTCTATCTTGCTCCTCCCAAGGACGCCATCCGTTATCAAGCGTTCCAAACCAATACCAAAGGTCACTTGAATGCCAAGCACCGTTTGTTTCACCGGGCAAAACACGATTAAAGAGCCATGTGTAGCTTGTCTTTTCTTGATGTTCACACCAATCCCTTGCCATATTGCTCATAAATAGTGTCATCATGTCGTGACTTGTAGAGCCAACAAGATAGTTTATCTTATGCTGCTTTTTAGCTTTGAACAAATCAACTCCTGAGCCCACAATCAATTCACCATCAATACATGGGAAGCAAGACATTGGTTTTCTAAGCTCTTTTTGAGCAGTCTTCCAAGCCTCAAATAATTTTTGCACCTCGACAGCTCTAAATTCCTCAAGCGTTTTCGCACCACATCTTTTCATAACTGCATGCCAAAAATCATACATCTTTTCAGCAGGGGATGCGGACAAAATTCCACTTACTCCTCCGCCACTGCTCATAACTGCACCGCGGAAAAGCCCCTCAGAAAGAGGAGAAAGGCAATGGTTTTGAACGCTCATTCCACCTGCACTTTGTCCCATAATAGTAATCGCATCGGGGTCACCACCAAAGGCTGAAATATTATCCCTTATCCATTTAAGAGCACAAAGCTGATCAAAAAGCCCATAGTTGCCCGTCTTTCCCGCTTCATCCTTAAGCTCGGGGAGAGCAAGAAAGCCCATGGGCCCCAAACGGTAGTTGATTGTAACTCCAATTATTCCCTTTTGTGCCCAAACAGGATCATCAAAATGCTTTTCGTGACCACAGCCACCGGTATATCCTCCACCGTGAATGTAGAAAAGCACGGGTAATTTGTCACCCTCTTTTGCATCCTCGGGCTTCCAAACGTTCAAGAACAAGCAATCCTCACTATAGGTGTAGGTTTCACCCTTACGAAATTCCTTATAGTAAAAATATTTCTTTTCGTTAAATTCCTCGTTATAAAACGCGCGTGGCTGGTATGAACAATTGCCATATTTAGTGGCATCATAAACACCATCCCACTTTGTTATCTGCTTGGGATATTCCCATCTGCCCGCGGTCGCATAACGAATTCCCTTAAAGGCAGCAACGCCACCAAGTCGACAATCCGTACCCTTTATTTCACCGCACGGCGTGTTTATTATATATGTTTTCATTCGTTACTCCAAATTACATTGAGTCTTTTTCAATCAAAACGCGTTCGGCTTCCTTCTTCTCTGCTATTTTTTGTTTTATTTCAGGAGTGATTTTCCAAATGAGCTTAAACGCAAGCCAAGAGCCGAAAACAAAAATAGCCGGTATTAAGACGTTGCCAATCTGTATTCCCAAAATTGCAAAATCTCCTTGTATGCTTCCCGCAGCTGACAAATCGGGGTCATAATTAAACCATGAAAGCATTTTAACAAGCAATCCCTGTCCTATTCCGCTTCCGATTCTTCTTGCAAGATTGAAGGTGCCGTAAATAGTTCCCTCAGTTTTCTTTCCCAAAACCACTTCATTGTAATCTATGGCCTCTGCCACAAGTCCCCATTGCATTTGAATGGATACCGTTGGAATACCCATAGCCAACGAAGAAAGTATTAAAAACAGAACTGCATTTACCTCTGTAACTCTTATAAGAACAAAAAGTGCAAGAAAAACACATCCACCAAATAAAAGTGAATATCTTATCATTTTTTCAAGACCTATCTTCTTGGAAAGCCAAGGAGCAAGGCCGAAAATTATTATCATTGCCGGAGCAGATGCGGGATACACCATCTCCATAAGCTCTATCTTTCCGTAAACATCTTGATACATATATGTAGCAACAGAATTAAATATAGTCTGCATAGCACAAATACAAACACCGTGAATACAAAGTGCCAAGAAAAGAGGATTTTTTCTCAATGACACCAAAACGTCCGACCACTTGATGTTTTCATCCGACGAGCCAAGTCCACTTGGATTTCGCTCTTCTGTGAAATAATAGTGAAGCAAGCAAACTACAAATCCCACAAGCGCACAGGCAACACCCACTACGCGATAACCCTGTGCATTTTCAGTGCCGTAATGCTTAATTATTTCTACTCCCACTATACCCGGTATCGCATTACCAAGAGCTGAACCAACTCCTCGCGCACTCGAAAGCGATGCTCTCTCTTGGTCGTTTGTTGACATTGCAGACAAAAGCGAGCCCATGGGAATATTGAACATTGTGTATGCTCCTTCATATAATATTTTACAAAGGAAAAGAACAACAAGCATCCTTATTCCGTCAAAAAAAGTAGGAAGAACCCAAAATGCGATTGCAGTTACTGCTACAAGAGGGGTTGAACGCAGTATCCAGGGACGGAATTTTCCCCTTGGATTTTTGCTTTTAGCAAACATTTTGTCCATAATCGTTCCCATAAGAGGGTCGTTAATCGCATCCCAAATATTCCAAATCATGATGAGTACAAACAAAATGTCATCATCAATTTTAAGAACATTGGTATAGTATCTGGTTACTATTGCGCTCATCAAAGCAAATGTCATACATCCGCCGAAGTCTCCGCACATATATCCAAGCCAATGCTTTATTGATATACCCTTTCTTTTACTACCCATTTTTTGCATCAAAAAACACCTCACTTTTCTACAATTTTAACACATTCGGCTCGCATTTGTCAACTCTTGGTTAAATAAATCAAAATAAATAAAAATAATTGTTATAATATTTATCTTTTTTATTGAAAAATTATAAAAACTGTGTTATACTTACTATGTATCATTATGTGAAGTTATATTTGGAGATATTTTATGGATTTGGTTTTGCTAACTGCGCTTGGAGTTGGCGGTGCAACTATCATTGGTGCCCTGCTTGGCTTCGCGTTTAAAAAAATATCACATAAATTTACAGACATAACTCTTGGATTTGCAGCGGGCGTTATGTTAGCTGCAGCCATAATCGGTTTGATAATTCCATCAATCGACGAAGGCAACAAATTCAGCATCATTACCACTATTATTGGTATATTCGCAGGCGCGTTTTGTCTCAACCTTGTTGACAAGCTTGTCCCCCACCTTCACAAGTTGGTTGGCACGGACACAGAGGAGCACAACAATGCAAGCATAAACAAGGTCTTGCTTTTCGTAACAGCCATTGCAATTCACAATCTTCCCGAAGGAATTGCAGCAGGTGTTGGCTTTGGCTCGGACGATCCAACACAAGCATTTCTTATTGCAGGTGGTATCGCGCTTCAAAATATTCCTGAGGGTATGGTGATTATTGCCCCCATGCTTGCAAGTGGAATCAGTCCCAAAAAGACCTTCCTTTGTGCAGCCGCAACCGGTCTTGTTGAAGTGGTTGGCACCATGATCGGCTTCTTTGCCGTAAGCGTGGCTGAGGTTATTCTCCCCTTCTCACTTGCCTTTGCAGGTGGAACAATGCTTTACGTAATCAGCGACGAAATGATTCCCGAAACACACTCGCATGGAAATGAGCGCGGTGCAACGTATGCAATCTTAGTTGGATTTTGCATAATGCTTATTTCGGACGTTTTATTAGGATAATAAACTAAGAGAGGTATAAAATAAATGAAAACGCTTAAACGATTATTTGCGAACATCAACTATTTGAATTTGTTTTTCACAATTCTCGGCTCTGCCATAGTTGCGTTCGGTACTTCAATTCATATTGACAGTGGCGCTGCTGACGGTGGTATTATCGGTGTTGCTCGTCTTATTGAACACTTTACTGACGGAAAAATTGAAATTTGGTTATCTTCTCTTGTAATCAACGCATTCTGTTACCTTCTTGCTTGGCGTTTGATGGATACAAAGTTCATCGTTAACATGGGTGTTGGTACAGTTACTTATTCGTTGTTTATTAAAATTTTTGAACCATTGTCTCTCGACCTTGGTAAATATATTCTTTTGGCAACCTTTATCGGTATGTTGCTTATTGAAGTTGGTACCGGTTTGATGCTTAGATACGGTAGTGCACCCAACGGTGAACACGTTCTTTCAATGGCTATCGTTAAGAAGGGTGACTTCGACTTCGGTTGGTTCATGTTCATTAAGGACTTTATCATTATCCTTTGCTTCCTTCCCATTGCTGACATTTCCTCCGTTATCTACTCATTGATCTTGATGACATTGACAACTCCCATTATCGATTACATGGTTACAGCTCCCAAAAAAGCAAGTATCAAAAAGACAATGTCAAAGAAAAAAGGAAGATGGATTTCTCTTCTTATCACAGGTCTTGTACTTATCATTTTCTTCTCCGTTGCAGCAGTTTATATCTCCCACACTTTTAAGGCTGACACAGAAGCTATGTATGCATACAGCACAGAATACATTGAAAACGTTGAAACCAAGGAGCTTGAGGAGGGTGTTACTGCATACGTTCCCGAGGGTGAGGTTAAAGCAGGCTTTGTATTCTATCCCGGAGCAAGAGTTGAATATACAGCTTATGAGCCCTTGTTAAAGGCTTGCGCTGAAGAAGGAATTGTTTGTATCGTTATCAAAATGCCTCAAAACCTTGCATTCTTTGGAATCAATGATGGTGTCGACGTTGTAAAACACTTCCCCGCAGTTGAAAAATGGTACATCGGTGGTCATTCACTTGGTGGAACAATGGCTTCATTCTGCGCTTCAGATAATACAGATATTTTTGATGGTGTAATTCTTCTTGCATCATATTCAACAAAGGACATTACAAATCTTGAGGTTCTTTCAATTTACGGAAGCCAGGACAAGATATTGAATACACAAAATTACAACAAGAACAGAGATAATCTCCCTGACAACGTTGTAGAACATGTAATAAACGGTGGTAATCACGCATACTTTGGAATGTACGGCAAACAGGATGGTGACGGAAAGGCAACTATCTCTAACGTCGAACAAATAAATGAAGCTGCACAAGAAATTGTCAATTTCATTCTTAAATAAAGGTGATTTATGAAGGTTCTTATTATTAACGGAAGTCCAAGGGTTAACGGAAACACGTCACTTGCTCTTGAGCAAATGGTGAAGGTGTTCGAAAGCAATAACGTTGAGGTTGATTATATTCAGGTCGGCAATATGGCTATTCGTGGCTGTACCGCCTGCGCCGCTTGTCACAACGGCAACGGAAAATGTGTTATCGACGATATTGTCAACGAGCTTGCTCTGCGATTTGAGCAGTGCGACGGCATGGTAATTGCCTCCCCTGTTTATTATGCAAACGCTAATGCAACACTTATTGCACTTCTTGACAGACTTTTCTATAGCACAAGATTTGACAAAAGAATGAAGGTTGGTGCATCCGTTGTGGTTGCAAGACGTGGTGGCGCTTCATCAACGTTTGACCAATTGAATAAATATTTCACTTACAGTGGAATGCCCCTTGCCTCAAGTCAATATTGGAACAGTGTTCACGGTGGCGCAAAGGGAGAAGCTAAGGAGGATCTTGAAGGTCTTCAAACAATGCGCACACTTGCAAATAACATGGTATTTCTTATGAAGAGCATTCAGCTTGGAAAAGAAAAATTCGGACTTCCCGAAAAGGAAAAGCCCGAAAGAACCAGCTTCGTTAGATAATTTAACAAAAGCAAACCCCACTCCAATCGGAGTGGGGTTTTTATTATTTATTTGTATTGTTGCAAAATAGGAAGAAGATTTTCGTATGTTTCTTCTTCAAAGGGACTTGTAAGATTTGCTTTTTCAAGTGCTACAAGGAAGCCATCTTCAGGAGTTACACCTTCAACAAGAGTAACGTATGAGGACAACGCAGCATCCTTATCCTCAGCTATCAAAGCAGCAACTTCCAAAGCTGCAACAGAGGAAACCGCATAGCTGATGTAGTAAACGGCGCTTGTTGCACAAACCTGTCTCCAATAATCCATGGGGTCAGCAAATGTGCTTTCAACGAATACAACACCACCGTACTTCTTACAAACCTCAGTCATAATAGCATCGAAATCAGCGGACGTATAACCCTCAACGCTGTCAAGTGAATATACTATCTGTTCAAATTCATCAACAATAGTTGCCATTACGATAATATAGTAAGCATTAACGTATTGGTATGCTTCAACGATTTCAAGTGCTCTTTCATCAATCTTATCAGAGCAGTAGTCAAGGAAGAAGAATTCGTTGCCCTGAGAATGAATTTCTGCAAGGTCGTTGTTATCAAGGTCAGGATTCTTCAAATATGCATAATAGTGACCGATTTCGTGAGCAAGTGAGGTTGACGACTGACCGCTGCTACCGAACAAGCAGAAGGGTGTTTCATCGTAGTAAAGGTATGTACAGAAAGCTGTGGGATGAGAATCGGGCTTACCTGACATTACACAGTTCTTGTTTTCGAACATATGACGCATGCTATCACCCATTGAGCCCTCAAGAGAGTTGAGGTAGTCAACAAGGTAGTTTTCACTAAGGCTGTCAAACTTATTGTTCATGAAGTTGTTAGCCACAGTCTTAAGCTCTTTGGGAAGATCTTGAACGCCTCTATATGTATCATAAGCATCACCAAAGGCAGGCACAATGTATTCGATAACGTATTCTCTAAACTGAGCAAGGTCTTCCTTCTCGTAATCTCTTTCATAAATAACTTCTGATGCATAATCATAATAGTTATCATAACCGTAGTATGCAGCAAGCTCGTTATTCTTTGTTACTATTTGTGCATAGAGTTCAGGAGCTTTTTCGTGGAATTCTTCTAATCCAAGGTTATCGTATTCAGTTTCAAGGGCACTGATTTCTTCTCTGATTTCCATAACAATGGGATCATAGTCAAGAAGGCTTTGAATTTCTTCTTCAGTCCAGCCCTCAAAGAGAATATCCTTATGAGGAGATTCAAGATACATTGTTCTGCAAGCTATGTTGTAAGCTTCCTGAATGCTATTGAACGCGTCCTGAGAATCAAGGAAACGCTGAGAAGCAGTTTCGTTGCTCATATCAACGTAATAAACAATCATAGCAATTACAACCTGCTGGTATGTATAATAGAACTTATCCTCAAATTCATCAAACAAAGCTTCAACTTTTTCTTCATCCAACACTTCAGCCTTGGATTCTTCAACAATCGTATCAATTATTGCATTAATTGCATCAATCTCTTCCTGTGTCAATGTAAAGCGAGCTGCCAATTCCTTAGAGGATGTTGTGTGATCGGCTCTCTTCCATGTGGGAGTTGTTGTAGTATTACCAGCCGTTGTGGAAGGTCTTGTAATAATGGGTCTTTGTGTAGTTGTTGTGGTTGTTGTGGTTGTTGTGGTTGTATCCTCAGTTTGTCCACCCAAGCCGGGGATGTACTGCATTACGCTTTCACATGATGTAAACATAATCATAACAAGCAAAAGCAATGCTACAATTCTTAATTTGAAATTCATAGTTTTTCCTCCTTAATCAAAAATTCCAAATAAATCAAAGGTTTTTTCAAACTTTTATATAATTTTAACACTATTAATTTTAAAAATCAATAGTTTTTAAAAATTTTTATCAATTATTTATTTTTTTGTTTCATTTATACAAGTTTTATGTTATAATATTATTACAAATATACGAAAGGAGGACGGAAATGTTAAGAATTGACGTAAAATTACCCCTTAAATATACCCAAAATGACATAAAATCCAAAATATGCTCCGTCTTTCCCATCAAAAATGACGACGTAAAAAGCTTTGAAATTTTAAAATTATCGCTTGATCTTTCAAACAAGTCAAGCATTTGCTATAAAGCGGCAATCGGTGTGTGCTTTGCTTCAGAACTTGAAGAAAAATTCAAGCTTCGAAAAAAGGTTGCAACCGAGGTTGAGTCCCTTGAATTTACCTACGGTAAATACAATACCTCCTCCCTTTCTCCCGTGGTTATAGGCGCGGGGCCGTGCGGCTTGTTTGCTGCACTCACCTTGGCTGAGGCAGGTGCTCTTCCCATTGTGCTTGAGCGCGGACTTTCTATTGATGAGCGCGAAAAAGAGGTTGAAAAATTTATTAAATTTGGAATTCTTAATCCCGAATGCAACGTGCAATTCGGTGAGGGTGGCGCAGGCACGTATTCCGACGGCAAATTAAAGGTCGGCTCAAAAAATGCTTGCAAGCAAAAAATTCTTGATGAATTCATAGAGGCAGGTGCAACTGCAGACGTTTCATATTCTGCAACGGCACATCTCGGCACCGACAAGCTTGGCACAATAGTTAAAAATATTCGTCAAAAAATAATCGACAATGGTGGAAAATTCATTTTTGGAGCAAAATTCACCGAATTTGTTTATTCAAACGGCAAGCTTGTCGCAATTAAATATATTAAAGACGGCATTGAAAATATTCTCCCCTGCTCCGATGCTATTTTAGCCATCGGTCACAGCGCGCGCGACACGATAAGTGCGCTTTACGACAAGGGATTTAAAATGACCCCCAAGGGATTTGGCGTGGGAATGAGAATTGAGCACCCACGCGAATATATAAACGAGCTCGTATATGGCAAGGGGTATGACTCCTCACTCGAAACAGCAACGTATCACCTTGTTACACATCTTAAAAACGGAAGAAGTGTCTATAGCTTTTGTATGTGTCCCGGTGGCACGGTAGTCCCTGCCGCAAGTGAAGACGGCGGAATTGTAACTAACGGCATGAGCGTGTTCAACCGCGATGCCGATAATTCAAACTCTGCTTTACTGGTTTCGGTTACACCCGAGGATTTTGGCTCTGACAATCCTCTTGCAGGAATTGAATTTCAGAAAGCAATAGAGCAAAAGGCATTTGATCTCACAGGGAAAAATTATCACGCACCAATTGCAAAAATGAGTGATATAGCCGAAAATAAAATGCCCGACGGCAAAAATCTTTCAGTTAAGCCGTCCTATTCAATCGGAACACTCCCACTCTCCCCAAACAAATATATGCCGGAATATATTACAGCCTCACTTAAAGAAGCTTTTGGAGATTTTGATGAGTGGATGCCCGGATTTTATGCTCCCGATGCAATACTCACGGGGCCCGAAACAAGAACAACCTCACCTGTAAGAATGCTTCGCAACGAGCAAACAAAGGAAGCGTTGGCACATCCACACGTTTACCCATCGGGTGAAGGAGCAGGATATGCAGGCGGAATTATAACAAGCGCCTATGATGGAATGCTCTCTGCCCTTGCATTACTTGAAAAATTCAAAATTGATTGATAAAAGCACCCTCACGGGTGCTTTTTTGTATAAATCGTTGTCACGCAAGTGATCATTAGAACTCATTATCAACAAAAAAGTGCGATGCTAAAGGCATCGCACTTTGATAATCTTATACGTTTTCTTTCTGTGAACCTGTGGGGTTGTTAATACTGTAACCAACGTTTACAAGATGGTCACCCATACGTTCAAAGCCAACTACAACTGATGAGAAATAGGGGCTTACGTCAACGTGACAGTTGCCTTCTGCAAGACGGGCAAAGTGACTTGCAATAAGCTCCTTCTTTTGCGCGTCAACGCTTTCTTCAAGCTTTGCCAACGTGGGAAGATTGTCTTTGTTCAAATTTTCAAAAACGTCCTTGGAAACCTGGAACATTTTCATAATATTATTTGACATTTCACCAATTTCCTCACGAGCCTTGTCGGAAAAGGCAATTTTTCTTTCCATCATTTCAAGACCGATTTCATGCAAGTTTTCTGCATGGTCACCGATACGCTCAAGGTCGTTAAGCACGTGGAAGTAAGAACCGATAACTCTCTCATTACTCTTTTCTACAGCAGGAGAAAGCTCAATCAAGAACTTTGTTAATGAATTGTTTGTAAAGTTAATAATCTTCTCGTTGTTTCTAATGGTTTCGTCATGCTCAGCTGAGCCTTGATTCATTGCCACAAGGGAGAGCGCTGTGTTTTCCTCAACCAAATCAAACATATACTCAATTTCCTTTTTAACCTGAACAAGAGCAATGTGGGGAGTTGACAAAAGTCTTTCGTCAACGTATTTAAAGGACAATTTTTCTTCGGTTTCCTTTTTATCCTTAATAACAAGGCAAGAATACTTAACAAGCTGCTTTACAAACGGAAGAAGAGCAAGTGTTGTTGACACGTTGAATATAACGTGGAACGCGGAAACTCTCATCTGAAGCGACATGGGGTCGTCCCCTGGGAACATTGAAACAAGCAAATTCACAGCAGGCTCCTTGAATATCCAAATAAGCGCTGTAAACAATGCCGTTCCTATAACGTTGAAGGTAAAGTGAATCAAAGCAACGCGCTTTGAGTTGGAGTTTGCACCAACTGAAGCAAGAAGCGCCGTTACACAAGTACCGATGTTTGCACCAAGAACGATAAACAAAGCAAGTTCAAGAGGAAGTATACCTGTTCCAACCATAGTAATAACAACACCGGTTGCCGCGGATGAACTTTGAATAAGAGCTGTGAAAATAATGCCGACCACAATCAAAAGAAGGGGGTGGTCAATAGTTTCAAATATGCCGATAAATAATTTATCAACCTGGGGGTTGCCAAAGGCTTGTTCACTACTCATGATATTAAGTCCGACGAAAATCAAACCAAGGCCTGAGCAAAGAGAACCGACAATCTTAATTTTTTCTTTTTTGAAGAAGCCCATCATAACTCCTGCGAAAGCAAGGAAGTACATAAGCATATTGAAATAATCATTTTTAAGTGCAACAAGCAAGCCCGTAATGGTTGTACCAACGTTGGCACCCATAATAATTGGTGTTGCCTGCATAAGTGTCATAACACCTGCATTTACCAAACCGATTACCATGACGGACGTTGCGGATGAGCTTTGGATAATAGCAGTTACGCCTGCACCGATGCCGACGCCTGAAAAACGGTTATTACTAATTTTTCCAAGCATCTTCTTCATGCCTTCACCGGCGCATTTTTCAAGAGCGTCACTCATGAAATTCATACCCACGATGAATATACCAACACCGGCAAGCAGCCAGATTAAACTTTGGAGCAATTCCATAGCATTCTCCTTTCAAATTGAAAAATCATATAAAAGTCGTTTATTTGTTAATCAAAATGTATTTTTCGCATACACGTATATTTTAGCACTATTTGGAAAATTAGTCAAGGGGGAATTTTGACATAAAATTCTATGGGGCGCTCTTAACGTCTTAATTTATTGGTGTAACCAATTTATCTATTCCTATATCCTTTCGACATTTAATAACATATACTGTCATTGGTGGGAGTAAAAAATATAACCACCTTTAGGAGATTTTTATGAATAGAGATAATCAGTTTTACAATCGCAACAACAGATGTGGATGCAATCGTCCCGACGATGACATCATCATCTGCCCCCAGGGACTTCAAGGTCCACAAGGTCCTACGGGTCCTCAAGGACCTGCAGGCGAGCCTGGTCCTCGTGGCCCCCAAGGTGTTCAGGGTATAATTGGCCCCACAGGTCCCCAGGGTCCGATGGGCGCGCAAGGCCCCATTGGTGAAACAGGTCCTCAAGGTCCTATTGGATTACCCGGTCCCACAGGTCCTCAAGGTCCTGCAGGCCCTCGTGGTGCAACGGGCGCTACAGGCGCTACAGGTCCTCAAGGTCCTCAGGGTGAAATAGGTCCACAAGGCCCTCGTGGACTCCCCGGTGGAGTACTTTCCTATGCAGATTTCTATGCAACAATGCCCACTGACAATGCAACGGCAATTACTCCCGGCACGGACGTTGCCTTTCCTCAAAACGGGGTTATTGCAAATACCAATATTACAAGAACAAGTGATACGGAATTCTTGCTTAATGCAACGGGCACTTATCTTGTTATGTGGAATGCAACTGTCACCGAGGCAGGTCAGCTTGTGCTCACCTCAAACGATACGGAGCTCCTTTATACCGTTGTAGTCACAGGCAACGGACTTGATGAGCTGACAGGATTCACAATTCTCAATATTGTAACACCCACAACAATCACCGTTCGCAACCCCGTAAACAACACAACGGACGTGACCCTCACCGCTAATGCAGGTGGCACAGCTCCCGTAAGCGCACATTTGACAATCGTTCAAATCGCATAAATAAAAACCCACCCGATTTTTCGGGTGGGTACACATTTTATTCTACGGGTGAAAATTGATCCTTGCCAACTCCACAAAGAGGACACTGAAAGTCATCAGGGAGATCGTCAAAGGCAACACTCACGTCGATTCCGTGGTCGGGGTCGCACATTTTTCCGTTAAACTCCCAACCGCAAACGTCACAAATGTATTTCATATAATACAGGGCCTTCCTTTCTTTTTTCTTTATTATTTCCAAAGAAAGCCACTATATTTCACATTAATTAAAATTTTGAGGTATCAAATTCCTTAAGATATCTCTTTAAGGGCTTAACTGCGTTCTTAACGGTGCCTGCAACGAAAGGATTCTTAAGATTTGCGCGCTTAAGCAATTCAGTAAAGGGATATTTACCACCCATCTTGCAAAGCTTGACGTACTTTCTCCAAGCTTTTCCGTGGTCGCGTCTTGCCTCGTTAAAGAATTGGAATGCAACAACCTGTGCCAATGTATAGTCAATGTAGTAGAACGGTGTGCCGAAGATGTGACCCTGGCGCATCCAATATCCACCCTTTTCAAGCACCGGTGTGTGGTCGTATTTCTTGTGAGGAAGATATTTCTTTTCAATTTCTCTCCACTTTGCGCATCTTTCTTCGTGTGTGATTTCGGGATTTTCATAAACGAAGTGCTGGAATTCGTCAACCGCAACACCGTAAGGAATAAAGGTGAGCGCATCAACTGTGTGAGAATATCTATATTTATCCGCTTCCTCGTTGAAGAAATATTCCATCCAAGGATGAGCAATAAATTCCATACTCATTGAGTGAATTTCGCACGCTTCAGCTGTGGGCATGTGGTAATCGGGGCAAGAAATGTATCTTGACATATAGCCCTGGAACGCGTGTCCAACCTCGTGTGTAAGCACGTCAACGTCACCACTTGTACCGTTGAAGTTAGAGAAAATGAAGGGCGCTTTATAGTCGGGGAAATATGTCATATATCCGCCACCAGCCTTGCCCTGACGAGCTTCAAGGTCAAGGAGCTCATTTTCCTTCATAAATGTGAAGAATGCATCGGTTTCAGGTGAAAGCTCTGCATACATCTTTGATGCTTTATCTACAAGATAATCTCTATCGCCCTTGGGAGTTGCGTTTCCACTTAAGAACATAATGTTATAGTCATAAGCCTGAGGATTTCTAATCTTCAAGCGCTTCGCCTGTTCCTTAAAGAGCTTATTTGCAAGAGGAACAAGGTCGGTATAAATCTGCTCTCTGTAGCCCTTAACATCATCTGCGTTGTAGTCGGTTCTTGTGAGTGACTTGTAGCCAAGCTCGATGAAGTTTTCATATCCGAGCTTGAGTGCCATCGCGTGTCTTGTTTTTACAAGCTTGTCATAGATTTCACCGATTTTGTCGAAATTATCCTCAAAGAATTTAGAGGAAGCAATAGCAGCCTCTTTTCTTGTCTTTCTGTCGGGAGATGTTGAGAATTTTCCCATTTGTGAAAGATTATATGTTTCCCCTCTAAATTCAATTTGAGCTGAAGCCATAAGCTTTGTGTATTCACTTGAAAGCTTGTTGATTTCCTGAAGCTCGGGAACAATCTTTTCGTCGAACGTTTCAAGCTGGCATTCCACCATGTTGAAAAGATGCTTGCCCCATTTTGCTTCAAGCTCGGGTCTGAATTTTGAGCTTACAAGCGCCTTGTTAAATTTGTTTGAGAAAACACCAATCAAGGGGGAGATTTCGTCGATCAACTCTTGATTTGCAACGTTTTTAGGATCTTGAGTGTCGCAAGTGTACTTAACGTATGCGATACTGAAGTTTGTATTAAGATGCTGACTGTATTTAAACATCTTTTTAAGTGCCTTGTTTTGAGCTTCGAAAGTTTCCGCAGAAGTGAACTCGTTAATAATCGCATCACAATCGCGTTCAATTTTCTTCAAATCAGGCTTTTTAAATTTCATTTGAGAAAACTTTTTCATAATTTTACCACCTTTCTAACGTCATTTTTGTATCAAAAATGTCCTATTGAAGAGATTATATCAAAAACATTACACGTTTTCAAGTGGTTCATAAAATTTATTTGCAAATTTTGATTTATCTCTCTATTAGCCTTCTCCAGCGGAGAAGGTGGCAGGCGAATGCCTGACGGATGAGGAGAACGCCATTTAGTTTACGCTAACGGCTCTCTTGAAAAATAAAAACCTTGATTTTTTAAGTAATTTCTTTATGTTAATAAACGAAATTTGGTTGGGAAAGACGATAGTTTTCACAAACCGTGTTCTCCTCATCCACCGCACGCGGTCCCCCTTCCCCGCTGGGGAAGGCATAGATAAATCCCAATTTAACAATATAAAAACAAATTTCACACAAATTCAAAAAATCCCTTGACAATTCGCAATAAATGTGATATTATAATAAGGTCGTAAGACTTGGAGGATTATCGAAGTGGTCATAACGAGGCGGTCTTGAAAACCGTTTGCCTTTACGGGCACGAGGGTTCGAATCCCCCATCCTCCGCCAAAACAGGAAATCCACCCATTAGGGTGGATTTTTTGTTTTGCAAAAAAAGAATATTGGGGGATTCGAACGCAGTGAAAAAACAACACAGTGCGTTGTTTTTGAACGGTGACCGAAGATTTTTGCAAAGCATAAATAAAAGAATTTTGCTTCTTGCTTTGCAAAAATCAAAAGCGACATCCCCCATCCTCCGCCAAACAAAAAAGCACCCATTAGGGTGCTTTTTTTGTTATTTGTTAAGTTTTATTTTCCACTCATCCTCTTTAAACCCAACGAGGACAAGGTCATCACACACAAGCAAAGGCCTTTTAACAAGCATTCCGTCAGTTGAAAGAAGATTCAACATCTCATCTTCACTCATTATGGGCAACTTGCTTTTAAGCTCCAAGGACTTATACAAAAGTCCGCTTGTATTAAAGAATTTTTTAAGGGGCAATCCGCTTTTTGCATGCCATTCTTTCAATTCTTCATGCGTAGGATTATCAAGCTTAATATCGCGAAGCTCATATTCAATACCGTTATCATCAAGCCATTTTTTTGCCTTTTGACAGGTTGTACATCTTGGATAGCATATAAATTTAATCATTTTTATTCCTCACTTATACTTTTTTATTAGTTTTGCCGCCTGAATATCGGACAATCCGTACTCCTTTGACTTTTCAAGCAAAAGGCAAATCAAGTCCCCATCCTGCATAGTCGAATTTTCTCTAACAATTTTCGCAAGCGCGCCATCATATGAATGATAGTCAAAATATAACTCAAATGCCCTGTAAACAAGCACACCAACATCCTTTGGCTTCCTCTTATTAATCAAAATTTCATTATAGAGCTTTACATATTCAGAAAGCTCAATCTTGACGTCCGCCTCAATCACATCAAATGTTTCATCATCGATATAATTGAGTGCAATCTCACCACCATATTGGGTTTGCTCTAAATACGCCAAAAGCGTAAGCAAATTAACTTGGCAAAAGGTGTCCTTACCAAACCACAAATTAAGCTTTGAATACTCGTAAACATCGTTTGTCAGCATTTTGGATTCATACTCTTCCCTGCTCACGCGATGCTCTTTCGAGCGCGCTTCAATAAATTCATCAGAATACACTTCAAGAGCAACATCCCCATCCATCATTGCTTCACGAAACGGAACTGCTTCACCACCAATTTTAGAAAGCAAATATTCATTAAAAACATCACCGTTTGTAATATTCAAAATTTTATCCATAATAAAGCTTCTCCTAAACGCAAAACACAAGAACTGTTTCCTCTTCATTCAAATGATAAACCTTGGGAGAATAAGGCGCACTCACCTTAGTCCAAAGTGCCTTTGCAGGCTTGTTTTTCTCGTTGAACTTTATCTCCCACTCTCCACGATAGGACTCAAAAATCACCTTGACCGCATCAGAGGCAAAATGATTTTTTCTATAAGACGGAAAAATAGTGAATTCAGCCATTGTGTAATCGGGATTGCCATTAATCACTGAATACGGATGCATCATTGCAAAGCCAACCATTTTATCATCATTATAAACAAAGAACGCCTTCCTTTTTTCATCAACAAAATATTCGTCAAAATATCCGTAATGCAAAACTCCGTTCTCATCCATTTCATCGGGATAAAAGTTAGTCATTTCGTAAAGATACTTTTGATTTATATTCCACAAAAGTCCCTTTTCTTCTGCTTTAACAGGTACTATTCTTATCATACCTAACTCCTTTGATAATTATAATTAAATTATATCACAATCAGCATTTTTTTGCAACCCCAATTAAAAGCAAAAACCTCCGCGTAAAAACGCGGAGGTTAATTTTTGTTATTTACAAATCTCCTCAGCCTGCTTTGCGGCTTCATTTGCCACAGGTGTGAGTGATGAGTGAATACTGCGCTTAATAACCGCAATAATCTTCTTTAACGGGTGTTTGATATGCTCTGGCTCAACACGGTGGTTGGCATGAGCAACTGTAGCCTTTCGAATTACTTCTCTTTGCTGCGCATTGTTCCATGTGGGAACAAGGACAACGTCACCTTCATTCAAAATTTCACCGTTGGGGTCATATCTATAGATCTTGTTTTTCTTCTTCTTTTCGGGCCAAACAACACCTACCACCTCAACGCCGGGCTCCTCGGGAGCTACCTCAAACTGATCGTCATCATCGGGGATGATTTCAATTTCGTTAAGATCAAGCTCGGGCTGTGCCATAGCTTCAGCCAAATCCTCTTCATTCACCTCTTCAAGAATAACCACTTCTTCAACAGGCTCTTCAACCACGGGTTCTTCAACTACAGGTTCTTCAACCACGCGAGAGTAAATCTCGTCATAGTTTTCAACCTTGATTATGAATGTATAAAGAATCTTTGTGTTTGTAGGAATGAGGAACTTTGTCATTGTTTCATCCCTGTTTTCAGACATAAGAATTGGTGACTGAATTGTATCACGAATGCCAAGCATTTCATTGAACGTCTTAATTTCAACGATTTGATAGCCTTCGCAATCAAATTCACCGTTTATTCTTTGAATGAACGAATCATATGACTTAAGTATCTTATTTACCGCAGAGGCATATGTAACGTCCTCATTTTTTGTCAAGCGCAAGAAGATGAGAAGGAAAATCGCTATCGCAGCTGACAAGCAAGCGGCAACAATTGCCAAAACAAGAAGCACGTTTCTGTTTGCAACACTATTGAACTCAAAGAGCTTTGATTCACCTTCGGCTGCGCTTGAGGTTCTTGTAATATTAAAGTTATCCTCAGCCAAGGGAACGTTAAGTGATGTAGAATAGCTGTTTTGAATCTTTTGGTCAAAATTAGCGTTACCTGTGGAAGTACCAACGTTAAGTGATACTACAAGCACTGCGGTTGCATTTTTAAGATTATAGGTTGTGATAAAATCTCTTGCGATAGTATCAAACTTATTATAATCAATAGAAACGCTTTCGTTTACTTTTATAGACGAGCCGTTCTTAATACTAACCTCTGTGTTAGGAAGAATAACCTCCTCATAAGTGTAATACGGTGTGCCCACGTCCTTTTTGCTGATAACGAGCTTTGCGTCGATGCTATAATTATAGTCGAAGCTCATATCAGATGAGCCTGTAGCCAAAACGTAATTAAAATTAGCTTTTATTCCATCGATAAGTGATGAAATGTAAGATTGATCCATATCAATCCATTCATCTTCAAAAAATGTATTTTCTTTATAGTGAACCTTATAGTCTACACTTCCCGCCTCTTTATATTCGATATAATGAGTTTGGTTCATTCTATTATATCCAATAAACAAACCAAGGGATATGATTGCTAATAGAATAATGGCAGTCAACTGAATGAGCGTCCATTTTTTTCTATTGCGTTTATATTCTTGTCGTCGTTGAATTTCAAGCTCAGACATATTGGCTCTCCTTTCTTTAGCGTTTAAACAGACTCCTCATCCAAAGTGTTGGATATCCAAAATAGGGCAACTTAAACTCCGTCACCCCGACGATGTTGGCGTCTGTTATATAACCAGCATCGAGGTCCTCATTGGCGTCGCCCTTTGTGTAATAATGCGCGACACCGTTGATAATTTCTATATCAACAACTCTATGTACTATCATAGAGCCGCCTTGTTCAAAAACAATAACCTGTCCTTCTGTTATTTCATGATTTTCATAGCGTTCAAATAAAATCACGTCACCTTTGTTTATTTCACCCGTCATTGATTCGGTAGCAATAACAAGTGCGCCATATTTGAACTGATTTGATACAAGCATAACCGTGCCAACCATGATAATAACCACCACGATTGTCAAGGCAACAGAAGCAACCTTCCATAAACGCGATTTGTTGCCAAGCGCATATTTCACCTTCTTTTCATAGAGTGCGTCTATGAAGAGATAGATGATAATTGGAAGGAACAATCTTATCAAATTTATAAGTGATGTTTCCATGCCCGTTGTGATTGAAAACGTGTAGGCATGAAGTGTTGTAAGTAATCTAAATACGATATTGGGATAAATTCCATATCGTTTTGCAAGATAATTGTACAAGAAGTTGGACAAAAGCGCCGGGAAAAGTGCACCTGCAACCAAGTCCATAAATGCATTAAATGATGTAACTGATGGGATATTTGAGCAAATAAGCATGTCCGCTATGATGCACGCAACATAGCACAATGCCTTTGTCAAAAAATCCTTTTGCGCCATAAAAACGTATCTAACGATTTCGGTGCAAACAATGATAACTCCTATTGGCAAGAAAAATCGCCAAAGGTTAGTTAAGGTAAGTCGATAAGGATTTCTATAATATCCAAATTTAATTCCCGACAAGTAAAAAAACATAACGTAAAGCAACGCGATTACCGTTAAAATAAGTAATACCTGCTTTGTATGAATTGAGGGGATGCCTCTCTTTTTAATGAAAAATGGAATAAGTATCGCCGCAAGAAGCAGAAGAAGTGCTGCAACTATTCTTCCGCTTTCTTCCATCGGCAATAGTAAAACGAGCAGGAGGGCGGCAACAAGAGATGCCGAAGCAATTCGATTAACTTTTTTATCGGTCATTGCCGTCCTCCTTTATCAGTTTAGTTTTTTAATAACTAATACCTAATTTACTTAAATTATTCGGCTGTAACTGTAAGTTCGATGCCGAATGTTGCACTTGTTACACTTGTAATGGGGTTAGCAACAGTTACTGTAACAACAACGTCGATTGTACCACCGTTAGCAGCAATAGTCTTGCCATCGGGATACTGATAATCTACAGTAAACGCACTAGCATTAGAGTTGCTGGGGTTTACGTCGCCAGACTGCTTTGTAGCATTGACGGAAACTTCTGCATCAACATTACTGTCGTTTGTGATAGTGAATGTAAATACGGATACCTGACCAACTGTTGCAAGCTGGTTAGCTGTAAATGTAGCATCATCGGGTGTGTAGCTTGCTACGTCTTTGTTTGTAAGTACGCCCTCTACGTAACCACCTGTACCTGTTGTGCTTGTAGCTTCAGCGCCAGAGAAGTAAACCTTGCTATCGAATGTTGCGTTTGCAGCATCAATATCAATGTGAGCGTTACCAATGATTGTGAGTGTATCGGTCAATGCAGCATAACCAATACCGAGTAACATAACTGCAACGAGCAAGAATGCTACTACAACGATTTTTCTGTTTTTCATGTTCTTCTTTCCTTTCTTAACAGATATATATACAGATAAGGTCTGCCCTTAACTATATCGAATTAATGTGTCATCCTGTATAAGCTTGATTATAATAATCAAGTGCCTTTTGGATGTTCTTTATCGCGTAGATTATTTCTGCACGAGTATATTTGTTTCTGACAACCTTGAATTCCTGACCGTTGTTGTGGTTAACGTAGAACTTAGATGCCTCATAGAATGCATTTCTAAGACCGAGAACCGCAGGGTCTGTTGAGCCTTGATGCTTTTGAATTATATCGTATACCTTCTTAAAGATATTGGTATTGTCGATCATGTTAAAGATATCTTGGTCTTCAGCGGAAATAAGCTGTTCCATTGTCTTCATAATATCGTACTGGTCACCGTTGGGCGCACCAACAAGATAGTTAATACCGTCAGCCATTTCATAGTTCTTGTGGGTCGCTATCCAGCTTGAATAGTCAATCTGTCCATTAGAATTAACATTTGCTGTTCCCTCATAAAGCTCACCAACCTGATACCACAATTCACCCATGTCGGCAGCTCCCTCTGAATATGCAATTGCATAAACAGTAGGTCTTGTTCCGGGGGTCAATGGCTCAACCGTAATATAAAGTGTATATTCACATCCCCTTGCCCCATTATTGTTATACTGGTCACCGGTGGATGTATCCTTATCAAGATTTTCCCTTCGAATTACAATGTGCGCTTCTTTTTCAACGCCGTCCATGTTAATCATAAGGTCATCAAACAATGCAGCAAACAGCTCAGGATGTGATTCCGTTGAGATGGACACACCACCGGTTGCCGTGTGCATGCTTTCAAAGGTTGCTTTAAGTGTTTCGTAGCCACCACCGGGCTCACTATCGTTCAATACGGCAAGGAATTCATCGTGCACAGCATCCATTCGAATATCAAAATGGAAATTTACAAGCAAATCAACAATTCCTGATGCATTTGATCCGTAAGTATAAGTAACGTAAAAATCACGCTCGGTTTGTGGGGGAACCCAGTCCTCATTATTAAAGCTTTGATAGTTATCATCGGCATGGTCCTTGGTAACGATGCTAATGCCGTTGTTTTTACCAATGAGTGCATTTTTACCGTAATCCGTTGAACAACGAGGCCCGATGTACCAATAGGTAACGTCAGTATTATTGAAAACGGTTATTTTATACGTTATAAAGCCATTGGTACGGTCAATGTTGACCGACGTTTCGTGGTTGGTGGGAAGAATGTATTCATTTTCCCTGCTCGTTACGGCTGAAGATCTTACAAGCTCAACGTTTGTAATAATAACTCCCTTATGGGGCTTTGGCTTCGCGTGAGCATTACCTAAAATAGACAAATCGTCAGTAAGAGCCGCATAACCCAAGGACATAAAAACAGTCATTATTAAAATGGATAAAACAAGGATACCAGCGTGAAATCTTTTGATCATAACGCCTACACCTCCCTAACCATTAAACAAGCTATGCGTTTAACCAAATAACGCAAAAAACACACCCTAAAAAAAGCGTGTATCTTTGGTATGCTTATTATATATTAATAAGAAAAATTTGTCAATAAATTGCGCAAAAAAAGTTTTAATTTTTATAAAATTATACAATATTTTTTCTTGTAAAATCCCATTAAATTACATTTTTTGTGCACTTTTACCAACTTAAAAGAAACGCGCAAAATAAAATGCTTGTACGGTAAATATTATGCTAAATCATTTCAAAAAATCACCCCAAAAAATATAAATATACTTGCTATTAATTTCAATTTTTATAAAGCAATCAAAACCTTATCCACGCGAACGATTTTGTGATTTTGAAAAAGAATATTTTTTCTCTTTGCCCCTAAAATTCTTAGCTTTTTTATAGACAAAACAAAAAAAATATGTTATACTAATATGAATATATATGTTTATTTATCTTTTATAGAAAAGAGGACAATATTTTGAGTAATAATTTATTATCTACACAGCCCTATAAGGGTACGCGCGATTTTTACCCCGCGGAGATGCGCTTCCGCAACTGGTTCTTCGGTAAGATCCGTGAGGTTCTCCTCAAATCCGCTTATGAGGAATACAATGCGCCCATGCTTGAATCCTTTGATATCTATGCGGCAAAGAGCGGCGAAGAGCTTGCAAGCACACAGACCTATAACTTTATGGATAGAGGCGACCGTCACCTTGCAATCCGCCCTGAGATGACTCCCAGTGTTGCGCGTATGGTTGCTGCAAAAATCTATGACCTTAATATGCCCCTTAAATGGTTCGCAATTCCCAATATGTACCGTTGTGAAGCTCCCCAGAGAGGACGTCTTCGTGAATTTTGGCAGCTCAATGTTGACATATTTGGTTGCGATGGATTTGAAGCCGATATGGACGTAATTGAAAGCGCAATTAACATTCTTCGCGTTTTCGGTGCTGACGAAACAATGTTCAAGGTGCACATCAACAACCGCCGCTTCTTTAACGACGTTATTTGTGCAATCAGTGGCTTTGACGTTGACGGCACTAAAAAGGTTTCTAAAATCGTTGATAAAAAGAATAAAATTCCGAGAGAAGTTTACGAAAAGGAAATGCGTGAGCTTGGTATGAATGACGAGCAAATTGCTAAAATTGACGCTCTTTATACAATGAGCGTTGAAGAAGCAACTGCACTTTGCCCCGACTCACTTGGCGCAAAAGAGCTTGCCGATCTTTTTGCACTCCTCAACGAAACAGGACTTGCTAAATATTGCATATTCGACTTCGGTATCATCCGCGGTCTTGATTACTATACAGGTACAGTATTTGAAGTGTTTGACGAAGCTCCCGAAAACAACCGTGCTATGTACGGTGGCGGTAGATACGATAACCTTGTTGGACTTTTCGTTAAAAACGGTAAGGTTAGTGGCGTAGGCTACGGTATGGGTGACGTTACTCTTGAAAACTTCCTTGTAACTCACAATCTTGTTCCCGATTTTACTGAGGGTGAAACAAAGGTTCTCGTTGCAAGATTCAATGACGTTCCCTATAAGGAATACATAACCCTCACATCTTCAATTCGCGATGCAGGAACAACATGTTCCCTTTATCTTGGAACAAAGAAATTCGGCAAGCAAATTGACTACGCGTTCAAGGAAAACTACACACACATTGTAATTATGGGTGGTAGTGAATTTGAAAACGGCGTTGTAAAGGTTAAAAATCTTCTCACACGTGAAGAAACCGAGGTTGCAATTTCTGAACTTGCAAATTATTTTGTGAAATAATATTTAGATAAATTGGGATTTATAGGGGAGTTTGCAAAAGTTAGTTTGCGTTCAAAGCGGACCGTCGAGGACGTCGGTCCCTACAGGGACTGCGCTATTTTTATGGCAAAATTGTAGCCATATTACTATCAAAATGGCTACGAATAC
>JAZTYY010000086.1:0-26367 GCA_045637205.1 Eubacteriales bacterium | reverse complement strand
TTGGGTAGTTGACGGTGAAGGAAAGGCAATGCATAAGTCTCTCGGAAACTCCATCGCTCCCGAAGAAGTAATTACTAAATACGGCGCAGACCTTGTTCGTCTTTGGGTTGCTTCAAGTGACTACCGCGTGGACGTTCGTGTTTCCGATAATATCTTTAAGCAGCTTTCCGAAACATATAGAAAGATCAGAAATACAAGCCGTATCATTCTTGCAAACCTTAACGATTTCAACCCTGACACAGATATGGTTGCTCTTGACGAGCTTTATGAAATTGATAAGTGGGCGCTTAGCCGTTTGAATAATCTTGCAAAAGTTATTCGTGAGGGCTACGATACGTTCGAATTCCATACAGTTTACCATAGCGTAAACAACTTCTGCACAAATGATCTTTCCAAGCTCTATATCGATATCACAAAGGATAGAGTTTACGTTGAAAAGAAGGATAGCAAGGCAAGAAGAAGTGCTCAGACTGCTATGTACCTCATCATTTCAGGTATGACAAAGCTTATTGCTCCCATGCTTTCTTTCACAGCGGAAGAAATTTGGCAGGCAATGCCTCACAAGTCCGACGACGTGGTGGATAGCGTATTCCTTAACCTTATGCCAGAATATTCAGAAGAAATGAACTTCGGTGATATCAGCGAGCATTGGAATAAGCTCTTTACACTTCGTGATGACGTTATGAAGGCACTTGAGCTTGCTCGTGCATCCAAGCTTATTGGTAAGTCACTTGATGCAAAGGTAACTATCTACACAAGCAACGAAGAGCACAAGGCACTTCTTGAAAGCTTTAAGAATGACCTTGCCACTGTGTTTATCGTATCACAGGCATATTTGAGCTCAGAAAATGCTCCCGAGGGTGCATTTACTGAAACTGAAAGTGGCATTGCAGTTCTTGTTGAAAAGGCTGACGGACATAAGTGTGACCGTTGCTGGACATATTCAACTGAGGGTGTTCACGATGAAGAAGGCTTCATTTGTGAAAGATGTAGAAAAATTCTTGAGTAAAATTTTAAGATTTAAGCTTGGCGAGTATTTCGCCAAGCTTAAACAGAACGGAGATAAAAATGCTTATATGGCTTTTAATAATAGCCGGAATTATCTTTTTGGATCAGCTTTCTAAATACTTAACAGTTATGAATCTTAATCTCCATGAATCATACACCGTTATTGATGGTTTCTTCAGCTTCACCTATAGACAAAATACAGGTGCTGCTTTTGGAATATTTGGAGAAGCGGACGAGCGTTGGATACATATGACCGTATCCACCATTGCTATCATTGCAATGTTTGTGTACCTTTGCTACAATAGAAAGGGCAATAAGCTTCTTTGCGTTGCATTGTGCTTTATGGTAGGTGGTGGTATTGGTAATATGATTGACCGTACGTTTGTTGGCTACGTTGTGGATTTCTTGGATTTCATCATTTACTATGATAAGAATGGCAACCCATATCATTTTGCAACGTTTAACGTTGCCGATACATTTGTGTGTATAGGAGTTGCTCTTTTTGCATTAGCCGTTATTGTTGATGAGATCAGAGGAGCAAGAAAAGCAAAAGCTATGAAGGCTTATGAAGTATCAACAATAGAAATTGCTGAAGAAGCTTCAGTAGAAAATGTTGAAGAAAATGCAGAAAACAGTATTGAATCTAACGATTGAGGATATCGGTCAGCGAATTGACACGGTTGTTGCCGAGAGGGAAAAGATTTCTCGAAGCGCGGGCGCCAAGCTTATTGAAGATGGAGCCGTTCTTGTCAATTCAAAAATCGTTGCCAAAAATTATAAAGTAAGAGAAAACGATATAATTGAGGTTTTTCATCCCGATGTGAAGGAATGTGAAATTGAACCGCAAAATATTCCCATTGACATTATTTACGAGGACGAGGATATTGTTGTCGTAAACAAGGAATCGGGAATGGTTGTTCACCCTGCTGCAGGCAATCCTGACGGTACACTCGTCAATGCATTGCTTTATCATTGCGGGGATTCACTTTCAGGAGTTGGCGGTGTGGCGCGTCCGGGTATTGTTCATCGAATTGATAAGGACACAAGCGGTCTTTTGGTAGTTGCCAAAAACGACGATGCACACATTTTTCTTTCTGAGCAGCTTAAGACTCACTCGGTGAGTCGTGTTTACCATGCAATTGTCGTTGGTAATCTTAAGGAGCTTTCGGGCACGGTTGATGAGCCAATCGGACGTCATCCCGTCGATAGAAAGAAAATGGCGGTAATCAAAAATGATGATTATACCTCCCGTGAAGCAATTACACATTATAGAGTAATTAAGCGCTTTCACGGATTTGATTATGTTCAGTGCGAGCTTGAAACAGGAAGAACACATCAAATAAGAGTGCATATGTCCTATCTTGGACACCCACTTTTGGGTGATGAGATTTACGGTGGCAATAAAACGCGTTTCTATACTCTTCATAAGAGTCATATTGACGGTCAGTGCTTGCATGCAAAGGAATTGCACCTCACCCACCCCAAAACAAAGGACGTGATGACATTTACCTCACCACTTCCAAAGAATTTTGAAAAGATTCTTGATATACTTGAAAAAACATGTACATAAAAAAATAGCTCCCTTGTGGGAGCTATTTTTTATTTTGTTTATTTTACTTCAATAATAGATTCGTTCCACATTTCAGGAGCTTCGTAGCCGAGAAGGTTAACCATGGTTGCGGCAACGTTTGCAAGACCGAACTGACCGTTGTCTGCCTTTACTGTGTAATTTTCAGAGTAGAAATTATCATAGATGATGCAGGGAACAGGATTGAGTGTATGACTTGTTTTGGACTTGAAGGAGCCGTCCTTTTCGGGCTTAGGCTGCTTTGTTTTCTTATCCATTTCATACATTTCATCTGCGTTTCCGTGGTCTGCGGTGATAAGAGCAACGCCGCCCATCTTGTCAACAACGTCAATGATTCTCTTAAGCTGAAGGTCAAGAGCCTCCATTGAGCAACGAGTTGCCTGAAGGTTACCCGTATGACCAACCATGTCACCATTGGGGAAGTTAACGCGAAGGTAAGCATATTTACCGCTTTCAAGACATTCAATGAGCTTATCTGTAATTTCAGCACATTTCATCCAAGGTCTTTGCTCAAAGGGAACAACGTCGGAGGGAATTTCAATATAAGTTTCAAGCTCTTCAGAGAATTTACCTGACTTATTTCCGTTCCAGAAGTATGTTACGTGACCGTATTTTTGTGTTTCGGATATTGCAAGCTGACTAACACCTGCATCAGTGAGGTATTCACCAAGAGTGTTTGTGATTTCGGGGGGATTTACAAGGTATTTTGAGGGAATATGAAGGTCACCATCGTATTCAAGCATACCTGCATAAACCACGTTAGGCACACGAACTCTATCGAACTTGTCGAAGTCTGCTCCACCTTCAAATGCCTTTGAAATTTCGATTGAACGGTCACCGCGGAAGTTATAGAAGATAACGCTGTCACCATCATTAATTGTGCCAACGGGCTCGCCGTTTTCAGCAATAACAAAAGGAGGAAGATCCTGGTCGATAACCTTGTATTCGTTACGGTATGTTTCTACAGCCTTTGCAGCGCAGCAGAACTGTCTGCCTTCACCAAGCACGTGAGTCTTCCAGCCAAGGTCAACCATTGCCCAGTTAGCTTCATATCTGTCCATAGTAATCTTCATTCTACCGCCACCACTTGCAATGCGAGCATCGAAGCCGTCACCGTTGAGGGAAGAGAGGAAATCTTCAAAGGGAAGAATGTATTCAAGAGCTGATGTTTCACCAACGTCACGACCGTCAATAAGGATGTGAATTCTAACCTTGTTAACGCCCTCAACCTTAGCCTGCTCAAGCATAGCCTTGAGGTGATCGATGTGGGAGTGAACGTTACCGTCGGAGAAAAGTCCGATGAAATGGAGTGTTGAGCCATTTGATTTTACGTTAGAAATGAGCTCGCACCATGTGTTTGATGTAAACATCTTTTTGCTTTCAATTGAATTTGAAACAAGCTTTGCACCCTGTGCAAAAACCTGACCTGAGCCCAATGCATTGTGACCAACCTCAGAGTTACCCATATCGTCATCGGAGGGAAGACCAACTGCTGTTCCGTGAGCCTTGAGAGAAACCATGGGATACTTTGCCATGAGCATATCGAGTGTGGGAGTGTAAGCGCCTGCAACCGCATTTGAAATTGTATCGGGTGCAAGACCAACGCCGTCCATAACTATTGTAAGAACGGGGCCCTTTACTCCGTCAAAACCGTTAAGTTTGTTAAGAGTTTTGTTCATTTAGAACCTCCATATATAAAATAAAAATTTTCACTACCTTATAGTATAACTTTTTTTCACAAATTTTGCAATAGATTTTAACAAAAAATAAATAATATTTTCATGAACTTGACTTTTGTCATTTTGTGGTGTATAATAATAAGGTTGTAATTATCTTTTCGAAAGGAAGTAAAAATATATGTCAGAATGTACGCATAATTGCGGTAGCTGCTCACACAACTGCTCGACAAAGTCAAAGCAGGATTTTTTAGAGCCACTTAACGCAAAATCAACGATAAAACACGTAATCGGAGTTGTCAGTGGAAAAGGTGGCGTTGGTAAATCAATGGTGACCTCAACTCTTGCAACTCTTATGCAAAGAGCAGGGTATAAGGTTGGTATTCTTGATGCCGATATTACAGGTCCATCAATTCCCAAGGCATTCGGTGTTACGTCGGGAGTTGAGGGTAATGACGATGGAATGTTCCCACCCGTTACCCAAACAGGAATTAAAATAATGAGTGTAAACCTTCTTTTGCCCGATTCAACTCATCCTGTTGTTTGGCGTGGCCCCGTTATTGCTGGAACAGTAAAGCAGTTTTGGAGCGGTACAGTTTGGGGAGATCTTGACTATCTTTTTGTTGACTGTCCTCCCGGAACAGGTGACGTGCCCCTTACAGTTTTCCAAAGCATTCCACTTGATGGCATCGTTATTGTTTCAAGCCCACAAGAGCTCGTTTCAATGATAGTTGAGAAGGCGGCTAATATGGCGAAGATGATGGGTGTTGACGTTGTCGGACTTGTTGAAAATATGAGCTTTGTTAAATGCCCCGATTGTGGTAAGGAAATAAAGATTTTCGGTGAAAGTCATATCGAAGAAATTGCTACAAAATATGGCTATTCGCTTCTTGCAAAAATGCCCATTGACCCCACTCTTGCATCCCTTGTTGACGCAGGTGAAATTGAAAAAATGGACGTTAATTATCTCGATGATGCAATAGAAGTACTCAAAGAGGTTAAAAATATAAAATAGTTTTCAAAACCGTTTGCCTTTTTAATATATTTTATTATATATTTCTTAAAAAGGACTTGAAAATCGACTAATTTTGTGCTAAAATATATCTATCCATACATTTGATAAGGAGAAACCCAAATGAAGAAAAGCAAAAAGAAACTGGTCATAGCCGCAGTCGTTATTTTGATTGGCTTGTTGGTGGCAGCATTATTCCCATTTGTTTTGCCCTGGCCCTATAAAAGTGCAGACACAACTGCAACAAATTTGACACCCGAATTCGATATTTCATCAATGTTTTTGAAATATAATTTTAGTGATGGTGAAACCACTTATACTGATCTTTCCGTTCTTGGAACAAGATCCTTTGAGCTTAAAGATTATAAAATTGCAAACATGTACTTTGGTTTGCCTGTAACAAGCATTGCTCCTAATGCTTTTGCAGACAATGAAACTTTAGAAAGCATTGAAATTCCCGAAAACGTTAAGTATATTAACGCAAACTCTTTCAAGGGATGCTCAGCACTTACAACAGTTTCTCTTCCTAACTCTTTGGTGACAATTGCAAGCACAGCTTTTGATGATTGTGGTTCTCTTCAGTACCATGAATATGAAAACGCTCGTTACCTTGGTAACGAAAGCAACCCCTATCTTGCACTTATTGAAATCATTGATACTGATGTATCAAGCATAACTATCAACGGTGGCACATCTGTAATTGCTGATAATGCTTTTGCTGAATGTAATAGCCTTCAGAGCATCACTTTTGAGGGCGCAAAGGTTCCTTCATACACTTACAGTGAAATTGCTGCCCTCAGAACAGTTGTAATTGAGGGCGATGCAACTGAAGTTCCTTCAGGTGCATTTAAGGAATGTATGTTCTTGAGAGAGGTTGTACTTCCTAATACAATTAAGACAATCGGTTCTTCTGCATTTGCAGCATGTAATGCACTTTCTAAGATTAATATTCCCACGTCTCTTGAAGTAATTGGCAACTCCGCATTCAGTAAGTGTAAAGCTCTTACAAGCGTTGAATTGCCCGAAACACTTAAGAGCATTGGTAACTCCGCATTCTCAGGATGCAACTACATTACAAGCATTGAAATTCCTGATTCCGTAAATTATATTGGTGAATCTGCATTTGCATCTTGTATGTTGCTTAGCGATGTTAAGCTTCCTGCTAATATCACAGCAATTTCTAACTATGCATTCTCAGCATGTGTATCACTTAAGCACATTGAACTTCCCGATTCAGTTGAAACAATTGGTTCTTCTGCATTCACAGGATGTGCAACACTTGAAAGCATTGAGCTTCCTGAAAACTTGACAACAATCAATGCATCAGCATTTGCACAGTGCTCAGCGCTTGCAAGCATTGATATGCCCGATTCTGTAACAGCAATTGGTGACTATGCATTTGAGGGATGTAACTCTCTTGTATCAGTAGAAATTTCCGAACACGTTGTAAATATTGGATATGCACCTTTCCACTCATCCGAAAATCTTGAAAGCATTCACGTTGATGAAAACAACCCCAATTATTCATCAATTGACGGTAACCTTTATTCTAAGGATGGAAAGACATTGATTCAGTATACAGCCGGTCGCGATGAAGTTGTATTCTATATTCCTGAAACAGTAACAACAATTGGTGACAGTGCATTTAGAGGATGCAAGGCACTTGTAGCTGTTATTATTCCTGATAGTGTAGATACAATTAAGGGTTTTGCTTTCTTTGGATGCTCATTTGAAATGAACATTTATTGTGAAGCTGATACTCAGCCCAGCGGATGGGATAGAACTTGGAACTACTCCAAGTTGCCCGTATATTGGAGCTACGTTGAAAGATAATAAATAATTAAAACCACCAAGTTTTGCTTGGTGGTTTTTTATTGTTATGAATAAGATAATTTTTTGTGTCAATAATCAAATTACCAAACAGAAAGGAGTTTGATAATGACAAACAAGGAACTACTTTACATTGAAGACGCACTTGGACACGAAAAATACTTTAAAACAAAGTGTCAAGAATGCTCATCACAGCTTAATGATGGAGAACTGAAAAATCTTGTAACCGATCTAACACAAAAGCATGGGGAAATTTTTAATAATTTCTATCAGTTGCTTTAAGGAGGGAAGAATGATGAACGAAAATATGAATGATAGAAACGTGATGGAGAATCTTCTCCTTTTAGAAAAGGGCGCGTGCGATCTCTATATGCACGGAGCAATCGAGGCAAGTGACCAAAATGTATTTTCATCCTTTTCATCCGCCTTGCATCAGTCCTTGCAGCTGCAAAATCAAATCTATACCAAGATGAAGGAAAAGGGCTGGTATGCACCTGAAATGGCACAACAGGACAAAGTTAATCAGTTGAAGCAAAAATTTTCTGCAAATTAACAAAAAAACCGCTTGGATTTTCCAAGCGGTTTTTTGTTATAATAACCAAAATTAATTTAATTGTATATGAAAAACAAAGTTTGACTTTTTTAATAAAAACGTATTGCTTTTTCATATATACTACGATATAATTTAATTAGAAATAAATTCTAAATATTTGAAGAAAAACTTTGAAAAAAATAGGTAATATATTATAGAAATCTTTTTAAAGGACTTAAATTTTAATAAATGCCATTCAAAAAGGAGGGTTTATAATGAATTTTAAAATTAGCAAAACCAAGTTAATCGCATTATTGCTTTTAATTTGCACGGTAACATTAATGTTCAGTTCGTGTTTTTTATGGGCGGGAGGAAAAGCCGAGATGCACGAAGTTTTTTATTCACATGAAGAGTTTTTAGAATTTGTAAAAAAATACAATTCAAAAAATGACGGATTTGTTTCTACATTTATCTCTTTTGATTTTGATGAAATTGATATTGTTGGCTATAAGCGATATGAAGTGGGAATGATTGCAAAGCTTAAACGCTTTGTTGATGACTCTATATATGACAAATATCAAGACGATGGTATGGGGATAGATATGATTTTCTATATTAATGACGTGGACTATAATGGTGTTATTACAGAAAATGCGTATCAAATACTCTGTACATATGCTTCCGACTATGTAAACTATAACTATTCACAACACGAGTTATCTGTGGTATTATATGATAATTCTCTTAAACAACCTTATTATTTTAATTATCTAAAATCGGACGCACTATATAATCCTAATGAGTTAGAATACAATTATATAGAAACATACGAATTGAAAGTAAACGAAGATACAGTAATGCAAATATCCATAGCTTCACTGAAAGAAAACTTATCACAAGATGAGCTTGACGAAATTTGTCAGCTTTTGATGGATAATATCGTAATTATAAATACGGAGGTGTAAAGGATGAAAAAAACAACATATAAAACAAACAAAAGAAAATTTGTTGCAAAAATAATGCTCTTGGTGCTTTTGGTGACGAGTGCATTTAGCTTTGCGGGGTGTGCAGAGCCACATGTAAAAAAAGGTCAGTATTACACAGAAAATGGACCTCCTTATTTTTGGGATGGTATAGCTTTAAAAGTAGTATCTGATACCAAAAATTTTGAATTGGATAATGTAACATTACAATTGTATTTTGGACTTCGTCCTAAAGATGTTTCGTGGGTCGATTGGTTTTTTAATGATGAAAATAAATCTAACAATACAACTGAGGAGTCTATAAAAATTCATGATTCTTACAAGAATTATTGTTATCTTCTATGTACCTATGATTATCGTTTAGTGATGGATGAAGACGGCATTCACACAATTGATATTGATTTTAATAATGAAAATCTACATATTTTTAAAGAAATTTCCTACGAAGAGTCATTAACGGATGAAAGATATACTTATCCAAGATATCCTAATGGAACATATTATTTTAACTATTCACAAACAATAACCATCCCAGAGGATACTTTTCTTGGAAATTCAGGTACTATTTGCATAGTGATTGCTCTGGTTGAAAAATTAGATGCTCAAAATGTTAAGTATAGTCAACCTTATGATATTCAACTAAAATCTATGTGTTATCTTAAAGCGGATGATGGAACTGTAGAACTTGATTTCCAATTTCTAGAATAACTGAAAAACGAGGATATTTATATGAAAAAATATGAAAAAGGCATCAAATTTATAGTTGTGATTTTATTGTGTTTTATATTAATCGAATTTGACACAAATTTTTTATATGCAGTAGATGATGTTGATATTTTCGAAGCAACAAATGTAGAGGATGACTCTATTACGAGCACCACCTTGAAACCAATTATTAGCGCGCCTGTAATAGATATTAACTCATCTGTAAGGGTTTCATTTGACAATACGGATGTTCTAAGTTACAACGTGGAAACCGACGGATTAATTGCTACTGAAGTAGCAAGTGGCTCCATGGAATATGATATAGTAGCAATAGAAGACTTCGGCGTTCTTGATGTTTATGCAACCTATCACGAAAATGTAGTTGTTAAAAGTTCCGTGTATACATATAAAGTAAACAATAAAGTATATATTAGTGACGTTTCAAAAGATCAAGCATGGTATAGTTGGATTGAAGAATTGGTAGATTTGGGAGAACTTGCTATAAATGCAGCACAAGAACTTTATTATGAATTGTGTGGCGGCTATACCGAAGAATATACTCCTACAGTCGATGAATTATTAACTAACAACACGGTGTCTGGAAAAACCATTGTTCAAGGTAAATTATTTTGGCAAAAGGACACAACTGTAATTGCTCCATTAATTAAGGCGAAGGTTCAGTTAATTAAAAAAGTTAATGGAATGACATATGTTATTGATTCTTTGTATAGCAATCCAGATGGTAGTTTTAAATTTGAAATTGATAATTCTTGCTGGAATGATGGTGGAGAGGATATATTTATTCGTTGGTGGTTAGAAGCGGAAACGTTTAAGATAACAAACAACTGGATATTAGATCATTATTGCTTTCAAAGTTCATTAATAACAAATGTTTCAGAAGGCTCAGTAAACAATTTCTATTATATTATCCCCAAAGATGAAGATTTGATCCACTATAGAGCCACTTATGTTCATCAAGCTATGACTATATCTGAACGATTTGCTATAGCTATGGGAATGACAGTTCCTAATTATAGCAGTGAAGGTGAAAGTAAAACCAAGCTAAATGTTTCATATCCGGCACTACTTGCTCCGGAAAATGCTGGATATTCTTTTGGAAATGATCTGCAAAGTCTAGCTGCAATAGGAACAAATAGTTATGCTGATATTGATTTAATAACTCATGAGTATGGGCATTACGTGCAATATTTAATGGATATCTATGGCTCTAATTTACTAGAAATTATTTGTAATGGTCCTCAACATCACCCATTAGAAGATCACATGTTAGATAATTTAACTAAAGAATATGCTATGGAATTGACGTGGAGTGAATCATGGGCTACCACATTTTCAACATTATCGGAACACTACTATTATTATAAAACCGATATGGAATATGGATATTTTGATTATAAAGATGAAGAATATGGTATTATGGCGGATAATAGCAGCCTTGGATGGGATTTAGAAACTCCCAACAACGCTTCATACGATCACGATGATGATTCTTCTACACCTGGACGCGATAATAGAGGAGAGTTCCAAGAAATGAGTGTTAAGGCGTTGTTGTGGGATTTGTATGATGACAGTACATCAGAATCATTTGATCAAATAAATTTTGGATATAGAGATTGGTGGTATTACACCACGAGATCCAACATGTACACACTGGAAGATTTTACTCAATATATGGACGAGCATCGTCCTGATTTGCGAGATAAAATGGGAAAAATAATGTCGTATTACAAAATTGCTCCTGAAATTGTAAGTGTAAGTGATTGTGGTAAAAATTCACCACCAACTATTAAATGGATAGTTAATGGTAGTGTAGAACATCCCAATAATAGATTTGAAATTCTTTTTTACGATATTAATGGTAGATTGTTAGCTAAAAGCGATAATATAACTGTTAATGTATCACATCGAAATCAATATACTCATACTGTTTGTGAATCTGTTTGGAATGAGGTTTTAGAACAATTAGATTATGAATGTAACCAAGAATACAAAATCAATATTGCTATAGCGGGATATAGATTTGATTCCATACTGATTGAAAATGTTATCGGGATTAAAAGTGGTCCATATTATTCAAGCTATAATAAAAAAACAATAGTTATTAATCACGATTTATCTTATGAAAAATCGAATACTACACATCACAAATTAATATGTAATGATTGTAATGAAGAAACATTGCAGAAACATACTTTTGAATATCCACAAATACAGCAATCATATCATTCAAAAATATGCATTGATTGTGGATATTCAGTTTCATCTCAATCTCACATTTTTGCATATAGAACCATAGGACCATTACAACACGAAAAATATTGCATTGATTGCGGATATGTTATTTCAACAGAATCACATGTTTTGAAATTAACCGGCGGAGTAGGAAATTTGAAACCATGTCAACTTTGTGGCGCAATGGTTAATGTTGGCGGTGGTGGAGGCGGTATTTTCCCAGTAGATCCCAATAAAGAAAACGACCCCGAAGAAGAAACTGAAAAATTTTAAATAAAATTATCCCCAAGTGTGAAAACACTTGGGGGATTTTGTATTGCTTTATATAGTTCTAATTTGCTCAACAAATGCTTCAACTGACCAAAAGAAATCATAGGCATCGAACTTTTTGAACTTTGGCTCGTCGGTTGCCTTTGAGCTCTTATTGAAGAAATCACTTATAATATCGCAAATTTTAATGGATTTTTCCACCTCTTGCATAAGCGTTAAAGCATGGTCCTTTGCAAGTTGAATGTTAAGTTTAAATTGCTCATCTAAAATTTCAATTTGTTCTTTATATTCATCCTTGTTGCCAAGTGCCGCCTTATAGGGCAGAAAATCGGAATATCTTTTGTTGATATCTATAATACTTTTGTTTGCCGCTTCCACTTTTTTTGCAAGCATCCAAGAATTTGAACTGATTTTGATTTTTTGCTGCTCAAGGCTTCTGATTGACTTGTAATAAAAGGGAATAATCTCCTTTATTTCATCAACACTTAAAAATGGAGCAAACGAAACGGTATTCTTTTTGAATTTTAAAAGTTCAAGAGCTTCTTTTTCAATGGCAGACAAAGCTTCATCAAAATTACATTTTGAAATATCATCAATTTTTATTGTTGTATCAAAATTCAATTTAACATTGTCTTGATTTAACAATTCTTGATACGTTTTCATCTGCTCTTTGTTAAAAGTTAAAATCAAAGAATCCATAGCATCACCTCCATATCTAAATTATAATAAAAAATCCGACCTAAGTCAAGGTCGGATTTTTTATTTGCAAACGATTATTTAATTTCAACGTTTACTTTCTTGCCACAGTTAGTGGATGCTGCCTTAATCACAGATCTAATAGCCTTGGCAATTTTACCGTTTTTGCCGATAACCATTCCCATATCCTCAGGAGCTACGTTGAGAGAAAGGGTAATGCTACGATCATCTTCAGTAAGGATAACGGTAACCTCATCGGGATTGTCAACAATCGCTTTTGCGATGTCGGTCAAAGTCTGTTTCAAATCCGTCATCGTTATCTCCTGCCTTTTAATTAGTCAACAATGTTGCTCTTCTTAAGCAAGGATTTAACAGTGTCTGTGGGCTGAGCGCCGTTAGCGATCCACTTCTTTGCCTTTTCAGCATCGATCTTGATTTCAGCGGGCTCTGTGATGGGGTTGTAGTAACCGATTTCTTCGATGAAACGACCATCTCTGGGGTAGCGGCTATCTGCAACTACTACACGATAAAAGGGAGCTTTCTTCTGACCCATTCTTCTAAGTCTAATTTTTACTGCCATGATAATATTCCTCCAAGAATAAAATTAAATTATTTTTTTATTTTTTGTTTTTATAAAAATCCGTTAAAACGGCATTTTCATTCCTCGTCTACCAAATCCCAATCTCTTCATTTTCTTGGGATCTGAAAATTGCTTCATCATCTTTTTCATTTGCTCGAACTGACGAAGAAGCTTGTTTACTTCCTCAACACTTGTTCCGCTTCCTTTTGCGATACGGATTTTGCGTGAGGAGTTGATGATTTCGGGGTTAACTCTTTCTTCCATTGTCATAGAGCGAATAATCGCTTCCATGTGAGCCATTGCCTTTTCGTCCACCTTAACGTCCTTAAGTGCACCTGCGTTCATACCGGGCATCATACCAAGCATTTGCTCAACGCCACCCATGTTGCGAAGCTGCTGGAACTGTTCAAGGAAGTCATCAAGTGTGAACTTCTGTTGGCGAATCTTTTGTTCAAGCTCGGCGCTCTTCTTTTCGTCATAAGCCTCCTGTGCCTTTTCGATAAGAGAGAGAACGTCACCCATACCAAGAATTCTTGACGCCATTCTTTCGGGATGGAAGGGCTCGATTGTGTCAAGCTTTTCACCTGTACCAATGAATTTGATTGGTTTGCCCGTCACGTGCTTAATTGAAAGCGCTGCACCGCCTCTTGTATCACCGTCAAGCTTTGTAAGAACAACACCTGTGATATCAAGAAGATCGTTAAATGTCTCAGCAACGTTTACTGCGTCCTGACCGATCATTGCGTCAACTGTGAGAAGAATTTCTGTAGGTTTAACCTCAGCCTTAATTGATTTAAGCTCATTCATAAGCTCCTCGTCGATATGCAAGCGACCTGCGGTATCGATGAATACCATATCATAGCCCTTTTGCTTTGCATAAGCAACACCTTCTTTTGCAATGGTAACGGGGTTTACCTTATCACCCATTGTAAATACCGGGATATCGAGCTTTTCACCAACAATTTGCAATTGTTTAATAGCGGCGGGACGGTAAATATCACAAGCGACCAAGAGGGGACGCTTGCCTTGTTTCTTATAAAGACCTGCGAGTTTACCTGAGTGAGTGGTTTTACCGGCACCCTGTAGACCGACCATCATGATAACGGTGGGGGGGGCGGAGGCGATAGTCAACTTTGACTGTGTACCACCCATAAGGTTTATAAGCTCTTCATTAACGATTTTAACGATTTGCTGTGCGGGGAGAAGGGACTCAAGCACCTCAGTGCCAACTGCTCTTTCTGAAACGGTGTTAACAAAGCTTTTAACAACCTTAAAGTTTACGTCCGCTTCAAGAAGGGCTAGCTTAATCTCTCTCATACCAACTTTAACATCTTCGGGGGTGAGCTTTCCTTTGTTTCTGAATTTTTTGAATGCGTTATTGAGCTTATCGCTCAAGCTTTCAAACATACCCATATACAAACCTCCTGAATGTATTATTTAATTATTTTTGCAATCTCCTCAATCTCATGTTTAAGCTCAAGGGGAAGCTCAGTATTTTCTACAATTTTAACCATATTTTCGGAATGATGACGAAGTGAAACCATTTTTCTTGCTAAGCCAAGCTTTTCTTCAAGAAAGAGGAGCTCCTCTTCAGCTTTTTTGATGAGATCGCGAACACCCTGACGTGAAATGCCGATTTGATCAGCAATTTCAGCAAGGGAAAGGTCCTCGTTATAATACATATCAAGAACTTCCTTTTTGCGCTCAGTCAAAACGTCGCCATAAAAATCAAGAAGATATGCTTTTTTTAAGTCCTTTTCAAACATAACCTACTCCAAAATATGTGTAAAGCAAAATACTTTACACATTATAGCATAAGGGGATTAACTTGTCAATAGTTTTTATAAACTTTTTTTAAAAATATTTACAAATAAATGCTCAATAGGCATTGAAAAAAATCGCAAAATAGTGTATTATATAATTAACTATACATATTTGAAAGAGAAATCGCTGATGAAGGATATTCAATATACGAAAATTGACAATCGTATAGATATTTATACATATTCAACCGACCGATTTAAGAGTGAAAATATATCAATTTATTTTGCACTTCCAACGGTGAAAGAGGAGTCGGTTAAACGCTCATTACTTTTGTCTGTATTAAAGCGCGGAACTGAAAAATATCCTACCCAAAAGGATATAAACGAGCGCCTTGATGAGCTGTATGCTACACTTGTCAATCTTAAAAATCAAAAATTTGATAATATTCAGCTTCTTGGCGTGTCGGCGGACGTGATTTATTCATCTTATACCGAGAATGGTGAGGATTTGATGTCACCCACACTTGAGATTATAGAGCAGATGCTTTACCATCCAAGGCTTGATGAAAATACGGGAGTATTTTGTGAGGAGTTTCTTAACAGTGAAAAAGAAAACTATAAAAGCATAATTCTTTCCCAAATCAACGAGCCCCGCACCTATGCCGCAATAAGATGCCGAGAGGAAATGTTTAAATCCTTGGGTATTGTTGATAATCTTGATACCATGTGTGAAAAGATTGACTGCGTAAACGTTGATGAGCTTTACACATGCTACAAGGGAATAATAAATAATTCAAAATTGCTCGTGTTTTACGTTGGCAAGCGTCCTATAGAGGAGATCAAATCCCTTGTTGCCGATGCTTTTTGCAGTGGTAGTGTAATTGAATTTGAAAATGAACACAAAATAAAGCTTTTGTCAAATCTTGACGTGCCGAATGAGGTTATAGAATCCTCACAAAATTCCCAGGGACGTCTTATCATGGGTTTTAATTGTGGTGTAACTTGGCGCGATGATGACTATTATGCAATGCTTCTTTGCAACGAAATTTTCGGTGCATCTCCAATTTCAAAGTTGTTTATGCAGGTCAGGGAAAAGCTTTCACTTTGTTATGAATGCTCATCCATTTATAACAGCGCGCGCGGTGCAATATTTGCAACCACGGGTATTGACAGTGATAACTTTGAAAAAGCCAAGGAAGCGATTCTTGCCCAGCTTGACGATATAAAAGAGGGTAGAATTAGTGAAAAAGAATTTGAATATGCCAAAAAATCAATTTATAACGTGTACAGTGCGCTTTGCGATTCACCCAACGCGATTGAAAGATTTTATCTTGGCAGAATTATAAATGAAATAGACGTTGACGTTTTCGATTTTCTTTCCATTCTTGAAAAATTGACACTTGATGACGTAATAAGAGCGGCTCAAAAGCTATCACTTCATACGGTATATTTCTTGCGTGGAGAAAATGAAGAAGAGGAGGAGTTTTATGAATAAATTTACCACCTTTTCAGACGAAAAATTAAACGAAAAATATTATTATTTAAAGCACGAGTCAGGGCTTGATATTTACGTTTTCCCCAAGAAAATGACTCTTAAAACGGCCTTTTTGGGAGTTAAATTCGGCTCGGTTTATGAGGAGGGCGCAACCGTTGATTGCAAGGAGATGAGCTTCCCCTCGGGAATAGCACATTTTCTTGAACACAAGCTTTTTTCAAGCGCAAACGGAGTTGATGCGTGTGAAGAGCTTGCTTCAGTAGGCGCAGATGCTAACGCGTATACCTCCAATAACAAGACGGTTTATATGTTTTCTTGCACAGAGAATTTTGATTTGGCTCTTGAAAAGCTAATCGGATTTGTCTACGAGCCATATTTCACAGCTGAAAACGTAAAAAGCGAGAGGGGAATTATTACCCAAGAAATTAAAATGTGTCTTGACAGCCCGTATGACGTTGTGTCAAGAAATCTTCTTGTGGCGCTTTACGGTGATTGTAAGCTATCAAATGATGTGCTTGGTACTGAAAATACCATTAAAAAGATAACTGATAAAACACTTTATGAGTGTTATGATAGTTTTTATAGGTATTCCAATATGGCGCTTGTAATCAGTGGTGACGTTGATGAGTGCGCGGTGCTTGATACTGTAAACAAGGCTTTACCCCAAAAAGAGATGAGAGAAGCACCCGTGCTTCCCATACTTTCCTATGATAGCGCGGTAAATATGGCATATATAGAAAAGATAATGTCCATAAGTCAACCCGTGCTTGAAATAGGAATTAAGGATGCAAAGCCAAGTGAAAGCGTTGAAGAAAGGCTTTTCCGTGACGTAGCAATGACAATTCTTAATGAGATGCTATTTTCACGTGCAGGGGCACTTTATAATGAGCTTTTTGAAAGCGGACTTATTAATGAGTCATATTCCTATGGCTATTCCATCACTCGCGATGCCGGTTTTTCTTCGATTTATGCCGAGAGTGATGATCCAAGCCTTGTTTTTGAAAAGATAAAGTCCTATATAAATCAAGCTAAGCAAAACGGCTTAAGTGAGAGGGATTTTATCAGATGCAAAAGGGTTATGATGGCGGAATTCGTTAGGGATTTTGACTCGGTTGACGACATTGCAAATTCGCTTCTCAATTTTGTGTTTGAGGGCAGCGATATATTTGAGTATCGCAAAATAATTGAAAAGGTGAGCTTTTCAGACGTGTGTGCTTGCCTTAATGATTCATTTGATGATAAGTGTTTTGCACTTTCAGTTATAAAAAATAATTCTAATTAGTGGAGGAATTTATGGAGCTTATAGAAAGACTTAGAGATGGTTGGTCCAATATTTCTTTCCCTGGCTTGGGAATTGATGAAACCTGGATTAATTCCACTGCATTTGGTAACGTTGCTTGGTATGGTGTTATAATTGCATTGGGTATGCTTTGCGCAATAGCATATGCTGCATTTCGTTGCAAGCAACAAGGAATTAAGATAGACGACCTTATTGACATTGCTATTTTTACAATTATTAGTGGTGTTGCAGGTGCTCGTGCATATTACGTAATTTTTGATGACGATAAATCAAAATATGAAACGTTTATTGACTATATTGCAATTTGGCGTGGTGGACTTGCTATTTATGGTGGTATTATTTTTGGTGCACTTGCAATTGTTATAGTATGCCTTGTTAAGAAAATAAGTTGGAGAAAGCTTTTTGATGCTGTAGGTCCCGGTGTTATGATTGCACAGGCAATTGGACGTTGGGGTAACTTCTGTAATGGTGAAGCATACGGTTCTATTGTAGAAGAGGGACATCCTCTTTACTTTATGAGAATGGGACTTATCTCAAAGAATACTTACTATGAGTTTGGAACTACTCAAACGGTTTACGTTCATCCCTGCTTCCTTTATGAATCACTTTGGAATATTACAGGATTTATCCTTATCAATCTTCTTTTCAAAAAGAAGAAATTTGATGGACAAATTGCGCTTTACTATTTTGCATGGTACGGTTTTGGAAGAATGTTCATTGAAGGTCTTAGAACAGACGCGCTTTTCATCGGCAACACAGGTATAAGAGTATCTCAGCTCCTTGGCTTCTTGCTCTTTATGGTTGCAACAGCGCTTCTTGTATTTGGATTTGTTGTTACAAGCAAGAATGAAAAGAAGCTTGCTTTGGCTACATCAGCTGCACTTGATGAAGAAGAATACGAAGAAGTTGAAGAAGAATCCGATTCTGAAGAAGAAGTAGAAGACGAAACTGAAAATGGCTAAAATAATTGATGGAAAGTTGATTTCTTTGCAAATTCGCGAAGAAATTGCCGAAAAAGTTAAAGAATATAACGCAAGAACAGGCAAACTTCCGGGACTTGCGGTTGTAATAGTTGGTGAAAATCCCGCATCGCAGGTTTATGTTAGAAATAAGAAAAAGGCGTGCGAGCAGGTTGGATTTAATTCTTGGGTATATGAAATGCCCGAAAATACCACACAGGATGAGCTTAATGCACTCATTGATAAACTTAATGAAGATAGTGCGGTTCACGGAATTTTGGTTCAGTTGCCTCTCCCCAAGCATCTTGATGAAGAGCAGGTAATACTCAGAATCAAGCCCGAAAAGGACGTTGATGCCTTTCACCCCTATAATGTTGGTAGAATTACTATTGGCAATCCCAAGTTTTTGCCATGCACACCTGCGGGCATCATGGAGTTGCTCCATCGTTCAAATATTGGGATTTCAGGTAGGGAATGTGTTGTTGTTGGTCGCTCAAATATCGTTGGCAAGCCGATGGCGCTCTTGCTTCTCTCTGAAAACGGTACAGTTACTGTTTGCCACAGTAAGACACGCGACTTGAAAGAGGTTTGCCGCAGAGCAGACATTCTTGTTGTTGCGATTGGCAAGGCGGATTTCATTACTGGCGATATGGTTAAAGAGGGAGCAGTTGTTATTGACGTTGGTATGAATAGAAATGCTGAGGGTAAGCTCACAGGTGACGTTGATTTTGCATCCGTTAGTGAGGTTGCTTCACACATTACTCCTGTGCCCGGTGGCGTTGGACCGATGACAATTACGATGCTTTTGCAAAATACACTTCGCGCGGCGGAGGAATAATATGAAAATAATCGATATTTCACAAGAGGTACTCTCTTGTAAGGTTTATGAGGGTGATCCTGCCCCCGAAGGCAAAAGAATAATCGATATGGCGGACGGAGGGGTTTATAACCTCTCCACGCTTTTTATCTGTGCACATAATGGCACTCACGTTGATGCACCACTCCACTTTTTTGAGGATGGAAAAAGCATTGAGCAAATTCCACTTGATTTTTTTGTGGGTGAGTGCTTCGTTGCCGAGCATAAAGGTGATGTGAGTGCAACCGACGCGTGCGAAATGCTTGCCAAAGCAAGAAAGGTTGGCGCGGATAAACGCATATTGATAAAAGGAAGTGCTACAGTTACTGAAGAGGCAGCAAAGGTGTTTGCAAATGCCGAGATTTTGCTTATTGGAAATGAAAGCCAAAGCGTAGGTCCTGAAAACGCGCCAATGGCGGTGCATAAAATTTTGCTTTCAAAAGATATAGTTTTGCTTGAAGGAATTGTGCTTGATAAGGCGCAAGAGGGAAGATATATCCTAAATTGCGCCCCCCTCAATATTAAGGGCTTTGAGGGTTCACCCTGTAGAGCAATCTTGATTGGGGAATAATTTTTCAACTTTGCTATTAAATAAATTGGGATTTATCGGGAAGTTTGAAAATTTAGTTTACCTTTGTAACGGGTCGTCGGGGACGTCGACCCCTACGGTTTTAGCTTGCTTTATGGGGAAAAGCGCGAAGCTCCATAAAAAGTTTTTTGGTTACTTTTTTTCAAAAAAGTGACCGATAAATCAAAATTCGAAAAAATATTCAAAAAAACTCTTGACAATTTTGGTCGGGGGGCTCTAATCTTTTTAGAGGTACTGTACCCATATCATAAAAAATTATATTTTTCAAAAATCTTACACTTTTTTATAAATTTGTTGATTATTATTATGAAGGCATTTATGAAAGGAAGGTAAATCTATGAAAAAACTATTATTTTTGTTGCTTACGCTTACTATTGTTCTTTGTTTAGCTTCGTGCGAATGGTTTGAGCAGGATAGTGAACAAACAACAGAACCTGCATCCGACCACGAGCACACTTGGGAGTATGTTCAATACGAAACAGGACACTTTAAGCAATATACCTGCGGTTGTCCGTCGCCCGATATTATGGGTGAGCACGTAAATTTTGATGCTGATTTATTCTGTGACGAGTGTGGATATTTATTAAATCTTTCCGGTATTGCTCAAATTGTGCTTGATTACGAGCAATCCTTGAGAGACGAGATTGACAAATTACACGCAGAGCATCCCGAATATAACTATTACTACCATCCAGTAGATGAGGTTCATTGTACCTTTGTTTTAAGTGATAATACCTCTGCTAATGATATCGTTGCAAAATACGATATGAAAAATCTTTTTGCAAATGCTGATGTTCACGCTTATAATGCAATAGAGATGATTACTGTAATCTTTGATAGAGATAACTTTACCGAAGAGATGCACCGAAAGATTAAGCAAATAAGTGAGAACGAGGCGTTCGTTGAAAACTTATATGTTGAGATGGAGAGAGCGTATTATCAAAGCTATATGCCCAAAATCGAGTACTATACCGATTGTGAAACCATTTTGAAATATGAGCCTGCTCCTTATGCGGTCAGTACGGATAATAGTAAGGACATAATAATTAGAAGCAAAGAAGAATACGATGCTTATTTGGATGAGCTGATAGAGTCGTTTGTAGCATTGGATTATGTAATGGCTAATTATCAAATACAAATAATTAATAACGCAAGAGATAAATACGATGAGTCTTTTTTTGAAGAAAATGCACTGATACTTACACGAATGGTCACTCGAGGCTCGGGTTCAATAAAATTGACGGTAAATAATCTCTACATTTCAGAAAATAAAGTGTATGTGGTAATAAGAACCGATGTTCCTTCTGAGGGTACGGACGATATGCAGTATGCATTTTTTGCCTTTGTGGTTGATAAAGACGATGTTGTTAACGTAAACGAGGTTGTTACTTTAGAATAAATGGAGGATGAAACTATGAAAAAACTATTATTTTTGTTACTTACGCTTACTATTGTTCTTTGTTTAGCTTCGTGCGAATGGTTTGAAACAAAGCCCGATGACGACCACGAGCACACTTGGGAGTATGTTCAATACGAAACAGGACACTTTAAGCAATATACCTGCGGTTGTCCGTCGCCCGATATTATGGGTGAGCACTATAATAATGACGCCGATTTGCTTTGCGATATTTGTGGTTATGATATGTCTGGTATAGTAGGGTGCGGTCATCAATGGGATGATGGTGTAGAAGTTGAGAGCGGAACTGGCGGATATGTTATGGAATATACTTGTTTGCTATGTGGAAGCATAAGAATAGAAACTATCCTGATTCCACCCGAAAATCATTTCCTTCGCAATCAGGCAGGTTGTGAGTGGTTGAACGAAATAACTGCCGAGGATATTGCGGAAATCAAAATGTTTTCAAGCGGTGGTGGACCCTTGCCACCGGTCAATATGATAAGCATTTTATCATCAACTGATAGGGACGTAATATCATACATTTTTGAGCAGTATTATTGGCTTGATATAACCCCAATAGATGTGCCACCTGTGATTTGCGATGGAGGAGATTATACCGTTCAGTTTGTTTTGAGCAACGGTGCGGTTAAGCAATTTAGCTTTTTGATTGGTGAATATTTCACCGATGCAAATGGAAATTGCTTTGAAATTTTGAATTTGCCTGAATTTAGAGAAGATGATAACTACACAAATTATTACACCATTGAAGCAATAGACGATTATGGTGATGTTTATGCTATAAATAGTGGTGAGCCTCAGTATATTGGAGTTATGTTCATTGAAGAACTTCAATTTATTGTAATGTGTGATGATATTGAACTTGGAGCTTCTGAGCCAACCCATTATATTGAACTTCGTGGTGAAATAATTAATTTTATAGGGGAAGATTATTTCTATTTTAATGATAATAGGGAAGTTTATTATCAGCTTATCGGCAAAAATCTTGATGAATTAATTCTTGAATATAATAATTCAAATGAATAAAACAAAAATAAAAACCACCTGAAATCAGGTGGTTTTGTTTTTTTAGTCGTCTTCCTCATCAACCATAGCTGCGTCATATAATTTGCCGTATTCAACGAATACAGCGTCAATTATATCATCGTCAACAACTATAGTAAATTTATCATTTCCATCATTGCCGCATTCAACCTTAAAAACTATTGCTTCGTCTTCAGCCATTTCTTCAAAAAGTTCTACAGGTTGAAGAATTGCATAGAAATTACCGTTATAAGCTATTCCTGCGATTTCAATAAAATCAATCTCCTCACCGTCGGCTGACATAAGAGTTACTATATCATCGCCTTCTTCAAGTTCTTCTTCAATAAATCCATTGTTGTAGTTATCCATAATTTATCCTCCATTAAATTTGTTTTTGAACTGATTTGTATTCGTCATAGAATTTATAATAGGGACATTGCTTGCCCTTGCTTTGTGAAAAACGAACGTACTCGTCCTCGTCAAGATTTATAGTGCAAACGTTTTCTTCATATTCCTCATCATAGTCGAAATAAACACAGCTTTCGCAAAGAGTCATAGCAAAATCTCCTTTCACAAATTGTTGTGGATATATTATAGCACAAAAATTATAAATGTGCAATATCTATTTTTGCGCGATAAATTGGGATTTATCTATGCCTTCCCCAGCGGGTAGCGAAGCGGCACGAGGGTCTTAAAAAACAACACGGTGTGTTGTTTTTCCCCGAGTGTGACCGAGCCGCAGCGAGACAAGGGGGACCATCTTTGATGGTGGATGAGGAGAACACGGTTTGTGTAAACAATCGTCTTTCTCATCAGCACATAGTATTCGAATCAAAGCAATTTCTCTTAAAATCAAGGATTTTGTTTTACAAGAAAGCCGTTAGTAATAACTAAACGGTGCTCTCCTCATCCACCGTGCACGGCACGGTCCCCCTTCTCCGCTGGAGAAGGCTAATAGAGAGATAAATCAAAATTTGAAATACAAACTAAATGTTAATAATTTATGCAATTTGTTGACATGCAGATAAAAATATGATATAATCCAATGTTAGTAAATTAATTCTTTTATATAGAGAGGTATCACAAATGAATAACAAAAAGCTTGATACTATTTGTGTGCAGGGCGCATATTCACCCAAGAGTGGTGAACCCAGAGTTTGCCCCGTTGTTAAAAGCACAACCTTTTATTACGAAAAGGCACAGCCAATGGCAGACCTTTTCGACCTTAAGAGTGAAGGTTTTTTCTATTCAAGAATAGGCAACCCCACTCTTGATGCATTTGAATCAAAGCTCGCACTTTTAGAGGGTGGCACAGGTGCTATCGCATGTGCATCGGGTATGAGTGCAACAATGCTTGCAATTCTTAACGTTTGTAACGCAGGAGATAACATCGTTTCTGCATCAGCAGTTTACGGTGGCACATATAATCTTTTCTCTGTGACACTTAAAAAATATGGTATAGAAACTCGTTTCTTTGACCCCGATGACAGTGCAGAGAACATTGAAAAGCTTATCGACGAGCACACAAAGGTGATTTTTGCCGAAACAGTAGCAAATCCCACAATCGTTGTGCTTGATTTTGATAAAATTGCCGGAATTGCTAAAAAGCACGGTGTACTCTTTATGGTTGATAACACACTTGTTACCCCCGTACTTTGCAAGGTTAAGGATTTTGGCGCAAATGTGGTGCTTTATTCTTCATCAAAGTATCTTGACGGACATGCAGTAGCCCTTGGTGGTGCTGTTGTTGACTGCGGTAACTTTGATTTTGCTTCAAGTAACCGTTATTCTGAATTTAACACTCCCGACGATAGCTATCACGGACTTGTATATTCAACTCTCGGTGACAAGGCATTCGGTACAAAATGCAGAGTACAGATGATGCGTGACCTTGGTGCGATTATGAGCCCTGAAAATGCATTCCTTACCAATCTCGGTATGGAAACTCTTGCTCTTCGTATGGAAAGACACTCATCAAATGCTGCACGCGTTGCTGAATATCTTTCTAAGCACGAAAAGGTTGAATGGGTAAAATACGGCTCACTTGAAAGTGACAAATACCATTCACTTGCTAAAAAATATATGCCAAACGGACAGGGCGGTATGCTCAGCTTTGGTGTTAAGGGTGGCTCTGAGGCCGCAACAGTAGTTATGGAAGGACTTAAGATGATTGCAATCGTTACTCACGTTGCAGACGTTCGTTCTTGCGTGCTCCATCCTGCATCCACAACTCACCGTCAGCTTTCAAAGGCTGATCTTGAAGCCATCGGAATTGCTGATAATCTTATTCGTTTGTCCGTTGGTATAGAAAATATTGACGATATTATTGCTGACCTTGAAGGAGCACTTTCTCAAATTTAATTTTATTAAGGAAGAAATAAAATGCCAATTATTATTCCGCAGGATATGCCTGCATATTCAACACTTGCTTCTGAAAACATATTCGTTATGAATGAGCTTCGCGCGCTTCGTCAGGATATAAGACCTATTGAGATTGCAATTCTCAATCTTATGCCCACGAAGGTTGAAACTGAAACTCAGCTTATAAGAATGCTTTCAAATTCACCCCTTCAGATTAGAGTAACACTTCTTGCAACAAAGACCTATACGGGAACACATGCTCCCGAAAATCATCTTGATAAATTTTATAAGACCTTTGATGAAATAAAGGATAAACGCTTTGACGGTATGATTATCACAGGCGCACCCGTTGAAACAATTCCTTTTGAAGAGGTTAAATATTGGGAAGAGCTCACACAAATTATGGACTTTGCTCGCACCAACGTTCAAAGCACAATTTTTATTTGTTGGGGAGCGCAGGCTGCTTTGCATTACTACTACGGTTTGCAAAAAAATGAGCTTCCTAAAAAGGTGTTTGGAATTTTTCCGCACGAAAAGGTAATGAGATATGACCCGCTTTTGAAGGGAACTGATAAATATATAAATATTCCTCACTCACGTCATACCGAAATAAGTGAGATGGAGATTGCAAAGATTGACGACCTTGTAACACTCGCAAGAAGTGATGAGGTCGGTGCATCCATTTTGCGTTCACGCGACGGACGTCAAATATACTTTATGGGACATCTTGAATACAGCAAAGAAACTCTTAAAACCGAGTATCTTCGTGATGTGAACAAGGGACTTCCCATTGAGCCACCAAAAAATTATTTTGTTGATGAATCCATGACTGAGATAAATCCCAACTGGTATTCAACAACCTCACTCATCTATTCAAACTGGCTCAACTATTACGTATATCAGGTAACACCTTATAATATTTCACTTATATAAGAAAAAACCGAGAGGGAATACCTCTCGGTTTTATTTTGTTAATTTAGTCTACTTTATTGAAGGTTGTGCCATTAATAACAATAAAGTTGTCACCTTCTGCAAATGAATATGTTTCAACATCGTCACCGATTGTGAATCTAATAAGAAGCTCACCTTCTTTTTCAGAGCTTTCAAGAATTTCATAAGTGCCGGAAACTGATTCGGATTTTTCGTATCCGATAATGTTGCTCACAGTTGTGATTGTAACGTTATCACCGTCAAATTCATAATAAAGCATGCCTTTTGCCAATCCCAAATCTACTTCGGCACTATATTTACCGTTGATTCTTTTTGAGCAAGACACAAGCATTACAGAGAGCATTGCGATGATCATAAATATTGCTAAAATTCTAAATGTTTTTTTCATGGACAATTCTCCTTGAATTTATTTAGGAATGATTCCTATTGTTATTATAACAAATTTATTTTTTGTTGTCAATAAGTTTGTGTGTAAAAAACAAAATTTATCAATAATGATAATTATTACTATTAATTTTTG
>JAZTYY010000085.1:0-14925 GCA_045637205.1 Eubacteriales bacterium | reverse complement strand
GTGGATGAAATCGCTTGCGCGATGAAATCTGCCTTATGGCAGGTTAATAAAAGGCGGATTTGATTTCATCCAAGGCATTAAGCCGAGGATTTCATCCAAACTTGTTTGGATTTCATCGTGGCTTTTGCCACGATTTCATTTTTTTAAATCTCCTCGATAAATCAAAATTTACACAAATTTTCTCAAACCCCTTTAATTTTCTTGAAATATGTGATATACTAATATAATTAAGAGATATTTATTAGAGGAATTTTAAAATGAGCGAAAACAAAAAGAAAAAGGGTGAGCTCCTTTGGCGCTTTTTACCCTATTACAAAAAATATAAAGGAATACTTATTCTCGACCTGCTTTGCGCAGCTTTGACAACAATAGTTGAAATTGTGCTTCCACTTATCGCGCGCGAAATTACAGGAAGAGCCGAAACCGACGTTGCATCCTTAACACCCACCTTTATCATTATTTGTGGCTTGGTTTATCTTGCGCTTCGTCTTATTGACACGGCAGCATATTACTATATGGCTTCAACAGGACATATCATGGGTACGAAAATTGAAACGGATATGCGCCGCGACTTCTTCTCCCACCTTCAAAAGCTCTCGTTCTCATACTATGACAACACAAAAATCGGTACCTTGATGTCAAGAATTACAAGTGACCTTTTCGACGTTACTGAATTTGCACACCATTGCCCTGAGGAATTCTTTATCGCGGGCATCAAAATTATCGCATCCTTCATTATTTGCTGCACAATCAACGTGCCCTTGACACTTCTCATCTTTGCAATTGTTCCCTTTATGATCATTTGTATGACAAAGTTCAGAACAAAGATGAAGGAGGGCTTTAAAGAAAGCCGCCGAATCGTTGGTGAGCTTAACTCACAGGTTGAGGATAGCTTGCTTGGTATTCACGAGGTTAAATCCTTTGCAAATGAAGATACCGAAATCGAAAAGTTCGAAAAGAGTAACTCAAGCTTCTTGTCCGTTAAGAAAAAGGTTTATAAATATATGGGTGCTTTCCAAAGCTCAACAAGATTCTTTGACGGCGCACTTTACATAATCGTTGTGGTTGCAGGCGCGTTCTTTTTGTCAGCCGATAAAATCACAAGCGCCGACTTTATTGCGTTCTTGCTCTTTGCAAGCATGCTTCTTAACTCAATTAGAAGACTCGTTGAATTCACCGAACAGTTCCAGCGCGGTATGACTGGTATTGAGCGCTTCTGCGAGATTATGGACATCGACCCCGATATCGAGGACTCTAAGGACGCAAAGACAATTGAAAACGTTAAGGGTGACATCACCTTTGAAAACCTCACCTTCCGTTATAGTGGAACTGAAAAGAACGTTCTTTGCAAGCTGAACCTTCATGTTAAAGCGGGTGAAAGCGTTGCGCTCGTAGGGCCTTCAGGTGGAGGTAAAACGACACTTTGTGCTCTCATTCCCCGTTTCTATGAAGCAAATGACGGAAGAATTTTGGTTGATGGAATAAACATTAAAGACATAACACAAAAATCACTTCGTGAGCATATCGGTATCGTTCAACAGGACGTTTACCTCTTCTCAGGAAGTGTTCGCGAAAATATCGCATACGGTAAGCCCGGTTGCACCGACGAGGAAATCATCGAGGCTGCAAAATTGGCCGGTGCACACGACTTTATTCTCTCTCTCCCCGACGGATACAACACATATGTTGGTGAACGTGGAGTGAAGCTTTCGGGTGGTCAAAAGCAAAGAATTTCAATTGCGCGCGTGTTCCTTAAAAATCCCCCCATCCTCATTCTTGATGAGGCAACAAGTGCGCTTGATAATGAAAGCGAATACCTCATTCAACAATCCCTTGAAAAGCTTGCTAAGGGTAGAACAACGTTCACAGTTGCTCACCGCTTGACAACAATTAAGAACGCAGATAGAATTCTTGTTCTCACCGAAAACGGAATTGAAGAAAGTGGCACTCATAAGGAACTTATCGAAAAAGGCGGTCTTTATGCCGACCTCTATAAAATGTATTCTTTCACAGAATAAGGAGTCAAAATGGAAAAAGCTAAGCTTGATAAAATAAAATATTACGCTCACGAGCAAAAGGTTCGCGAGCTCACAGAAGAAGAAAAGGCTGAACAGCACGCGCTTAGAATGGAGTACGTTGCCGAAATTCGAGCATCCTTTGGCGCTCAGCTTGAAAGCACAGTTGTGCAGTATCCCGACGGAACAAAGAAAAAGTTCACCGAGGTTGCAAAAAAGAAATAATATGGCAATTTTGAAAGAAATTATAACACATTCACCTGAGGAAACCGAGGCGGTTGGCTTCGAAATTGCAAGTGAGCTTAAAAAAGACCTCAGCATTCCACCATTCATCGCACTTTACGGTGATTTGGGAGTTGGAAAAACCGCATTCGTTCGTGGATTTACCAAGGTCTTCTCTCCCAATGCGCTCGTTCGTTCACCAACATTCGCCCTCGTTAACGAGTACCCCTCAACAAGTGGTCGCAGGCTATTCCACTTCGATATGTATCGCATCACCGACGAGGATGACCTCTATTCCATCGGCTATTACGACTACCTCGACGACGGTTCAATTTGCCTTGTCGAGTGGAGTGAGAATATCCCCTATGCCATCCCCGATGAGCACATCAGGGTTGAAATCACAAAAACTAACCTCGATATTCCCGACGAAAGATGTATTAAGATAACACAAAATTAAGGAGATCAATATGAAAATTTTATCTCTTGATTCAACTGCAATTGTTTCAACAGTTGCAATAACTGAAAACGAAAAGCTACTTGCACAGTTTTCAATAAACAACGGCAACACTCACAGTGAAACCTTGCTCCCCATGATTGAGTCATCATTAAAGGTTTTAAAGCTCACTGTTGATGACATAGACCTTTTCGCGTGTGCGGCAGGCCCTGGATCTTTCACCGGCGTAAGAATTGGCGCTGCAACAATTAAAGGACTTGCCTTTAATCGCAACAAGCCCTGCGCTCCCGTGTCAAGCCTTGACGCGCTTGCCCACAACCTTCTTTACGCAAACGGAATCGTTTGCCCGGTAATGAACGCGCGCAGAAGTCAGCTTTATAATGCCCTTTTCCTTTGCGAAAATGGAAAGCTTACTCGCATTTGCGAGGATAGACTTATTTCCGTGTTCGACCTTGAAGAAGAGCTTAAAAAATATGCAGATAAGAAAATATACCTTTGCGGTGACGGTTACGATATCGCAAAAAATGCTTTTTCAAAGATTGAAACTGAGGATACACCATTGATTGCCCAGTACCAAAGCGCATATTCAGTTGCTCTTTGCGCACTTGAGGCGGCACGTATGGAGCTACTCACAACCGATATTGAGCTCTCCCCCGTATATCTTCGCGCATCTCAAGCTGAAAGAGAGCGTCTTGAACGTCTTGAGGCAGAAAAGAAAGGTTAATAATTGCTATGAAAACTATCGTACTTGGCGCCGACCACGGCGGATTTGAACTTAAGAATAAAATCAAAGTGCACCTTGAAAATCGTGGATATGCAGTAATCGACGTTGGAACAAACTCTCCCGAAAGCTGTGACTATCCCATTTTTGCAAGTCGACTTTGCACAAAAATTCAAAATAACGAAGCCGAGCTTGGCATTCTCGTGTGTGGCACAGGAATTGGAATGAGCATGGCTGCAAATAAGCACAAAGGCATTCGTGCCGCTTGCTGCTCCGACACCTTTTCAGCTCGTCTTACACGTCTCCACAATGACGCGAACGTGCTTTGCATTGGCGCAAGAGTTGTTGGTGAAGGACTTGGCATAGACCTTGTTGAAGCATTCATTAATGCCGAATTCGAGGGAGATAGACATATTAAAAGATTGTCCCTTATCGAAGATATAGAGAACGGGAAAATGCTTTAAAAATTTGTCACAAAGAAAAGAATGTAACCTATAACGAAAGGAGTCCCAAATGGGCAATTTTGTACACAAAATAACAGACACAGTTCGTGCTGTGTGTGGATTCAAAGATAGAATACAGCCCACAAGCGCCATTATCGTGGCATCGGGCAACTCCACACGAATGGGAGATGGCATATCAAAGCAAATGATTGTGCTTGATAACATCCCCGTTATAGTACGAACCATGATGGCATTCGACGAATGCGAATACATCAGTGAAATCGTAGTCGTTGCAAGGCCGGAAGAATTCGACACCTATAAGGAATTCCAAAAACGCTATAAATTTAAAAAGTTCACACGCTTGGTAAGTGGTGGTGCAACTCGTCAGGAATCCGTTAAAAACGGCTTTTTGGCAATAGACAAGGAGTCAAAATTCGTCGCAATTCACGACGGAGCGCGCTGCCTTATAACACCTTCACAAATCGAATCGGTTTGCACGGTGGCATATAAGGTCGGTGGCGCAACCGCCGCTACGAGAGCCATTGACTCAATCAAGCTTTCAAACGGCAAAAACAAGCTCATCACAGGCTCAGCAAATCGCAACCACGTTTGGCTTGCGCAAACTCCACAGGTATTTAAGGTTGAAACCTATGAATTGGCTCTCAAAAAAGCCGAGATGGAGCAGCTTGAGGTGACGGACGATAACTCACTTGTTGAAGCACTTGGGGCTCACATTCAGCTTGTTGAGTGCGGACGAAACAATATTAAAATCACCACGCGTGAGGATCTTCCACTCGCACTTGCAATATTAAAATCAAGGGAGGAAAGCTTATGAATATTCGAATCGGTCACGGATATGACGTTCATAGACTCGTCGAAGGCAGGGATTTGATTCTTGGTGGAGTAAGCATTCCCCACCACATCGGTCTTTTGGGACACTCAGATGCGGACGTACTCCTCCACGCGATAAGTGATTCCCTTCTCGGTGCGCTTGCACTTGGTGATATCGGAAAGCATTTTCCCGATACCGACGAGGAATATCGCGGTGCTGATAGCCTTGAGCTTTTAGCTTGCGTTTACGAGCTTGTAAAGGCTAAGGGATATGAGGTAGGCAATGTCGATGCCACAATTTTGGCACAAGCGCCAAAGCTTGCGCCCTATATTCCACAAATGCGCCTCAACATCGCGCGTGCACTTGAAATTGAGCTCGAATCAGTGAGTGTTAAAGCAACGACTGAAGAAAAGCTCGGCTTCACAGGTGAAGAAAAAGGCATCGCGGCTCATGCCGTGTGCCTTGTATATAAAAAGTAAAAGCAATTGCACAAAGCTCACTCACTTCTTTAGAATTTGTATTCCGCGGCGCAATTCTTGTTACTGATTTTGTTAATATTTTATGCTAAGGAATAAAAATTCGACATAAATTTTCAAAAAGAAAAGGAGATAAATTATGATATATATCGCGCCTTCACTTCTTGCGGCAGATTTTGCCAACCTTGAAAAAGAAATAGAAAGAGTTCGTCAGGCGGGGGCAAATTATTTGCACCTTGACGTTATGGATGGTGCATTCGTGCCCAATATCAGCTTTGGAGCACCCGTTATCGCGTCCATCAGAAAAAAGACAAAATTGTTTTTTGACGTTCACCTTATGATAAAAAATCCACAGCGCTACATAGAGCATTTTGTTCGCGCAGGCGCTGACTGCATTACAATCCACCTTGAAAGCACTTCACGTCCCAAGGATGCCATTCAAAAAATCAAGGACTATGACATGAAGGCAGGTGTTGCTATTTCCCCTTCAACTCCTGTTGAGGCAGTTTTGCCCTATCTTAGCATGGTTGATATGGTTCTTGTTATGACAGTTGAACCGGGCTTTGGTGGTCAAGAAATGATGGCAGATATGCTTGATAAGGTGCGCACCATTAAAAAATATGTTGACGAGAAGAAAATCGACATCAACATTGAGGTTGACGGCGGTATCAATGAACGAAATGCCTTCTCAGCAGTTGAGGCAGGAGCCAACGTGCTTGTTGCAGGCTCAGCAATCTTCGGCTCAAAAACACCTGCGCATGTAATTAAGAAAATGCGCGAAGAGCCCCAACCCATCACTGAGCAAACAACCATAATTACAAAGACATCAAAATCAACAAAAATAGTAAAAACTCGATAACACTTGACTTATCGCGTCTTTTGTGATATACTAAACTGTAATACATTTAATGGAGGAAATATATATGGAACTTGTAGAAGGAAAATATTTAGAATATAAAGATAGACCCTTAGTGCGTGAGGGTAACACAATTTGCTATGGTGACAAGACAGAAAAATGCTTTTTACTTCTTGAAATCATGTCCTACCAAAAGGACGAAGCAAGCGGTGAGGACCTTCCAGACAAAATTTTCATTCAGGTTATTGATTCACAAGACCCTAACAAAATCATTAAGCAGGGTGAAAAATCAGGTCTTTATGACGCGTTCTCTCTCGGCCTTGTTTGGCTTGAAAGAGAGCTCGGCACAAAATAAAATCTAGCACAAAATCCCCCAAGCACACGCTTGGGGGATAATTTTGTTTATTTGCTTTCTTCTTCGATGTCGTTCTTTTTAGTTGGCAATACGGGGGTGATTCCTCCACCGCCTGAACGAATCATAAATATTAATATTCAAATGTGAAAAACTTGGTTTTAGTTTCGGCAACTCGAGAATACTACTATTTTCTACCGCTACAACTTTTGTGTTTTGTGTATTCATTATACCAAATAATTCAATTATTGCTATTAATATTAATGCTGTCGCAACAATTTTACAATATCTTTTCACTGTATATTTCCCTCTTCAAAAATCTCTATTGCCGATAACCAGAAAGTACTATTTTATCGTTATCTTTTTTTTGATATCTTAAGTTAATAAAACTTTGAACTAGTGGCATATTATTACCTGTTTCAATAGTATTCTTTTTAGATGTAAAAAGATTAATCAATAAATGCACAGTGCCAGAATCCTTATCAAACATTTCACTTGGTATTTGTATATTTTCTCCGTGCATAAATATCACTCCATTACTGATAAAAAAAGGAGTATCAATGTAACCAAAATCCTTAGAAAAAAGTTCCTCTTCGCTTACTGTTTTTAGTTCCACACAGCATTCACCTTTATAAGCCTCATATTTGTGTATAGCATTACATACACATATTGATAATATAAATTTGCAATTCTGGTATATTTCGGGAAAATTTTCTTTGGGATTAGAACTGATTTGTCCCAAATAATTTAATTCGTGTACTCCATAATAAAGATTAACATTAACATTAGCAATATCAAATTCAGTATCAGAAATATATGCAACTGAATTTATTCCCCCGACTTGTGTACATGTTGAAATATACATATATTTTCCTTTTTCAGCACACCCCACAAAGCTAAATGCACTCGTCACCAAAAGCACCAAGAGCATCATCCTAGCGATGAGTTTTGTTTTGTTCATTTTGAAATTCATAATAAAGTCCTCCTTTCGGGCGAAAAATCAAAAAACGCAGAGTTAGGCACTAAAATGCCCTGCTCTGCGTTACTTTTAGGGCACTTATGTGTCCTTTTTTATACTATTTAAATTGTAACATAGACTTTATTTGTTGTCAATATAAAATAATAAAAACTATATCGCAAAAAATATCTTCATATTCAAAAGAAATAGATATAGCAACCAGCAGTCATATGCGAGTGAAAGAAAAAATGATATTTTTGATACACTCGCAAAGCAAATTGTGGCACAAATTGCACTTAACAAGCACAACGCCGACATACATGCCGATATAAGAAAAAGTCTTGCGCAAAAGAAAATGGGGTACCATGCATATCCCAAGGCAAGACATATCACAAACCACATGGCTCCCTGATATTTTTTCTCAGCATAAACGCAAATTTTGTTTCCCAAAGCCGTTCCAAGTGATATGCCCGAAATAATGTAGGAAATGCAAAATAATAATACCATCAGCCACGTTGGAGGAGTTATATTCTTTGCGCCCACAAAATAAAGCGTCGGAATTGGACTGCCACTAACCCAACGAGTGAAAATGCCCAAAAACATAAGTAAAAGTGGCATCAACACCACAGTTTTCTTATCCACGCGACCGTATTCGCGCATAACAGTATAAAAAGGATTCTTGATTTTTCTCTTTGACATAAAAGCTCCATAAAATGTATTTTGTACATCTTATGGGGCTTTTGACGTTTTAATGATAAAATAGTTAAATTGAGTGGGTGCTCCGTCACCTCAAAATATTTCTTTCAAAAACGAGGTCGGAATACGAAAAATGCGCGCTGGAAAGCCGATTGAACTGCTTTTTGCCAATGCTTATGCCGAAATATTTCCTTTTTTCATCCTCGAGGGATGCAAAAAACGGCTCACCCTCATTAAAGGATGGCAAAACTCCATCCGTAAGCTTGCGATACACATATTGCGCGTCACTAACTACAATTTGAATTGGAAACTCCCTTTCAACACGCACCATTCCTACCTTTTCTATATGTCCCTCAGGTGTGAAAATTGTTGCTATTCCACCACAAATGACGTCATATTCTACCAAAATATGAGTTTCGCAACGGTTCTTTGGCTCAGTTCCCTTCACAAAATACCCCACACGGACTCTTGAACCCCTCGGATCACACAAACACGCTTCACTTGGCAACCCACCCGAATCCATGCAATAATTCACCCTTTCTAGCGGAACACTCTCACTAAATTTTCTGTCCGCATATGCTGAGCGCACGTCATCATCATAAATGCGCGTTAAAACTGTGTCAAGTGCATTCAAAAAGTGATTCTTCTCGGCTCGAGGAATCTCCTTTGGGTATTCGTAGCCATACCAAACTCCACAAATAAGGGAGGGAGTATAGGCAATGCACCACCTATCCTTATTATCCTGAGTTGTGCCGGTCTTTGCGGCAATTGCCACCTTGCTTTTGATACTCAAATCATTTGCCGTGCCACCGTAAACAACATCCTCTAACAGCTTTGTCATAATCTCGGAGTTGCCAACGGAGATTACGCGCTCGCTTTTCTCCTTATTTTCAAGCAAAATCTCACCGTATGAATTCTTCACCAGTGAATATGAGCGTGGCGCGTTATAGACTCCACCGTCGGCAAAAATTGAATATGCCGCCGTAATCTCCCTTACGCTCACGCCGTAATTTAATTGTCCAAGTCCCAAGGCGGCATAAGCCATATCGGTAATAAACGCGCCGTTTTTGTCCTTACCCTCTAAAATTAGACTCTCAAGATGCAAAAAATCGCGCAAAAAATAAAAGGAATGCGAAAGTCCTAAGCTATCAAGTATCTTCAACGATATCGTATTAGTCGAATTTGCCATAGCATAGCTCATAGTTGAAAGACCGTTGTAAACTCCATTTGCATTTTTCGGCCACGGCTTGCCGTTTTCAAAGGAATATGGCGTATCGTCAAGCACAGTTGCATAGGTTATCAATCCCCTCTCAAGCGCAGGTGCGTAAACGGAAAGCGGCTTTATGGTAGACCCCGGTGGACGAAGCGTGTCGGTGGCAAAATTTTGAATTCTGTTTGCAAGCTTTTTACCAATCGCACCCACGACACCCAAGATATCACCATTTTTTGCATCAATCATTATCATCGAGCTTTGCGCCCCCTCCCCCGACGGAAAGTTTGCGCTGTTTTCGTAATATTCCTCCATTATCTTTTGCACGTCACGGTCAATTTGAATATAGATTTCAAGTCCACCACCAAAAACGAGAGCACTTGCCGCCTTTTGCGACATTCCCTTTTCATGCTGTAAATCGTAGATAACGTCATTAATCACCATATCTACGTACCACGAATGCACACTCGTTTTAATTACATTGTCATCGGGATTCAGCACAAGCTCCTTCCCATAATTATCAATAAACTCCTCCCTTGTAATGTACCCTTGCTCATACATCTGTGCAAGAATAAGGTCGCGCCTCTCCTTGTTGTTTTCGGGGTGGGTCAAGGGATTATAATAGCTTGGATTGTTTGTTATCGCAGCAATACACGCACACTCAATCAAAGTGAGTTCACTAACATCCTTTGAGAAAAAGCGCCTTGAGGCACTTCCCACACCGTAGCAATTGTCCGAAAGATTGATAACGTTTAAATATAGCTCCAAAATTTCTTGCTTTGAATATTCCCTCTCAAGCTCAAGCGCCCACTTGATCTCACGAATTTTGCGCTCAATACTCACCTCGTCCTCACCTGTAACGTTCTTAATAAGCTGCTGAGTAATAGTAGATGCCCCAAATTTGCCACCAAAATGCAAAACGTAGTTTGCCACGGCATAAATAGTCCTTTGCCAATCAACTCCCTCATGCTCAAAAAAACGCTTATCCTCAATGGCAATATAGGCATTTTGCAGATTTTTGGGGATTTTCTCAATTTCAACAAATTCAAAATTGTATTCACCAAGAATTCTTTCCTCAACCCATTCAACCCACTCTCCGTTTTCAAGGACAAAAATCTTTGTAAACGAGTTTGCCTTGTCAAAATGGAACAAGGATAAATCAAGTGGCTCATTTGTCACCCGTCTTACGTATAGTCCTGCCAATATAGATAAGCTTGTCAATGCACCCAAAATTACAATCAATATAATAATAAGTGCCCTTTTAATTACACCTTTTCTTTTCAAATCAACACCTTCTTTCTCACTTATTGTTGACCAAGAAAATGCTGTTAAGACATAAATTTGAAATTTTGCATAAAGAAAAGGGGCATTTACCTGCCCCCTTGATTATTCAATTATCTTCTTTATTAATTTTTCATTTTTGTTTTCAATAAGATATGCCCTTCCACCACAGGAAATTGCTTTCGTAAGCTCCCCGTTAACAAATTCAAGTGCCGCGAGATTTTCAATTCCATATGCCGTAGCACCCTCCCCGCGTAAGAGCATAATCTCATCAAAATCAATCATGCGCTCATTGTAATGAGGTGAAACTGTACCACGAAGCCAACCAAGTCCCTTTTGCATGGAATAAAGTCCCTCGCGATTTTCAACAAGCTCGGAATCGGTGTAAATATCCTCAAACCAGCAAATAGCACCTGCTGAAAGACCGCAGACGATTACTCCGCGCTCATAAGCATCTTTGATAAGGTCAAGAAGCCCAAACTCCTGCCATCTTTTCAGCATATAAAGAGTATCCCCACCGCCTATATAAAGGAAATCTGCCTTTTCAAACTTACCTTTAATCTTTTCCAAATCCATTTCACCGTAAACTGTGAGGGCAACGTCCGCCTTGATGTCAAAAACAGAGGTATAGGTTTTTCTAAAACTATTGAAATAGGGCATGCTGTCGTGACTTGCCGTACCGATAAAAAGACCGTAAGGACGTCTTTCCCCTGCGCGCTCACGCGCCAAGGATGCGATATATCGGTCGATTTCAAGTGTTTCTTTACTTTTTATTTCACCGCCACCAATGGCAATAATTCTTTTTGTAGCTTCCATATTGTTTCTCCGTTGAGTATTAGAATCTATAACCTTATCCATTTTAGCACAAAAATATGCAAAGTGCAAGTAATATTTCGGTCGCAAAAAGCAAAATAAATCGGCTAATTGGTTTTTCTTTCGTCAATGAGGCACAAAAATGCCGTCTTATTTTCATTTTTTGTGAATTTTGTGGTCATTTTTGCACGATGAAATTTGATTGACACGCAAAATATGCCCATATATAATGAAATCACCAAATTCAAAAAGAAAGGAAAAATTATGGACAGAAAAGAAATCAAATCAAAAATTATGAGGGCTCTGACCATCGCTCTCCCCATTTTACTTGTGGCAATTTTGGCAATGCTAATCGTGGTGGCAATGAATTTGTCAGAGGAAAATAGCGTTCCCGTTTACAATGACAACGGCATACTTCAAAACCCGGATGCCACTCAAAGCACCACTAAACCGCAGAACAATTCGGGAAATGGTGAAAATGATGAGGTCCCCGATATCCCCGATGATGAACCCACTCCCGACCCATCAAGCACAGGACTTGAATTTGAAAGCAATGGTGACGGCACCTGCGCCCTTATTAGCATAGGCTCGTGCACGGATGCCTTCATCATCGTGCCCACAATGAGCCCCGATGGTGACATCGTTGTTGAAATCGGTGACAATGCCTTCAAAAACTCCACTAAAATCAAGGGCATTGAATTTTCAAGCACAATAAAGCGCATCGGTGCATATGCCTTCTACGGCTCAAATGTCAGAGAAATCTCCATTCCATCAAGCGTAAAGGAAATTGGCAACTATGCCTTTGCAGGATGCAAATACCTTGAAGCCATTGAGGTTGATGAGGCAAATAGCAAATATTCCTCATCATCCGGTGTCCTTTATAATAAGGACGGAAGTATTCTTATTACATACCCTGCCGGCAACACCTCTAATTTTGTAATAATTACACGCGACGTGGTTGAAATTGCCAATATGGCATTCCACAAATGCACAAGCATTAAACGAGTGACCTATCACGGCACAAGTGCCTCATGGAAAACTGTTGACATAGGCGCAGGCAACGACGTTATTGAAGAAGCGGTAATCTATTGTGCAGGTGACGGAAGTAAATAATTAAAAAAGGAGAGCATAGGCTCTCCTTTTGGTTATTCATTATATGAAAGTATATCTCCATCGGTGCAATGAATCGTGAAATGATATGAACTAATCCAATATGGATTACGATCAATTGAATTCCAATTATCCTTTGTTCCATCGTAATACACGTCCATTTCACCATCAAACACGTTTCTACCAATTTGGTTAACCGAGCTTGGAATACGAATGCTTGTCAGTGATGCGCAACCGACAAAAGCACTATCATGAATACTCGTTACTGAGTCCGGAATACGAATACTTGTAAGAGACGTGCAACCGGCAAAAGCACTATTATAAATACTCGTTACTGAATTTGGAAGGTCAATATTAGTTAACAACTTGCAACGGAAAAATGCCTCTTGACCAATAACCTTCACTGAGCTCGGAATATTTATTGATTCAAGCAACTCACAGTCCGAAAATGCACCAGATATTATTACAGTATTACTATGTATTTCATATGTGCTTTGTGCCTTTGAGGCAACGTCGACAAGTGCGAAATACGGATTACTTGGAGTTCCAATATATTTACCACCATTATATTCATTAAATTTCAATTTTTCACATTCAGAAAATGCTCTTGAGCACAAATTTACAATTGCTTCGGAGAGCTCCACACTTTCAAGTGAAGAACATTTGGCAAATGCATTTTGTCCAATACTATTAACTGAACTGCCAAATTTTACACTTTCAAGATTAGTGCATCTAAAGAAAGCTTCATATCCAATATGGGTTACACCGTCAGGAATCGTCAATTCAGTTATATTTGAACATTGATAAAAAGCACCCGAAGCTATTATTTTTGTATCCTCGTGAATTTCAAAATCCGAGTTCCATGCTAACCTGCTATTTATAAGGGCATAATATGGATTGTCAGCAGTTCCAAGATAGAAGCACTTTTTGTATTCGGTGTATTCAATATTACCAAAGCCCCATAATGCATCCTTCGAAATTTGATTTACTGATTCACCAAGTATTACAGTTCTTAAAGAGCTGCATCCATAAAATGCGCCTCCAATACTTGTAACTGAATCACCAATCACCACTTTTTCAAGTGATTTGCAATCATCGAATGCTTTATCACCAATATCAGTTATGTTATTACCGATAGTAACACTAACTATGGATTTGCAATTTCTAAAAGCACCTCCACTAATCTTTGTTACAGGCTTGCCATTGTATTCATCAGGAATAGTAATATGAGTGTCCTTGCAGCCACCAATCCCCATTACTATATAATTGCCGTCAGCACCAATCATATATAGCAATTCACTACTGTCTTTATTTAAGTTATTAGTTATTCCAATAATGACTCCAAAAACAATAATCAGAATCACAACGATAACGGATATTAAAATAATTAAGGTTTTCTTGCTCATAATAACCCCCAATAAATTGATTTTACAATTATATTGACATTATACACCCATTTAATTAATTATGCAAGAACAAAATTATTTGGCACGGTAAAATTCACAGAATAAATTCTTTTTAAAATTCATACACTAAACAAAAACGGAGTTTTATTTATGAAAAATCGAAGAAACAAATATGCTACGTCCTTTGCGCTGGAATTTGCAATTTTTTGCATAATTTCAGCGCTTATTTCACTTATTTTGATAATTCCAATGATAAATTTCTCATTCCCCCTACCAAACGAGGGCACTGCAGCTACATGCAAGGTCACCATCGTACTTGATGCAGGCCACGGTGGTGAGGATGGTGGAGCTAAGGGCAATGGTCTTATCGAAAAGGATTTAAACCTCTACATCACACTTCAAGTTGCCAACCTTTTGCACGAGCAAGGAGTGAATGTTGTCCTCACGCGCGACTCAGATATCCTCTTGTACGATAAAAATTCCGATTACGAGGGCAAAAAGAAGTATCAGGACGTGCGCAAACGCCTTGAAATTGCAAATGAACAAGAAAATCCCGTTCTTGTGAGCATTCATATGAACTATTTTTCGCAAACAAAATACTCGGGACTGCAAGTGTGGTATTCTAAAAATGATGCAAGCTCAAAGATTTTGGCAAATTTGATTCAGTCGAACGTAAAAAATGAACTTCAACCAAGCAACAAAAGAGTTACGAAGGAAGCCACAAGCTCCATCTTCCTTTTACACAATGCCACCTTTCCCGCGGTGCTTATTGAGTGTGGATTTCTCTCCAATCCCGACGAAGCGCGCGCATTAGGTGATGCCGATTACCGACAAAAGCTCGCAAATATCATTTTTAAGTCGATTATGACATATATTTCGCAGATTAATACTTGATTTTTCACTTAGTCTTATTTATAATATATTTATAATTAACGACACTAAATTGGGATTTAGCGGTGCGAAGCACCGCAACTAAATCCGCCTTCTGCGGAATAAATCCACAAATGGTGGATGAAATCGCTTGCGCGATGAAATCTGCCTTATGGCAGGTTAATAAAAGGCGGATTTGATTTCATCCAA
>JAZTYY010000084.1:0-14198 GCA_045637205.1 Eubacteriales bacterium | reverse complement strand
AAGCGCCTTCATAACGTCATCACGAAGTGTGAAGAGCTTATTCCAATGCTCGCTGATAGAACCAAAGTTCATTTCTTCAGAGTATTCAGGCATAAGGTTGAGGAACACACTATCAGTATTATCATCTGCCTTATGAGGCATTGCCTGCCAAATTTCTTCTGCCGTGAAGGAAAGCATTGGAGCGATAAGACGTGTCATACCTGAAATTATGAGGTACATAGCAGTTTGAGCGCTTCTTCTTGCCTTACTATCACTCTTTTCAACGTAAACTCTATCCTTTGTGATGTCGATATAGAGCTTGGACAAATCATTTGTGCAGAAATTGTTTACACTGTGGTAAACTGTATGGAATTCAAATGTATCGTAACCCTCACGAATAACCTTTGCAAGATTATTAAGACGGCTAAGCGCCCATTTATCGATTTCATAAAGCTCGTCAAGAGCAACCATATCGGTATCAGGATTGAAATCATTAAGATTCGCAAGGATGATACGGCTTGTATTTCTAATCTTTCTATATGTTTCAGAAAGCTGCTTGAAAATGTTATCGGAAACACGAACGTCAACACGATAGTCACTTGAAGCAACCCACAAACGAACAAGGTCAGCACCGTATTTCTTAATCATTTCTTCGGGAGCAATGGAGTTACCAAGGGATTTATGCATTGCCTTACCTTCACCGTCAACTACCCAACCGTGTGTAAGAACAGTTTTGAAGGGGGCGCCGTGTCCAACTGCACCAACAGCTGTAAGAAGTGATGACTGGAACCAACCTCTATACTGGTCAGCACCTTCAAGATATACGTCAGCAGGTTCACCAAGCTCACGATAAAGGTCAGGAGCACAGAAGTGTGATGAACCGGAATCGAACCAACCGTCAAGAGTGTTATGCTCCTTACTAAAGTGAACGCCACCACAGTGAGGACATACGAAGCCTTCAGGGAGAAGCTCAGTTGCTTCCTTGTCAAACCAAGCATTTGAACCTTCTTTAGCAAAGATTTCAGAAATTCTCTTGATTGTATCGTCATTACAAATGGGCTTGCCACAATCTTCACAGTAGAATACGGGAATGGGAAGACCCCACTGACGCTGACGAGAGATACACCAATCGGCTCTTTCTCTAATCATTTGTTCCATTCTGTCACCGCCCCATTCGGGAAGCCATTGAACACCCTGGCATGCAGCAACTGCATCATCCTTAAATGCTTCAACTGAGCAGAACCACTGAGGTGTTGCACGGAAGATGATGGGATTCTTACATCTCCAGCAGTGAGGATATTCGTGTTCGAATTCCTTGGATGCAAAAAGCGCACCTGTTTCTATCATATCGGCAAGAATTGCCTTGTTGGATTCTTCATAGTAAAGTCCTGCGAACTTGCCCGCATCCTTTGTCTGATAACCACGATCATCAACAGGAACGATGATTTCGATGCCGTATCTTTGACAAGTTTGGTAGTCATCAGCACCAAAGCCGGGAGCTGTATGAACGCAACCTGTACCACTATCCATTGTAACGTAATCAGCTGTGCAAACAAGACTCTCTCTATCAAGGAAGGGATGCTGCGCCTTCATATATTCGAACTCGCGACCGGGCATTTTTGTAAGCACCTCGTAGTTTTCAAGTCCACCTTCTTCCATAGTTTTGGGAAGAAGTGCTTCAGCTACGATATAGCACTCACCGTTTTCTGCCTTAGCAACAACGTAATCCTCATCGGGATTAAGTGCGATTGCAAGGTTGCCGGGAAGTGTCCAAGTTGTAGTTGTCCAAATGATAAAATATGTGTTGTTTTTATCACAAACACCGTCAAGCTTACCCTTATCGTCATTTACGCGGAATTTAACGTAAATGGAAGTACACTTGTCAGTCTTATATTCTATTTCAGCTTCAGCAAGAGCTGTTTCATCTTTAGGGCACCAATAAACAGGCTTAAGGCCCTTATAGATATATCCTTTCTTGAACATTTCACCGAAAACAAGAACTTCTCTTGCTTCGAATTCGGGGTTCATTGTAAGATAGGGGCGCTCCCAATCTGCAACAACGCCGAGTCTCTTGAACTGACCCATTTGAATATCAACGTAATCTTGTGCGAATGCATGGCACTGACGACGGAAGTCGGAAACGCTCATATTCTTTCTATCGAGCTTATTCTTTTTAATAATAGCGGACTCAATTGGCATACCGTGGTTATCCCAACCTGGTGTGAAGGGTACGAGGTAACCCTCCATTGCCTTTGACTTGTTGATGAAATCCTTTAAAATTTTGTTAAGTGAAGTACCCATATGGATATTTCCGTTTGAGAATGGAGGGCCATCATGTACTACGAATGTAGGTCTGCCTTTAGCATTCTCCTGCATCTTGTTATAAAGGTCGATGCTGTTCCAATAGTCGAGCATAAGAGGTTCTCTGACAGGAAGATTTGCTCTCATCTCAAATTTTGTGCTTGGAAGATTTAAAGAACTTGTGTAATCCTTTGCCATAATATATCTCCTTAAAAATAATTATCAAATAAAAAACGTCCCAATGGTCTTTCTTGACCATTGAGACGGAGTTACCGTGGTACCACTCAATTTGCATTTTAATATAAAATGCCACTCAAAACCCTTTAACGCAGGGGTACGGATTGCCTAAGTTTATTGTCAGCAATCGGCTCAAAAGTGATTTGTGCTTCCCTACTCGCTATGCGCTTTCACCAAACGCGCACTCTCTACAAGCCCTTCAAAAAACACCGTCTTTGTCATAGCCACATATATTACCAAAATAAATATAGCACAAAAAAATTATTTTGTCAATATATATTATATATATTTATCTGCAAAAAGGCGCAATCTGCCTTTTTTTGTAGCCTGTGATATATCTCTAATAATGAATTTTCCATATCCGCGAGCAGAAATAATATCACCTTTATCCACTCGGCTATCGGGCTTTGATGCCGTTTCGTAATTAAATTCAACAAAGCCACCTTTTATAAGATTTTGTGCTTTTTCGCGCGAAAGATTGAACAAAGCAGCTACAACGCAATCAATTCTTTCACTTGCAACAGTATCCGTAAAGCCCTGATATTTCTGCATTGATGCCATATTTTTATCAACTGTGATTTTTTCAACCTTAACCTTATCATTTCCAATTGATGAAAGCTCATAAAGAAGAAAATCAGCAACCTCACCACAGCAAAAAATAATTGCCGAGCCACCATCCAAAACGCAAATATCTCCAAGCTTTTCGCGCTCAATTCCAAGCGCCAAAATGCTGCCCAAATAATCGCGATGAGAAAGGCTTTTAAATCCACTTCCAATAATCTTTAATGCAACTATAGCTTCATCAAGATCTTCTTCAATAATATCATAAATATTCATTTCTTCGGCAGCAAGTGAAATATATTCGGGCAAAAGAAAGATTTGCTTTCTCTGGGCTTCAAAATACCCCCCGAAAAAGCAAATCTTATCCTTATTACATTTTGCCTCAAAATACTTCTCTGCCTTATAGCTTTCACTCGGTGTTAAAAATGCTGAATGGCATACTACACCACCACGCGATTTCTTCTCCAAATCGTCAAGCTTTGCATAAAAGAGCTTTTGCTCCTTATTTTCAAAGGCGGAAGAATTCATAGGAATTATTCTTCGAAGCTTTCTTCTGTTTCTTCAAGCTCTTCAGCTTCTTCAACTGTGTCTTCAAGATCCTGAACACCAACGTTTCTAGGAGCAAAAACAAGAGTTGTCTTTGTAACACTCTTCATATCTCCACCAAGCACGTGAATAGCGCCCATAAGGAAGTCGATAAGACGAATTGCGTTCATTCTATCAAGAGATTCAATGTTAAGAACTACTGTGCTACCGGATGCAAGATAGTCAGCAATGTCGGGACCGTCTGCATAGCTCTTAGGTCTAACTACCTTAAGAGAAACAGGAGCAGACTGACCGCCAACAGACAAGCCATCTTTACCCTTTTCGCCGTATGTAGTTACGTCATCGTCTTCAACATAATCTTCATCTTCATCGCGATAATACTTATCGTAATCGTTATTTTCTTTTTTTCCGAACAAGGATGCTAAATTTTTCATTTGCTTTTTCCCAACTTTCTTTTTATTTCAATTTTTATTAAACATTTTTCTGCCAATTCTTATCATGGTTGCTCCTGCTTGTGCCGCCGGCACAAAACTATCACTCATTCCCATAGACAATATTAGCCCATATACATTATGCCCTTTTTTTTGCAAAATGTCAAGCACTAATTGATAAGTTTCGCAAAAATATTTCAAATATTCGCTATTTTTTTCACATTTTGGCCCCATTGTCATAAATCCACGCACATTTATCGCTTCAAAATGAGAAATTTCATCTAAAAATGAGTCCAAATTTTCGGGTAACACTCCACCCTTGTTTTCTTCCTTTCCAGAATTTATTTCAACAAGGACGTCCATCTTTATTCCTTTTTTTCGAGCCTGCTTGTCAATTTCGCGTGCTAAGTCAATTCTATCAAGTGAGCAAATCATATTGACCTTGTCAATAATGTATTTCACCTTATTGGTTTGCAATGACCCAATAAAATGAATTTCAACACCAAGCTCCTTTAATTTTTCATAGCGCGAGAGAAACTGCTGAACTCTATTTTCACCAACAATTTTTACAGGGTGATTTTTAACCAGGTATTCCACCTCGTCTATTTCAGCGCTCTTAATAGCAACACTTATTTCGGGTATACAATCGCAAGCACCCTTGAGTGATTGCACCACGAATTCATAGTTTTTGTCAATGTATGAATAATCCATATTGCACCTACTTTGTAAGTATCTTGCCGTCATACATACCGTCGGGCTCAAGAATAATTAAATCATTAACATTAAGATATTCCTGATAGTTTTCCTTGGATTTGTCAAGCTTTGCGACAACGTAATATCCATCACCGTCTGCAATCTTATCAATTCTACGGAAGTGGACAACGCTTGCATCAAGTATATAGACACCCATGATTTTTTCACCGGTTTCCTTATCCTCGATAATCTCAACGGCCTCAATTGGCACGCGATATCCCTCTATAGAGGAAATGTCAAGCTTAAAGCTTTGATATCTTGAATAATCAAAGCCCTCAGGCATTGTGGTGCAAGAGAAGGTGAGAACACATTCACCGTTTTGGCTTTCACCAATTTTTTCAAGAGTGAATTTAAGCTCCCTCTCCTTAACATCAAACAAGGTTGCAGAGTATTTTTTGCCAACAACAAGAGTTGACGCGGTAACCTCATCGCAAACTGAGGAAATATACCACATGCTATCGTAAACAAATTTACAATTGTATTCACTGTTTATTACCGGGTTGCTCTTGGTTTGACCTACGAGGTCCTTTATGGTATTGGGGGTAAGTGAATCCAATTTTTCATAGGTCAAAATGGTTTCATATCCATCACAGGAATGATAAAAATAACCACCGTTATCGGCATAAATATACTCCTTATCACCCTTGAATGAATCATAAAGAACATCAAGCTCAGCTTGAAGCTCTTCTATATCGGAGTTGTAATTTTTAACCTCTCCTCTATATATTTTCATCTTGTTTAAGCAAATAGTCAATTCCTTTTCTATTGCCTCAACTCTATAATTTTCGTTGTTTGAAATTGCAAGCATAAGTGAAGTATAAAGCTTATCAATCTCAGCATTGAGCTTTTCAATATCGGTTACTGATACCAAGCCCTTTACGTTACTTCGTTGAAGAATTTCAATTTTTTCTTCTAACTCCTCAATTTTACCGTTTATGTCATTACCTGAAAATTGAGAGTATACGGCCGCCACTACAGCATCTGTTGAAACTCTTTCACCGTTTGAAAAATATGGGTGCATGTCACCCTGATATTTTGTTTTAATCGGCTCCTCATTTCTAAAAATAACACCCTCAAGCATTATGGACGTATTTTGCTCAACAAGTCCTGCAGGCGTTGTTGGAACACTTTCTGTAAGTCCAAAGAAAACGTGATATACCGTGTAAATAATGAGCAAAGAGATAATTACGGTCACTAAAATCCAGGCGCGAGAAAAACGCGGCTTTTTATTTTCATTTTGCTTTTCCATATTTACCTCCTTTGATTAGTTATATCTTTTCTCTAACAATTTTTTCTGCTTCGTCAACTATGGTATTAAAGTTGCCATCATCAGCAATTAACCAATGAACGTCCCCATGGGATGAAAACCAGGTCATTTGCCTTTTTGCATATCGTCTTGTTGCCATTTTTAAATCTTCAACGGCAGCTTCAAGTGTTCTTATTCCTGCAAAATATGTAAGAAGCTCCTTGTATCCTATAGCTTGCGCGGCAGTTGCATTTTTTTCAAAAACACCAGCTTCAAGCAGCTCCTTGGTTTCTTCCAAAAGCCCCTGCTCCATCATTTTGTCAACGCGAAGATTTATTCTATCATAAAGAATCTCACGATTCTCATATTTAAGACCGATTTGAATGCTGTTATATTCACATTCAAAATTCTTGCTTTCCCTGTCAAGTTCACTTTTAGTTTTGCCACTCGTTTTATATATTTCAAGAGCGCGAATTACTCGCTTAACGTTATTGGGGTGAATCTCATCTGCTGATATAGGATCTATTTCGCGAAGCTTTTTGTGAAGTGCTTCGTTACCAAATTCAATAGCAAAATCATTCATTTCGCGTCTAAAGTCCTCATCAATTTCAGTTTCCTCAAACTGTGCCCCTGACAAAAATCTATCAAGATAAAGCCCAGTACCACCACAAAAAATAGGCATTTTTCCACGGGATATTATATCCTCCACAACCTCTTTTGCAAGTGGAATATAATCAGCACAAGAAAAGCTTGATTTGGGGTCGGCAAAATCAAAAAGATGATGAACTACTGCTGCTTGCTCATCCTCATCAGGCTTGGCTGTACCGATATTCATTTCTTTATATATCTGCATTGAATCGCAGCAAATTATCTCACCGTTAAGCCTTTTTGCAAGCTCAATTGCGAGTGCACTTTTGCCACTAGCAGTTGGGCCAACCACTGCAAGCACCGTCTTTTTCATGCGCTTTCCCTCTCTAAATATTATATCAATATATTATATCATAATTTACAAGCAATTTCAAGGGGGTAATGCATAAAAAAGCAGCTACCGATGGTAACTGCTTTATCTTTTATTTCTTTTTGAGAATATCTCTGATTTCTTTCAAGAGATCTTCGGTTGTCATTTGAGCCTCTATTGCCGCTGCCTTAGCTTCAGCTTCGGCTTTAGCCTTCTCCTCTGCCTCTTTAGCACTACGAGCCTTTTCCTCAAAGTATGCATCAACCGCTTTTCTATCTATTATATTGACACCGTGTGCCTTAAGCTCAGCTATTTCATGTCTATCAAGAATAACCTTGCTTGCACCTTGCTTGATATCATCATTGATTTCACGAAGATTATTGATAATACGAACAATTGTGTAAAGAACAATTGCAATAATGAAGAAATTAATAATCGCATTAACAAATGCACCCCAGTCAATATAAATTGACTCAGCAAGATCAACTATTATCTCACCGTTTTCATCAGTTGTATAAGCAATTTGCAAAAATGTGTAAACCTCTGACAAACTATTCTTGCCCAAAATAAGCACCAAAAGCCAGTTTATCAAAGGACGAAGAATGTTATTGCTAAGTGAGTTAACAATTGCAGTAAATGCACCACCGACGATAACACCGACTGCCATATCTATTACGTTTCCGCGCGTAATAAAGGTCTTAAATTCACTAAAAAATCCTTTTTTTCTTGACATAATGTTTCTCCTTTATTTTTTATCTACTCTATTGCGAATTTCACCGTTAAAATAGGCCTTTATATTTTCCTTAACCTCATCCAAAAGACGCACTCTTGCATCAAGTGATCCCCAAGCCATATGGGGAGTTAAAAGCACGTTATCCCTATCCTTAATTTCATAAAAGGGATGCTCACATCCAAATGGCTCAACTGAATAAACGTCAGAAGCAAAGCCACCAATCTTACCCGACTTAACTGCATTTGCAATAGAGAGCTCATCAGTTACTGCTCCGCGCGCCACGTTAACAAGAATAACACCGTCACGCATCATGGCAATTCTTTCTTCGTTTATAAGTCCCCTTGTGCCATCGTTAAGAGGAGTGTGAATTGTAATAATATCACATTCCCTGCAAATAGTGTTGATATCAACACATTGGTAATCATCTATTGCTTCCCTTTTGTTTACAAGGACCTTGCATCCAAGTGCTTCGGCTACTCGAGCCACTCTATGACCGATATTGCCAAAGCCTACAATACCCCAAGTAAGTCCATCTATCTCACGATAAATTGGGGAAAGAATGTTGGCAACTCCACACTCGGAATAGTAGCCACTTGAAACACTTTTTTGATATTCAACACTTCTATTCATAAGCTGAAGGACAAAGCCTGCGGTAATTTGCGCCACGTTTGTTGTGGAATATCCAACCACGTTGCAAACTCCTATGCCACGCTCCTTAGCATATTCGACGTCGATATTATCAAAGCCGGTTGCCGTTACACAAATCAGCTTTAGATTTTCAGAATCCTTTAAGTTGTTTCTATTAAGCTTTAATTTGTTTGTTATGGCAACGTCACAGTTGCGAACGCGCTCAATAATTTCACTCTCAGTGCTTGAAGGATATATTTCAACCTCACCCAAGGAGGAAAAGCTTTCAAGATCGAGTCCCTCTCCCAAAGCAAGTGAATCCAAAAATACAATTTTCATAAAATTCTCTCCAAAATCAATATTCAATTTATTTTAACACAAAAAAGGCGCAAATTCAAGTGAATTGCGCCTTTTTTAGACATATTTTTATGTTATTTTCTCTTTAATTTTCCAATTACACGGCCAACACAGCTAACGTTTTCAAAATCCTTTAAAAGAATATCACCGTAAATTGAATTCATAGAGATGAGTCTATCCCCACCGTAAATTTTGAAATATCCATTGCCGTCAAGAATAAAGATACCAAGCTCACCAACCTCAACGTAATCGGAATTGGCAACCAAAAGAACGTCGCCATCACGGTATTTAGGTTCCATACTATTACCGCTAATGCGCAAAGCAAAATCAGCTTCACGAGTTCTTTCGTTATCGGGAATCATAATATCGTCAGTTGAAGGAGTGTCAACAAACACACCAACACCCGCTGAAACAGGCATATCGTAGAGCGCGATTGATCTCTTGCCAAGTCCACGATTTTGTTGAATTTCCCTTGCACTGAGCTTTGTATCAAGTGAGATTGCAGTTGGCAAAATTTTACCCATTGGCTTTTCAGCAACGGAGTGATCCATATAAGGCACACGTGCAACCCTTTCCTTTTCCTTATCAAGAACCATAGTAACAAGTTCTTTGCCGTGCTGGTCAAGGGCGCGATAGTTTTCAATTATTCTCATCTCTCCCCTATCAAGTGTGAAGTTATTTGTGTTCTCAGGAACACCGTTAACCACGTATTCAAGAGAGGTGCCAAGTGCATCGCAAATGGCAACAATATTTGAAAGCTTGGGACTATCACTTATTCCTGCAAGAATTTTTGACAGTGTTCCAAGTGGAATACCTGTCATCTCAGAGAGAGCATCGTTTGTAATTTTCTTTTCGCTTTTTATAAGCTTTATTCTATCAATATAATCCATAGTGAACTCCTTTCACATTTGACTTATTTCCTATTGTGGAATCATTATAGCACATATTTTTCCATTTGTAAAGGGATTTTTCAAAATTTTTAAAATATTTTTCTATTTTTGGAAAAAACCTATTGACAAACCGTGTCATTTGTGGTATTATAATGTCACAACAGTTCCAAAACAAGAAAAAGGAGAACAAACATGAACGCAGCTTATAACTATAAAACAGGTACAAATAACATAGATTTTGCAACATCCAATTCCAAAAAAGGAACTTGCCGTCCCTTCGTTCGCAAGCGCCCTGCTTATATGGATTTTGCCGAAAAATGCCTCACATTTATTGATATGATTCTTGACTTTCTTTGCTCTACACGTGTAATCGTTGCAGCAAAGGCGGTATTCGGATTTATCGCACTCCTCGGTCTTCTTGGCATTATCGGTGGAATTGAATTCGGTACCATTTCCCTTCTTGCAGGCGTTTCGTGCCTTGGTCTTTTGGTGGCACTTGAGTTCGTTATTTTAAGAGATTAAAGAAATAAATAACCCCCCACGGAAATTCCGTGGGGGTTATTTTTATTCAAAATATTATTTAATAATAGTATAGGTAGGAAGTGTAACCTTTGTCGAACCAACGTTTGTTACTTCAAGGATTATTTCCATTGTAGTGGAGTATGATACTTCCGTCATAACAACTGCTCTAACAATTTGTCCGTTTTCAAAGTACAAGTATGCACGGTAGCCATTAACGTCAACTGAATAATATCTTCCCTCTTCATTATAAGTAAGAAGATCAGTTGTAATAGACTCCTTAATCTGTGAAATAATTTCTTCAAGCTGAGCCATTGTACCAAATTCTTGAGAAGCTACATATTCACCATTCATATTATCGAGAACATACCAAGTACCGTTAAAGTTAGCCAAGTAGCGTGTTTCATTTTCGTATGGCATATCCAATGAAAGCTCAGCACCCTTTGAAGAAACCTTAAATGTAATTCCACCTACTATGCTCTCTGTCATTGTTGCCAAATTGATTGTAAAGTTTCTCAAATCAAGGTGAGCTTCCAAATCTTCCTTTGTAACTGTTGTTCTAACATCAGCGTCTGCCTTGCTTGGATCAACCTTTCCATCATTAATTATTGTATATTCGCCAACTTCAACAACTGTTGTGCCAATATCTGTGATTGTAAGCAATCCTTCAGTCTCATAATTCTCGGGGCGACATTCAGCGTAAACGAGCTTTCCGTCCTCAAAACGGAATTCGTAAGAAGCATACTCTTCTTCCTTAACATATGCCTTCTTAGATTCGTCATAAGTCAATTCAGCAAATTCAAAATTTTCTAAATAGCCTATAGATCCCAAGGTAATACTTTCAGGATAATAGTCACTTGGTACATTCACTGCCAACCAGCCAACTGATGAGTCAGAAATCATAAGACCATTTTTAATGTCCATAATGACATCAATAGTATAATCGCCCATTGACTGTACAGATTTAGCCAAATCCCCTGCTGCATAAACGTGCATATAGAGTCCGTTTGCTTCAACCTTGAATGTAAAGTTATTGACATCCCAAGCCTTATTCCATTCGTCTTCGGAAATAGTTGTTCTAGCTTCTTCTTCACCAAAGATGCCATTGAAAAAATCAGTAACTGATTCAACAGGATCGCATGATGTGAGCATAAGCATTGAGAGTAGCATAACTGCTACAAGTGTGAGAGATAAAATCTTTTTCATAAAAATGTCTCCTTTTTTCATTTGGTAATTCAATTTTAGCATAGGTTTATACATTTTGCAATAGCAATATACAAAAAATATTATTTTTTATAAAAAAAGAACCCACCATTGTGGGTTCTTTTTTTAATATTAAGCCATTTTATCTGAAAGCTGTGCGCCACCAACAATATGGAAATGCAAATGGTGAACACTTTGGCAAGCATCGTCCCCACAGTTGGAAATTACACGATATCCGTTAGTAATTCCTGCTTCCTTAGCAATGCGAGGAATATTTTCAAAAATTTCAGCAACGATAGCGCTATTTTCGGAATTTATTTCATCAACACTTGCAATGTGCTTTTTAGGAATTACCAAAATGTGCACAGGTGCTTGGGGTGCAATGTCATAAAATGCATAGATATTTTCATTTTCAAATGCCTTCTTAGAAGGAATTTCACCATTAATTATTTTACAAAATAAGCAGTTCATAGTTTTTCTCCTTTAATTCTTATTTTTTGCTTCAAATTCAATATATTTTTCAAGTATTCTATTGAGAGATTTAAGAGCATCGGCACTCGATTTGGGTCTAACGCTGATATATGGCTTTGAAGAAAGAATTATTTTCATCTTTCCGTCAAAGGTTTCTTCTACGTCACTCCACACATCAATATCAATATGCAATGGGTTAATTCTGAATTCACTTCCATCTTGAGTAATTGACGTGATTTTGCATTTAAGTGCATTGGCACGAATTAACGCTATCATCAAAAGATTCTCTGTGGGCTTTGGCATATCACCATATCGGTCAATCATTTCGTCCAAGATATCAAGTCTATCATAATCGTTCTCAATAAGTGCAATTCTCTTATAAAGCCCCATTCTTTGAGACGAGAAGGAAACGTATTTTTCGGGAATGAACGCGTTATAGTTAAGTGTAACTGTACATTCGGGCTTTTCTTCAACCTTTTCACCCTTTTCTTCAAGTACGGCTTCGTTTAAAAGCTTAATGTAAAGGTCATAACCCACGGCATCAAGATGTCCGTGCTGCTCAGCACCGAGCATATTTCCTGCACCACGCAGTTCAAGGTCGCGCATCGCAATCTTAAATCCTGCGCCAAACTCGGCATATTCTCTTATTGCTTCAAGTCGCTTTTGGGCAATTTCTGTAAGTGCCATATCCTTAGGATATGTGAAATATGCATACGCGCGCCTGCTTGAACGTCCAACTCGTCCTCTAATTTGGTGGAGCTGTGATAATCCAAGTCGGTGGGCATTATCAACTATAAGAGTGTTTGCATTTGGAATATCAATTCCCGTTTCAATAATAGTTGTGCTGACAAGGATATCAATTTCACCCTTGAGCATCTCACCCCAAATTTCTTCAAGCTCCTCCTTGTCCATCTTACCGTGTGCAACTGTAATTCTCGCATCTGGGAAAGCCTTAGAAAGCCTTGCGGCAACGGCATAAATGCTATCAACAAAGTTGTGCATATAGAACACCTGACCGCCACGACGAAGCTCGCGTCTAATTGCCTCGTTAACAATTAAGTCATCCTGCTCAAGCACGTAGGTTTGAATGGGTATTCTATCAATAGGTGCTTCGTCAAGCACGGAAATATCACGAAGTCCCCCCATTGCCATATTAAGCGTTCTTGGAATAGGTGTTGCCGAAAGTGAGAGTACGTCTATATTGCCCGAAATTTTCTTTAATTTTTCTTTTTGGGCAACGCCAAATCTTTGCTCCTCGTCAACAATGAGAAGCCCAAGATTATGAAATTCAACATCGTTTGAAATCAGACGGTGTGTACCTATTAATATATCTATCTCTCCGCGTTTAAGTTTTCTCTTTGTTACTCCCTGTTGTTTGGTGGTTTTAAAACGCGAAATCATATCCACGTTAACTCCAAATGCACGGAAGCGCGAGAGCGCAGTTTGATAATGCTGAAGCGCCAAGATTGTTGTGGGCACTAAAATTGCAACCTGCTTGCCACCAAGCACCGCTTTATATGCGGCACGAAATGCAACCTCTGTTTTGCCAAAGCCAACGTCGCCACACACAAGACGATCCATGATTTTTGTGCCAGAAAGGTCTTTGCCAATTTCTTCGATACACTTTAACTGGTCGGCAGTTTCTTCGTGCGCGAAAGATTTTGCAAACTCATCTTCTAAAAACTCGTCTGTTTCATAGCAAAAACCACGCGCCTTTTCACGCTCGGCATAAAGTTTGAGCAAGTCGAAAGCCATTTCTTTTACTCTTTCTTTTACCCTTGCCTTTACCTTTTTAAACTCTTCGCCACCAAGTTTGCTGAGTTTTGGTGCTTTGTCGCCACCAGAATATTTAGAAAGCAGGTTTGTTGCATCCACAGGAACGTATAGCGTATCCTGATTTTTATATTTAACGATGATATAGTCTTTTGTGCCGTGGCTTGTTTCTATCGACTCAATGCCCTGACACAAACCAATGCCGTGCAATTCGTGAACAACGTAGTCACCAATGTCTGGCGTTGTAAAAATTTTGTCGTTGCTTTTTTTGAGTTTTTGTTTTTTTGCACCCTTTGACAAAACGTCAAAAACGCCAATCAAAACAAATTTGTTGTCGTGGTCTACAAAACCGTGCGAAAGGTTCTTTTTGCAGACAGAAACACCCTTTTCCAAAAGATTTTCATTTTCGGTTATGCCAGCAAGAATGCCCTGATATTTAAGTTCATCCTGCAAGAGTTTTGCACTTTGGTCATCGCTGGCATAAAGCACCACTGTATAGTCGTTTATCTGCCAGTTTTTGAGGTCGTCGCACAACATTTGCATTTTGTTTTGATATGCCACAAGTGGCGTAGACCTGAACTTTTGCACCTCTTTTGCATAGAAAAAGTTGTTT
>JAZTYY010000083.1:0-22098 GCA_045637205.1 Eubacteriales bacterium | reverse complement strand
AGGATAAGAAATTGAAGATATTTAACAAATCACCCAAGAAGAAAATTAAAAAGCTTCCTTCAATGCTTCTTGCTGTATTTTCTATAATAATCGTTATTGTGGCGTTAATTATTTCCGCAAACAAGATGATGGAATATATATCTATTAAGCAAGAAAATGAAGTTTTAGAGGATATATACGTAAATAAGCTTATAGAAATTGATGAATTGAAGTATTATATCAATACTGACGTCGATGATGAGTATAAAGAAAGAATGGCTAGACTTATGGGATACTGCTTCCCAGATGAAACCATCTATTACGTTGAATAATATAAGGAGCAATAAATGACTGATGTTATTATTATAGGAGGAGGACCTGCGGGACTATCAACTGCTATATATGCGAAGAGAGCAGGGCTTTCTGTAAAAGTGCTTGATAAAGGAGCAGGAGATTGCCAATTAACCAAGGCAACTGAGGTTGAAAATTATCTTGGCTTTAATTCAATTAGTGGCTTAGAGCTTCATGCAGCCTTCACTGAGCATGCCAAGGCGCAGGAAATTCAAATAGTAAAAAAGGCTGTCGTTTCGGTTGAAAAAACTGAGCAAGGATTTAAGGTTTTTACTAAGAAAGACGAATTTGAATGTAGATATCTCGTATTGGCAATGGGCAGATCCCATAAGCATCTTGGCGTTGAAGGAGAAGATGAGTTTGTTGGAGCAGGGGTATCATACTGTGCAACCTGTGATGGATTTTTCTTTAAGGATAAAACTGTTTGTGTGGTCGGTGGTGGTGATAGTGCCTTGACTCAGGCAATTTATCTTTCAGCTTTTTGCAAGCAAGTTTATCTTGTTCATAGACGTAATGAATTCAGAGCAGCTAAATATCTTGTCGACAGAGCTACTGCAAAGAGTAATATTAAATTTGTGTTAAATGCCACTGTAAATAAAATTTACGGTGAAGGATTTGTTAAAGGTGTGACTCTTATTGTTGAGGGTTCTGATGAATTAAACTTAGATTGCGATGGCGTTTTTGGAGCAGTTGGAGAAGTTGCTAATCTTAAATTTGATATTGAGGGGTTAAATAAAACATCTTCCGGTCAAATTATTACTGACAATTATTGCAGAACAAGTGTTGAAAATCTTTATGCAGTTGGTGATATAAGGGAACGTGAGGTATACCAAATTATAACTGCAGTTGCTGATGGGGCTTTGGCAATTGAAGGCATTATCAAATCCCAAAATGCTTAACTACTATGAATAAATAAATATATAAACTCATATATTTCACTAAAAAAGATTTAGGAGATGAAATATATGAGTTTTTTTGATGCTTTTAAAAAAATTATATGTGTTGTTTTATCGGTTGCGATGCTTTTTACTTTGTTTTCAATATCAGTTTGTGCTTTGGAAAAAGAAAACAATAATACAATGCAATTTGATTGCAAGAGTGCAATATTGATGGAAGCAAACACGGGTACTGTTTTATATGAGTTTAATGCCGATGAAGCCTTACCACCTGCTTCGGTTACAAAGATTATGACCTTGCTATTAGTAATGGAAGAAATTGAAAAGGGAAATTTAAAGTATTCAGATATAGTTACTGCAAGCGCATATGCAGCCTCAATGGGTGGCTCTCAAATTTATTTAAAAGAGGGAGAGCAAATGACAGTCGAGGATATGATTAAAAGTGTTGTAATATCTTCTGCTAATGATGCGGCGGTTGCACTTGCTGAGCATATTTGTGGCTCTGAGGAATTGTTTGTATTAAAGATGAATGATAAGGCCCGTGAGCTTGGAATGAAAAACAGCAATTTTGAAAACACAAATGGGCTTGATGACACTGTGCTTAATCACGTTACAAGTGCTCGTGATATTGCAATTATGTCCCGTGAATTAATAAAGTATAAGGATATATTAAAATACAGCTCTACGTGGATGGATACAATTAGAGACGGCACGTTTGGGTTGACTAATACAAATAGACTTGTTAGATTTTATAATGGCGCTACTGGGCTTAAAACCGGCTCTACAGCCAAGGCAAAGTTTTGTGTTAGTGCAACTGCCGAAAGAAATGGAATGCATCTAATATGCGTTATAATGGGCGCTCCTAGTAGTGACGTGAGAAACTCTATTGCAACACAGCTCCTAAATTGGGGATTTTTAAATTATGAAATATATACAGATAAAGCAAGCCCTCTCTCCCCAATAAAAGTTGCTTCGGGAATAGAAAATAAATGTCAAATAAGCACGTCTGACTTTTCGGTAATACTGCCTAAGGGTGAGTCAAAAAAGATTGAGAAAAGAATAATTTTACCCGATAGAATAAGTGCTCCAATAAATGAAGGAGAGGAAATAGGAACGGTAGAATATATCATAAATAATGAAATTGTTGGAAAAACAAAAATAAAAACTATGATGAATGTAGAAAAAGTAAATTTTTGGACGCTGTTTGTTAGAATTTTGTCAAAATTCTTGATAAAATAACAAAATACTATTGCTTTTTTTTCTAAAAAGTAGTATAATAATCGACAGTTGATTTTAGAAGGGAAATATACTATGACACTTAAATTAAATGACAAATATTTGAAAAATTTTATAGCTGAGCATGAATATGCTTGTCTTTCACCAATGGTTGCTGTAGCCGATAAAATGCTTAGAGAAAAAAGTGGGCCCGGCAGTGATTTCCTTGGTTGGATGGATCTTCCTCAAAATTATGATAAGGAAGAATTTGCAAGAATTAAGGCTGCAGCTAAAAGAATACAAAATGATTGCGATGCTTTTATTGTAATTGGTATCGGAGGCTCATATCTTGGAGCTAAGGCTGCAATAGATTTTCTTAGTTCTCCTATGACTAAGGAAAACACACCTGAAATATATTATGCTGGCTGCAATATCAGTGCATCCTATTTGAATGAATTGCTTTATGTATGCGAAAATAAGAACGTTTGCATTAACGTTATTTCTAAATCCGGAACAACAACTGAACCTGCAGTTGCTTTTAGAGTACTTCGTGCATTCTTGGAAAAGAAGTATGGTGCAGAAGAAGCTAATAGAAGAATTTACGTTACCACTGATAAAGCACGTGGCACACTTAAATCCTTCGCAACACAACAAGGGTATGAAACATTTGTAATTCCTGATGACGTTGGAGGCAGATTCTCAGTATTGACAGCAGTAGGTCTTCTTCCTGTTGCTGTAGCTGGTATTGATATTGATGCTCTTATGGAAGGCGCCAATGCTGCAAGAGTTGACTATTCAAGCGCTGACCTTTACAACAATGATGCATACAAATATGCAGCAATGAGAAATATTCTTTACCGCAAGGGTAAGAGTGTTGAATTACTTGTTGGATATGAGCCTTTTGTGGCAACTATTCAAGAATGGTGGAAGCAGCTTTACGGTGAAAGTGAAGGTAAGGATGGAAAGGGAATTTTCCCTGCATCCGTAATTTTCTCTACAGACTTGCATTCTCTTGGTCAGTATATCCAGGAAGGTCAAAGAGTTTTGTTTGAAACAGTTCTTTCAGTTCAAGATACTCATAGCACATTTACAATTCCTTATGATGAAGAAAATATTGACGGACTTAACTTCCTTGCAGGTCGCGACATCAATGAACTTAAGCAGACTGCAATGAGAGCTACTCAAATTGCGCATATCGATGGAAACGTTCCCAACATTCATATAGAACTCGCTGAGAAAAATGCATATTGTTTGGGTTATCTTATTTATTTCTTTGAGCTTGCTTGTGCAATGTCAGGATATCTTCTTGGAGTTAATCCTTTTGACCAGCCCGGTGTTGAAGCATATAAGAAAAATATGTTTGCTATGCTTGGAAAACCTGGTTATGAGGAGCTTAAGAAAACTCTTGATGCAAGAAACGCATAATCTTTGAGTTTTTTAATATTTTTGTGCATTTTTTTGGTTAATTTTTTATAAAAACTACTTGCTTTTTTTAAAAGCTTAGTGTATAATTAATACATAAAGAAGCATATTGCTTTAATTAACTCGTGGAGGTAATTTTATTATGGTGAAATTAATTATTGGCGTTAAAGGTACTGGTAAAACAAAAACTCTTATCGAAATGGTAAACCAGGCACAGAACGAAACAAAGGGATGTGTTGTTTGCATCGAAAAGGGTAACAAATTGCGTTATGATATTAACAGCCAAATTAGACTTATAGACACTGTTGAATACTTGGTAGCTGATGCACAGTCTCTCTTTGGATTTGTTGCAGGTATTTTGGCTAGCAACTATGACGTTACTGATATCTTTATTGATTCTTGCTTGAAGATTTGTAATGAGGATGTTCCTGCATTTGAAAAGTTCTTGCTTGAAATCGAAGCGCTTGCTCTTAGAAGCAATGTAAATGTTGTTATCACATCTTCATTGCCCGCAGAGGACGTTACAGACGTAATGAAAAAGTTCATCTAATTGAAATATAAAAAGCTCAATCGTAAGATTGAGCTTTTTTTGTTTATTCATATATATTGCCACTGCCCATTTTTCTTTCCCATTTTCCATTAAGCCAAATTAACTTTTGAGCCTTTAGTGAAGCTGGAACGTCAATTATATTTTGATTTGACGAACCTCTAAATAATAGGGCAGAGCTTTTAAGATCTTCAATAAATTTACCGTCAACCAAAACATCAATTAGTTCAAGTAATTCTTTAACATTTTCTTGATTACTTTGTGCTTTGGGTAATAATTCGTTTTCAAAGCTAAAGCCACTGTAGCACCAAACTTTTTTGTGTGGAAGCTCTTGCTTGAATTGTGTTAATAATTCTATAAGCGCTGCTTGATTTTCAGGTTCAAACGGTTCTCCACCGAGAAGAGTAAGGCCTTCGACAAAAGAAGGCTTAGTAGCTTCAATTATACGGTCTATTTCTTTTTGAGTAAATGGCTCTCCATAGTTGAAATTCCACGTTTCAGGATTAAAGCAACCTTTACAATGATGTCGGCACCCGCTCACAAAAAGAGAGGTTCTAATGCCTGGGCCATTTGCTATATCATTCTCACGAATAAGCGCGTAATTCATAATACATCCTTTGAGTAACAATCCCTTGCCATAAGCAAGGGATTGAATTTTTATGCTTTAAAGGTGAAGAACTCTTTCTTTAATTTCTTGTGTTCTTCCTTGATTCCAATACTGTGTGCCGATGTATCCACATGTTCGTCTGGCAACGTTCATGGTGGATTGATCTGTATTTCCACAGTTGGGGCATTGCCATACAAGCTTACCATCATGCTCAACAACCTCAATCTCTCCATCGAAGCCACATGCCTGGCAATAGTCACTCTTTGTATTAAGCTCCGCATACATGATATTATCATAAATGAATTTCATAACTGAAATTACAGCATCGATATTATTTTGCATATTGGGTACTTCTACATAAGAGATAGCTCCACCTGGTGATAGAGCTTGGAATTTAGACTCAATAGCAAGCTTTTTAAATGCATCAATTTCTTCAGTAACGTGAATGTGATAGCTATTTGTAATATAAGTTCTATCGGTAATACCCTTACGGATACCAAAACGTTTCTGCAAGCATTTAGCAAACTTATAAGTTGTGCTTTCAAGGGGAGTGCCGTAAAGGGAATAGTCAATACATTCTTCGGCCTTCCATTTTGCAGTATACTCGTTAAGCTTCTTCATGATTTCAAGACCGAGCTTTTCACCCTCTGGGTCAGTTAATTTTTTACCATTTAAGGAAAGAACACATTCCCAAAGTCCTGCATACCCAAGTGACAAGGTAGAATATCCACCGTGAAGGTAGTTATCAATTACTTCGCCCTTAGGAAGACGAAGGAGTGCACCATGCTGCCACAAAATGGGGGCAGCATCGGAAAGTGTACCTGTAAGGCGCTTGTGACGACATTGAAGTGCTCTGTGACAAAGCTCCATTCTTTCGTCAAATATCTCCCAGAATTTATCCATATCACCGTCAGCTGAAAGACCAATATCAACTAAGTTCACAGTGACTACACCTTGATTAAAACGTCCATAATATTTTGGCTGCCCATTTTCATCAATATATGGAGTTAAGAAACTTCTACATCCCATACATGTGTAGCAATGACCTACACCATTTTTGTCAATTTTGCTTTGAAGCATAATCTTTTCTGAGATATAGTCGGGAACCATGCGCTTAGCAGTGCATTTTGCAGCAAGCTTTGTTAAGTAATAGTAAGGACTATCTTCATGGATGTTATCTTCTTCAAGTACGTAAATAAGTTTGGGGAAGGCAGGTGTTACCCACACGCCCTTTTCATTTTTAACACCTTTGTATCTTTGTTTAAGAGTTTCCTCAATGATGATAGCAAGGTCTTTCTTTTCACGCTCGTTTTTAGCTTCGTTAAGATACATAAATACTGTAACGAAGGGAGCTTGTCCGTTAGTTGTCATTAATGTAACAACCTGATACTGAATGGTTTGAACACCACTTCTGATTTCTTCAAGAAGTCGTTCTTCTGTTATTCTGTCAATATCTTCAAGAGTAACTCCGGGATTAATGGTTTTAAGTTCTTTTTCAACCTTAACTCTTATTTTTTTTCTACTAATATCGACGAATGGAGCAAGGTGCGTGAGACTGATACTTTGACCACCGTACTGACAAGATGCAACTTGAGCAATAATTTGTGTAGCGATATTGCAAGCAGTTGAAAAGCTGTGTGGCTTTTCAATCATTGTTCCGCTAATTACTGTACCGTTTTGAAGCATATCCTCTAGATTTACAAGGTCACAGTTATGCATGTGCTGAGCAAAATAGTCCGAGTCGTGGAAATGAATGATGCCTTTTTCATGAGCCTCGACAATATCTGCAGGGAGCAATATTCTTTTTGTAATATCCTTGCTAACTTCACCAGCCATATAGTCACGCTGAACACTGTTTACCGTAGGATTCTTATTAGAATTCTCTTGCTTAACCTCTTCATTATTACATTCAATCAAGCTAAGAATTTGTTCATCAGTTGTATTGGATTTTCTTACAAGAGCACGAGTATATCTATATGTTATGTATCTTCTTGCAACGTCAAAAGCGCGCTGATTCATAATCTGATCCTCAACCATATCTTGAATTTCCTCCACGTTGAGAGAACGATTCATATGGAGAGCAGCCATTTCAACGTCTTCAGCGATTCGTTTGATTTGAATTTCAGTCATTCTTGCGCTTGGAACAACACTTTCGTTTGCTTTGGTTACTGCAACAATAATCTTATTTGCATCGAAAATCACTTCTGAACCATTTCGTTTAATAATTTTCATAAAAACCTCCTATTTTTGATTAATCTATTTGAAATTTACACTAAAAATCGACAGTATAATTATAACTATATATTGTGGTAAAGTCAATAGTAAAATCAATATATTGTTATTTTTGTGATTTTCTAACAAAAAGTTGTAAAAATTTTATTGCTTTTTAACATATTGTTTTGTAATTTAAGGAATTTTTAAGGTTTATACCTTATTATTATAGTAGATTAAATTAGGGAAGTAGGTGTTGTAATGTTAGAACTTATTAACATTAAAAAAACATACGGTAAAGACGAGTCCGCTGTTGAAGCCTTAAAGGGTGTAAGCATTAAGTTTAGAGAAAGCGAATTCGTTTCTATTCTTGGTCAATCCGGATGTGGAAAAACAACCTTGTTAAACATTGTTGGCGGTCTTGACCAATACACAAGTGGTGATTTGATTATTAACAATATCTCCACTAAGGATTATAAGGATACCGATTGGGATACTTATAGAAACCATTCAGTTGGCTTTATTTTCCAAAGCTATAACTTGATTTCTCACCAAACTGTTTTAGCAAACGTAGAGCTTGCTTTAACTCTTAGTGGCGTTTCTAAAAACGAAAGAAGAAAGCGTGCAGTTCAAGCTCTTGATAAGGTTGGACTTCGCACACAAATGAATAAGCGCCCCAATCAGCTTTCAGGTGGTCAGATGCAAAGAGTTGCTATTGCGCGTGCTCTTATTAATGACCCCGATATTTTGCTTGCTGACGAGCCCACGGGTGCTCTTGACTCGGAAACAAGCATTCAGGTTATGGATCTTTTGAAGGAGATTGCAAAAGATAGACTTGTTATCATGGTTACTCATAACCCCGAATTGGCTGAAAATTATTCAACAAGAATTATCAATCTTCGAGATGGTAATCTTGTTGGTGACTCAGATCCTTTTGATGGAGTTGAAACTAAAGAAGTTGTTTCTGAAAATAGAATTGCTCGTAAAGCTGTTAAAAAGAAAAAAGCTTCAATGTCTTTCTTTACTGCGCTTTCATTGTCATTCAATAACCTTATGACCAAAAAAGGAAGAACATTCTTGACTTCTTTTGCAGGTTCAATTGGTATTATTGGTATTGCATTAATCCTTGCTGTTTCAACAGGTGTTGATGCATATATTAAATCCATTGAAGAAACCACGATGTCTTCTTATCCTTTACAAATTCAGCAAAGCACCATGGACCCTGCAAGTATGATGTCTTCTATGATGCAGGCGGCTAATTCATCTAATCAGTATCGTGAACCCGGTAAGGTATATTCAAGCCAAATCATGGGTCAAATGCTGTCTAATATGACTAATTCCGTTACAACTAACAATCTTAAGAAATTTAAGCAGTTTATTGATTCTAACTCAGAATTGCAAAGTCTTTGTACGGATATTAAATACGAGTATTCACCCAGCTGGAACATGTATCTCTTGCAAGAGGATGGAACATATAGAAACAGCTCAGCGGGTATGGAAGCTATGTATGAATCATTGGGCCTTACAGGTACTTCCATGGATATGATGACAAGCATGTCTTCTTTAATGGGTAGTTCTAATAGCACTACAGGTTGGACTGAGCTTATTGGATCTAATGATCATATAAAGAGTGAATATGAGATTGTCGATGGAAGATATCCTGAAAATATTAATGAAATTGTTCTAATTGTTGACCAAAATAATCAAATTTCCGACTATACACTTTATGTGCTTGGAATTAGAGATTTTGCTGAAATTCAGCAATATATGGAAGAAGCAATAAAGGCTCAAATTACGGGAACTAAGGTTGAATTTGATATCCCTGCAAGTGATTATACCTTTGAAGAAATTTATAACTTTAAGTTTAAGGTTCTTCTCAACAGTGACCATTACGTACTTGAAGACGATCAAATTAAAAAGCTTGATACTAATAAGAAAAGTGATAATGAAATATTGAATCAGCGTCTTGATGAAGCAATGGAGCTTAAGATTGTTGGTATTATTCGTCCCGTGGATGATTCCGCTAGTATGTCGAATATCGGTACTATCGGATATATGTCAGAGCTTAAGGAAGATATTATTAAGAGAGTTAATAACAGTGATGTTGTAAAAGCTCAGTTAAAAAATAAGGATATCGATATGTTCACAGGAATCAGATTTGATTCTAAAGGATATACAATGGATAGCTTCCCGGTTATCAGAGATTTAATTAAAAAGTATCCTGGAATTGATTTAACTCCTTTTATCGATAATCTTGTGGAAGAACTTAATATGCCTTACTTAAAGGAGATTATCACACAATATGTTCCTGCAAACTCTGAGGAACTGATGAAAATGATAATAGAAAAGTTGAATGAGGATAGAGTAACCGAGAACACTTACGAAGAGAACTTGAAAGCACTTGGTTACGTTGATATTGAAAATCCCACTTCAATTTCTATTTACCCAAAGGATTTTGAAGCAAAAGAACGTATAAATGAGATTATTTCTGAATATAACGCAAGACAAATTGAGGAAGATAGAATTATTTATACAGACACAGTAGCTTTACTTATGAGCTCTGTAACTACAATTATTGATGCGATTTCCTACGTTTTGATTGCATTCGTTGCTATTTCTTTGGTAGTTTCCTCTATTATGATTGGTATTATCACATATATCTCAGTTCTTGAAAGAACTAAGGAAATTGGTATTCTTAGAGCGATTGGTGCTTCTAAGAGAGATATTGCACGTGTATTCAACGCAGAAACATTGTTTGTTGGTTTTGTTGCCGGCATGATTGGTATTATCTGTTCACTTGGCTTGATTGTAATTATCAATATTATTTTGTTACACTTTACCGGTATTGAAAATCTTCAGGCTGTTCTTGAACCCGGTCCTGCAGTCGTTCTTGTGCTTATTAGCATGGGTCTTACTTTCATTGCGGGCTTGTTCCCATCAAAGACAGCTTCAAAGAAGGATCCAGTAATTGCTTTGAGAACTGAATAAAAGAGAGTGTTGAATTTATGAGAAATTTTTTAATGAGATTGACAGGAAAAATTAGAAAGTTTTTTTATGGCAGAAATGGATTTGACGATTTAGCAAAACTCTTCCTTATTTCATCCATAATTGTATTTGTAATTTATGGTTTTTGGCCAGTTAGAACCACTGGACAAATTGTAGTTAAATACTCACTTTCTCTCATTTCTTATGGATTAATGATTTATGCATATTTTAGAATTCTTTCAAAAAATGTTTATAAACGTGTTCAGGAAAATAAAAGATATCTTGGCTTTTTAAACATTACCAAAGCTAAATGGAAGCATAGAAAAACACATAGATTTTATCGTTGTCCTAAATGCAAAACATGGCTTCGTGTCCCCAAGGGAAGAGGAAAGATAACTATTACCTGTGTTAAATGTTCTACTAAAATTGATAAAAAAACTTAAAATTTGGGCGGTGCTTGTCACCGCCCTTATTATTTTTATTTTTGAGGGAATAATAAAATAAAGAAGGGATGTGATTTTTATGTGTACTGCCATTAGCTATAATGCTTCCAATCATTATTTTGGTAGAAATTTAGATTTGGAAAAAAGATATAATGAAAGTGTAACAATAATGCCAAGAAATTATATTATTGAATATAAGTCAGGAGAAATTCAGCGCAGGCATTTTGCAATGATAGGAACAGCTACTGTAGTCGATAATTATCCATTATATTACGATGCTACAAATGAGTTTGGGCTAAGCATAGCTGGATTAAATTTCGTTGGTAATGCACATATGTTCAACACGCGAGATAAAGATAAGATAAATATAGCTCCGTATGAATTAATACCATATATTTTAGGCAATTGTAAGACGGTATGTGAGTGCATCGAATTATTAAGAAATATAAGACTTTTGGATATTAAGTTTCGTGATGATATGTCGAATGCTGAGCTACATTGGATGATATCAGATAACAAGAAAAGTGTAACTTTTGAATGTATGAAAGATGGAGCAAGAATTTATGATAATACAGTTGGTGTATTAACAAACAATCCACCTTTTGATTATCATATGACAAATCTAATTAATTATATGGGTATTTCTAATAATACACCGAAAAACAAATTTTCAGATGGTATTAAATTAAACCCATATAGTCGAGGGATGGGAGGCATTGGCTTACCGGGTGATCTTAGCTCGGCATCGAGATTTATAAGAGCAGCATTTACCAAGTTAAATTCAGTTACTCCTAAAAATGAAGAGGATAGTGTTTCACAAATGTTTCATATCTTAGGATCCGTAGAACAGCAAGAGGGGTGCGTCAAAATTGGAGATTTTTATGAAAGAACGCAATATTCAAGTTGTTGTAACACTGACAAAGGAATCTATTATTACAAGACGTACGAAAACAGTCAAATTTCAGCAATACAATTGCATAATGAAAACCTTGATGTTGATAAATTAATCTCATATCAAATGATATTTAAATCTAATATACGGTATTATAATTGATTTGCTATTGACAAATTAAAACACTGATGATAAAATTAATTGAAAAATAAAATTTGGGCGATATGATGATAACGGCATCCTTTCGCCCAAATTATTTAGAGAAAGGAGGAGAGCTATGTCAAACAAAAGAAAAGGGTTTACACTGGTGGAAGTTCTTGTTGTCATTTTAGTTTCCACATTGATTTTAGCCACGGTTGGTGGAACTATGGTTTATATTTCAAGTACGACCGGAGAATTAATTAATGAATCTGAAGAAATTGATGCTGCCAAAAATATAGAAAATTACGTTAGAGCATTATCAAAAGAAAATAATGATGCCTCAAGCATTGAAGATAAAGTTATGAATGCTTTCCTCGACACAGGGTTAGCCTCAATTGATATTAGAGAAGATAACGGTTTTATAATGTGTTATTTTGAATTTGAAAGTGGCAAAAATTTCGAATTTATTGTTGATATTATATAGTTCATTTTGGGAAATTGATAGAAAGGAGTTTCATTTAGCGAAATATGGTGTTATATATGAAAAAAGCACAAAAAGGTATTACCTTAATTGAAGTAATAATAGCTATAGCAATATTCGCTATGATTTCTTTTGTATTGATTTCTTCTATCATTTCAATGAAACAGGTAGTTATTCGCCAAGAAGAGTACGTTAGACTTGAAATGGTCTGCTATGATATTGATGCTTATTATAGAAAATACAAAAACAATTGGGATGAAAAGTATTTTGGTGATAAAACAACTAATTACATAGGATATTTAACCTCTGATTATGAGCCTGCTACGGATGAAAACGCTGCTAAGTACAAAATAATATTTAAAGATAATGAAATATTGTCGATATCAAGCATTGATGGTGAAATAGTTTACGTTGAAAATGTAAGATTACCGATAGACAAGGAGGATAACCAATGAAAGATAAGAAGAAAAAGGGGTATGCTCTTGCAATTGTTATAATATTGATATTTGTTATGACAGTAGTTGTTCTTATGGTTTTTAACATACTTATGAGATATATGTTTTTTGCTAGAGATAATTTGCAAAGCTTGGGTGAAGGGGTAGCATTTATGCACTTTGGAGGTTAAAATAATGCTTGTATTTGAAATAATATTTTCTATATTGGCTTTTGCTTTGGGTAGCTCATTTGCAAGCTTTGCGGGAGTTATTGCGTATCGTTATCCAAAAGGGTTGTCCATAGTAAAACCCAATTCATATTGCCCACATTGTAAGAAAACAATTGGTGTTTTAGATAATATTCCTATTATTTCTTGGTTGATTTTAGGGGGCAAATGTAGATATTGCAAATCAAATATTGGTGTTTTTTCTTTATTAATTGAAATATTTGGTGGACTTGGATTTATGTTTTCATATTGGGAGTATGGAAATGATATTAAATCACTACCAATTTTCATTGCACTAATGTTATTGATATTTTTATTTTTGATTATTGCTGAAATTGATTATGAAACTCGCGATATTTACAACGTTACTCTGATACTTTATGCTGCGATTGCAATATTTATATTTTTATACCGTGTTTTGATTTATAATTCGAACGTATGGAATTATATTGTCGGTGCTGCGTTAGGATTTGTGTTTTTTGGAACAATTAAGATTTTATCTAAATTGACATTAAAAAAGGATGCTTTAGGTTCGGGTGACGTGTTTATTGTGGGGATAGGTGGTTTAATCGTTGGCGCCATGCCACTCTTGATAGCAATTATTATTGCTACCTTACTTGGATCAGTAATTGAAATTACTAAAATTAAAGCTTCTAAAATTGATAAAAATACCGAAATTGCTTTTGCTCCGTATTTATTGTTAGGAATTGGGCTTATGGCAATATACGGTGAAAAACTAATGACGTTTTATTGGGAGGTGATGTTGAATGCCTTTATTTAAGAATAATGCCTTTACGATTAGTCAAGTGAAGCACAATGAAGTGGTAATGTTTTACCGCCAGTTTGCCGTTATGCTAAAAGCAGGAATTCCAATTAGCGATTGTTTAGAGAGCTTTCAAAAACAAAGGTTTACCAAGTCTTTTAAGAGAGTTATTAAATCAGTTTATGATGATATTAATTCCGGTGTTTTGTTATCAACTGCTTTTGAAAAGCATAGCCATGTATTTCCACAATTCTTTGTTAGTATGGTTAGCATTGGTGAGGTAAGTGGAACACTTGATTCAATCATGACCGATATGGCTGATTATTATGAAAATGATTATAAAATAAAGAAAAAGGTCTCTTCAGCTATGATATATCCAACCTTGCTGATATGTATGATATTTTTTGTAATTATTTTTCTTTGTGTATTTGTTTTGCCACAATTTGAGTCAACTATTGCACAGCTTGGAGGAAATGTTCCTCAAATAACCAAAATTGTTATGGATATATCTAAATTTTTTCAAAATTACATTTACATTATTATTCCTGCGATTGCTGCTATTGTTTTGCTCATAATTTTGTTTTTCAGAACGACAAGAGGAAAATACATAAAAGATTATTTGAAATTTAATTTGCCGATTATTTCTAATATCGAAAGAAATTTGATTACAGCAAGATTTTCAAAAGCCTTTGTGACTCTTTTGGGTAGTGGTATGAATATGATAGATATTCTTGAAAATTTGAAAAAGATGTTAGGGAATTCCGTTTTTGAAAGAAAGTTCGCAAATGCTATTGATGAGGTTAAAAGAGGCAAAAGAATAGCTTCATCAGTGGAAGATACAAAGGTTTTTCCAAGTATGTTGAGTGAAATGATAAAGGTTGGTGAAAACACAGGCAATCTTGAAGAAGTCTTGAAATCAACGGGCTCATACTTTGACACTCAAGTAGAGAGTAGCATTGCAAAAGCGGTGGCGATAATTGAACCTATAGCCATTATTATACTCGGATTAGTTGTAGCTTTTGTAGTGCTTTCCGTAATAATTCCAATAATGTCTATGATGAATGCTGTTTAAGGAGATACAGATATGAATTTGAATAAATTATTCACACAAAACAATAATGAATCTGACGTTTCAGTTATTAAATTTTGTGATATGATATTAGTAAATGCCGTTAATATTGGCGCAAGTGATATACATATTGAACCATTTTCTAAAACTGTTATAATAAGAGTAAGAATTGACGGTAAACTGAAAAAGATTGATGAGATCTCACCTGAAGCATATTCGGCTGTGTTGGCTAGATTTAAAATTATGTCACAGCTTAATATTGCTGAGAGACGAATTCCACAGGATGGCAAGATTAGTCTTGAAATTGAAAATAATAGCTATGATTTTCGTGTATCCACAATTCCAACAATTCATGGTGAAAAAATAGTAATTCGTATTTATAGCCGTAATTTTACGTCGAGTGATATTTCTGCATTGGGTTTTTCAAAGAAGCAAAATGATTTGGTTTTGGATATGATAACTAGACCACATGGCATTATTTTGCTTACAGGCCCTACGGGTAGTGGCAAATCTACAACTTTATATACATTTTTGCGATTTTTGGCAAAAGAAGACACCAATATTATGACTGTTGAGGATCCTGTTGAAAATGAAATAATGGGAATCAATCAAGTTCAAGTTAATCCTAAAGCCAACTTGACGTTTGCCGCTGCACTTAGAAGCTTTTTGCGTCAAGACCCAAACGTAATTATGGTGGGTGAAATTCGTGATGAAGAAACAGCTCAAATTGCTACCAGAGCCGCTATCACAGGACATTTGGTGCTTTCCTCGGTTCATACGAATGATGCGGCGGGAGTAATTACAAGACTTGTTAATATGGGAATACCCAAGTATCTTGTAGCTGATTCACTTATCGGTGCAATTTCTCAACGTTTGGTTAGAAAGCTTTGTCTTAAATGCAAGGCTTCTAAAACTACCACTAAGGCTGAAATGGAGCTTCTTGGCATTGATTCTCCCGTTAAAATATTTGAGCCTGTAGGTTGTGAGCATTGTAATCATACAGGCTACTCAGGACGTGTAGCAGTATTTGAAATTATGCTTTTAACTGACGAAATAAGAACGGTTATTATGTCCAATGATTTCACCAGTGAAAAGGTAGGAAGTATTGTTGAACGTGATATGACAACTATATTGGCTCATGCAAAAGAAAGAGTTTTGGCAGGAGAGATAAGTATTGAAGAATACGACCAGTTAATTTAATTTATAAAAAGCATTCGGAAATTCCGAATGCTTTTTTTGTAACCTAAAAATTAAATACGTAATATACTCATAATAAAAGAAAGGAGGTAGAATGTGAAGGTATTATTCTTGGGTGGTGACGTAAGACAAAAACACGCTTGCGAATTTCTAATTAAGCAAAATATAGATGCTGAATTTTATTCTAAGATAGATTTAGATGATGCATTTAAAGATATACTTAGAGCTGCTGATATAATCGCATTGCCAATACCTTTATTAAAGGATGAGATTCATTTAAATACAATGGATAATAACTCCATAATGATTTATGATATTATTTCAATAATTAATAATAAATCAATCATTTTTGGAGGAAAGTTTTCAAATGATTTAAAAGAATATCTAAATACAAAAGGAATATCGTACGTAGATTATATGGATATTGAATCATTTCAAATACAAAATGCGCTTTTAAGTGCTGAGGGTGCTATTTATTATGCAAAGCAATATTTAGATAGAAGTATTTACGGCGCGAAGATTGCGGTTTTAGGATTTGGGCGTATTGGGAAGATATTGTCGTATTTGTTGCACTCACAGGGTGCTAAAATCACCGTATGTGCGCGCAAGGACTCGGACTGCACCTGGAGTAAGCTTATAGGCTTCAATGGCTTTAAAATCAAAATTACAGGCAATATAAGCAATCTAAATTTGATAAATAATAAATACGATATAATTTTTAATACAATTCCATATTGGATTATGAATGAAGAATTTGCCCAAAAGAATAATTCTGATTCTTTAATCATTGATATTGCATCTCGTCCATTTGGAATTGATCCGATGTTGGTGAAAAAATACAACTTGAATTATCATTTGGAATTAGGTATACCAGGTAGATATGCTCCTCAAAGTGCAGGAGAAATAATAGCTAAAACCATATTAAATAATACTCACATTAAGGAGGATTAAATGTTAATAGGATACGCTTACACAGGCTCTTTTTGTACCATATCAAAATCTATTGAAATAATGCATAAGCTTATTGATGCAGGAAATGATATTTTGCCAATAATGAGTAATAATGCTTATAGCATTGATACACGCTTTGGCAATGCTGAAGACGTTAGAAATCGGATAACGGAAATTTGCAAGAGGGAAGTTATTCACACAATTGTTGATGCTGAGCCACTTGGTCCTAAGATTAAATTAGATGCATTGATAATATCACCTTGTACGGGAAATACTCTATCTAAAATTGCAAACGGAATTACTGATACACCTGTGTGTATGGCTGCAAAGGCACATTTAAGAAGCAATAGACCTCTTGTTTTAGCATTAGCAACCAATGATGCTTTGTCAGCAAATCTTTCGAATATTGCTATATTATTGTCAAGAAAAAACGTGTACTTTACACCTATGGTACAAGATGATCCCGAAAACAAGCCGCATTCCTTGGTGGCAGATTTTGACTTGATTGAAAACACACTTAAAAATGCTTTGATGGGTAAGCAAATTAGTAAAATATTTATATAAAAAAACTCCGTAGATAAACTACGGAGTTTTATTTTTATACAAATTGATTAATGAAGGATTTGTAAGCTTCAAGCTTAGCATTCATTTCATCCTTACTTTCACCGGAGAGCAAGTAATAGAATTTGATTTTGGGTTCAGTTCCTGAGGGACGTGCAATGATTACGTCTCCGTTTTCCATCTTGAAAGAAATAACATTTGAAGAGGGAAGATTAGTAGAAAGTACGTCACCAGTATATCTATTTGAAATAGTAGCCTTGAGGTAGTCACCAATTTCAATGATTTTATTGTTAGCAATTGAATCGGGGGCATTATTTCTTAATGTGTCCATCAATTTAGCCATCTTTTCCTTACCATCAATTCCTTGCATATAAAGCTCTTGGTTAGCTTCAAGGTAATAGCCATACTTTTCGTACAAGCCGTTTAATGCATCGAAAAGTGTCATTCCTTTTGAATGATAGAAGGCATTCATTTCGCATATGAGCATTGTTGCAACAACTGCATCCTTATCTCTAGCATATGTACCCTTAAGATAGCCATAGCTTTCTTCAAAGCCAAATAGGTAAGCAGCATCAGCACCGGATTGCTCATAATTCTTAATAACTTCACCAATAAACTTAAATCCAGTAAGTACGTTATGAAGCTTTACATTGTGCGCCTGACATATCTTAGCAACGAGCTCGGTTGAAACAATTGTTTTAACGGCATAGGGATTATTGGGCATTGTGCCTGTTTCTTCATATGCTGTGATAATGTAATCAATCAACAAAGCACCCATTTGGTTGCCAGAGATTGTAACGAATTTACCATTGTTGTTTTTAGTAACTACACCAACACGGTCTGCATCGGGGTCAGTTGCAATAACAAGTGTGCTTCCAACGTTATTAGCAATTTCTATACCGAGCTCGAATACTTCGGGATACTCGGGATTGGGCTTTTCAACAGTGGGGAAGTCACCATTAATCTCCATTTGCTCGGGAACAACATAAAGATGTTCAACACCACAACGAGAGAGGATGTCAGGAATCAATCTATAGCCAGTTCCGTGCAAGGGAGAATATACAATTTTAAGGTCATTTGCCACTCTTGTAATGGCATCGGGATTTACCAACTGCTTCATTACTGCAGCAAGATATTTTTCGTCCATTTCCTGATCAAGAATAACGATACTTCCTGATTCAACAGCATTGTCAAAATCGGTGTACTTAATATCACTGAATATATCAATTTTCTCAATTTCAGCAGAAACGGTTTTAGCATGCTCGGGGGGGAGCTGAGCACCATCTTCCCAATATGCTTTGTATCCGTTGTATTCTTTGGGATTATGAGAAGCTGTGATGTTAATACCTGCAACACATGAAAGCTCGCGCAATGCGAATGAGAGCTCAGGTGTGGGGCGCAATTCATCAAATATATAAGCTTTAATGCCGTTAGCGGCAAGAACTCTCGCAGATTCTTTAGCAAAAAGCTCAGAGTTATTTCTTGAATCATATGCAATAGCAACACCATCTTTTGAACGACCTTCTTTGATAATCAAATTAGCAAGTCCCTGTGTTGCTTGAGCAACTGTAAAACGGTTCATAGCATTTGTGCCTACACGCATTTTTCCGCGAAGACCCGCTGTACCGAATTCAAGTGAAGTATAGAAACGTTCCTTTATTTCATTTTCATTATTTCCAATTTCCAAAAGCTCGCTTTTCTCACTTTCGGAAAGAAGAGAAGAATCCAACCATTTTTGATATTCTTGTCTATAAAATTCCATAAAAAATCCTTTCAACTAATATGTTTTTATTGATTTTTGTATTCTTTGAGCGCGTTAGCTAACTGATCGGGGCAAGATGTGGATCTTGGACCACATTTTATGCCATCAAGTCTTTTAATAGCCTCGTCAATATGCATTCCAGCTACAAGTGCTGCAACACCCTGGGTATTGCCTGAGCAACCACCTGTGAATGCTACTGATTCAATAATTCCGTCATCATTCAAAACAATGTCAATTTGTCTTGAACAAGTTCCTTTTGTAGTGTAAGTAATGTTTGCCATTTTTAATTCTCCTGATTTTTTTCTATAATATTTTCTTTTGATTTTTTGCCTTTTGAAACTTCTATTTTTTCGGGGTGACCTACATAATAGTCTTTAATTGATGGACGAAGTCCTTTTTTGCGTAATGCATTCATAGTGTAGGTGTTAATGATGTGGATGATAACTGAGAAAATTGGTACACCAATAACCATGCCTACAACTCCAAACAAGCCACCCATTGTTATGATTGCAATAATGGTTGCAAGGGGACTGATATTTATTTTATCACCGATGATGTGTGGGCAAATAATATTGCCGTCAATTTGCTGAATAACCACAATTAGAACGATGAATAAAAGAGTTTTTTCGGGTGCTGTTAACAATACGATAAATGCCGCAGGAATTCCACCAATAAAGGGGCCAAAAATCGGAATAACGTTTGTTACTGCAATTATAGTCGCAAGCAAGTGGGGAACTGGTAATCCAAAAATTGTAAACGTTACAAATGAAATAACACCAACCACAATTGCATCAAGCAATTGACCTTCAATAAAGCCACCAAAGGATCGGTCAGCAAGTTTTCCAAAGCGGATTACGGCGCGAACATTTTTGGGAGTAAGGAAGCTGTTCAAGAATCTTCTAATGTAAGCCTTGCATCCTTCTTTAGCCATTAACATATAGAACGCAATAAATATACCCAAAACAAAATTCTTAATCGCGTTAAATACTGAAGCTCCAAAGGAGAGAGCGTATTCAAGAATAGCAGATATGTTGTGTGAAATTGAATCGGATACGTTAGGAAGAAGTCCCTGAATATCACCTTCAGCCACATCATCTATCCATGGGAATGTGGATTGAACCCAAGTAATAATAGATTCAGGCTGTAAATAACTTGATTCGTCAACCAAATTGAATCTTTCAAGCATGGAATTTAAGGAGCCAATCCAAGTATGAATTGCTTCTTCATAATTCACAACGTAAGTTTCCCAGAATGAGATTAAAGTATTAATCAAGCTTGGTACTAAAATTATTAATATCGCAGCTATAAAGAGAAGAATGCAAATGAATGAAACCAAAATTGAAATAAATCTTTTAATCTTGAAGTTCTTAATCCATTTGAACACTTTTTTCTCAAAAAAGGTTACTATAGGGTTGGATAAATACGCAATTACAAAACCGGTTGTAATGGGGCCAATGATTTCCCAAAATTCATGTAAGAATTTTGAAATACTACCATTGATTATGTTATAAACAAGCAAAAAAGCAACAATAGTAATAATTACCGAAAACAAAATTATGCCTATGACCTTTTTGTTTTCAAAAAAACGCTTCATAGAAATCTCCTTTCTACATAAGTCCATAATATACTAATATATATTATAATTAAAAAACCTTTCCAAGTCAAGAGATATTATGTCGTTTCTATTGAAAAAATAAAAAATTTATGTTATTATATATAAAAACATGTGTGTAAGAGGTGTCTATGTTTTCAAGAACGGAAAAAGCATATGCAAAAATTAATCTATATTTAGATATAACTGAAAAAAGGGAAGACGGCTTTCATGGTTTGTTGACCATTATGCAAATTGTAAGCCTTTATGATGAGGTTGATATTACTTTAAATATGGACAAGACGCTTTCGGTTAAAATTGAAAATTCGGATATTGATATTCCCGAAGAAAAAAATATAGCTTATATAGCGGCTAAAAAGTTTTACGAAAACCTTGATTTTGAGCCCATTAGTGGTGCTGATATAAAAATCAAAAAAAATATTCCAATGGCGGCGGGCTTAGCTGGTGGTAGCGCTGATGCAGCTGCAGTATTGAGAGGTCTTAATTATTTATATGGTAAACCGTACACAAGAAAGCAGCTTTGTGATATAGGTATGCAAATTGGATCAGACGTGCCGTTTTGTATAGTTGGAGGTACACAGGTTTGTCGCAATAGAGGGGACGTAACCTTTGATATGTACGGTATTAAAAACTATAATTTGTTAATTGCTTGTGCTAGTACTAAAGAATCTACCGCTGAACAATATCGTAAGCTTGATGAAAAATATAATAACTTTGAGAATTACAGATGCGGAAAAAATTATGGCGATTTGTTTGGCGCATTCAGCGTTGGTAAATGCAGTCAAGCCTTTCCTTTGATGTTTAATATTTTTGAGGATTTATATGAAAACGATGAAGGCGTAAAGAAAATCAAAAATATTATGTATGCAAATGAAGCCAAGGTAGCAATGATTAGTGGAAGTGGACCTGCAGTGTTTGGTGTATTTCCTAGCTTTATTTATGCCGAAGATGCACAAGAAGCATTGAAAAACGAGGGAATTGAGTCATTCCTTTGTAAACCAATTAACCTTGAATACGATGCAATTCTTCCTGGTGAATATCCTTGGTTGTAAAGTGATTCTTGGTTATTGTTAGAGATAATATGGGGGGAATACATCTATAAGTTCTCGTGACTTCCAATTATACAAAATGCAAATTTTGTATAATTTAGGGAAGGAATATTAGGGTGTTTAGCTGATTATAGGTTCAATTTAGCTTTTAAGAACTTCTGTTTTGTTGCTTCACCACCTCTTAAATGCCTTTCTTGCTTATTCTTTTCAAGTAATTCTTTAACTTTTTTGTGTAAATCCGGATGAATTGTTTTTAGATTTTGTGTGATATCTTTATGTACTGTACTTTTACTTATTCCAAAT
>JAZTYY010000082.1:0-86718 GCA_045637205.1 Eubacteriales bacterium | reverse complement strand
GTTTACAGATGTTCCGCCCTCTATCGTACCAACGTTATATGTGGTTCTTGTACCAGGTTTATTAGGTACCTCAATCTTATATATTTCACTGATAATCTTGCTGGCCTCTGCAATGGCATTGGTGTTTCCAAAGGCTTCAAATGAATGGCCACCCTCAGTCAACACATTAACTTCGTATCTATGTGAGCCAACAGAAGAGTCCACCACATAATCCAGATCCCCGTCCAGAGTAATGAAGGTCTCAATTCTGTCTTCAAAGTCCTCAAAGATCTTACGAATACCCTTTAGATTACCCAATCCTTCTTCGCAAGAATTAAGAACAAACATAATGCCATTTTCAGGAACAATGTTGTTTTCGATGTAATATTTTGCCGTAAGTAAAAGAACTACGACACCCGCTGTATCATCCGCACAACCCGGGCAAAAAACCTTTTGGCCATCGTCATAGTACGGCATAGGTTCTCTGTCAGGGAAAACAGTGTCAGTATGTGCTGCAAATACCGTGATTTTGTCACTTTCAGAACAATTTATAGGGAAAATCACATTGAAAACTTCGTCGATATATGCGCCCACAGCACCGTGGTTTTCAAGCCAGTTTTTGCAATATTCCGCTCTTGCATACTCGTGATGTGAAGGTGCTGGAATCAAGCAAAGTTCTTCAAGGGTCTCATACATAAGGCCGCTATTTTCGTGTATATAATCTTTAATTTTTTCGTTCAAAGTTAACACCTCATTTCGTTTTTCAATGTAATGCAACCACGCAAAAATGTCAACAAACAAAGTATAAATTTGATTTAATTCACAAATAATAGTACCACGATTTGATTTAAAGGAGATCTATATAAAAATGAAAGCAACAGGTATTGTTCGAAGAATAGATGACCTAGGAAGGGTCGTTGTACCTAAAGAAATTAGAAGGGTTCTACGCATCCGCGAAGGCGACCCTCTTGAAATTTTTACAAACAATTCAGGAGAAGTAATTTTAAAAAAATACTCTCCCATCAACGACTTAAGCGATGTTGCTAACGAGTACGCCGAAACCGCTTCCAAGATTTTAGGAGGAACTATTATTGTTTCCGATACCGATCAAATTATTGCAGCTTCGGGTATTGGACGTAAAGAATATAGCAACAAGCAAGTTGATACCGAGCTAGACAGAATCATTCAGAGCAAGAATCGCTTCTCCAATGATTCTAAAATTGTTATTCCTATCGTCTCCCACGGTGACCCAATCGGTTCAATTACGATCTTGGCCAAAGAAAATCAGCACCTGGGTGAGGCTGAGCTAAAAGTCGCAGAAGTAGGTGCCTCTTTCTTAGCAAAACAAATGGAGAATTAAAAAAAGACAGATAGTCTATCTGTCTTTTTTAATTAGTCTTTCTGTTTTCTGCCAGTACTTCTAGCAACGTTAGAGTCTCCTCTAAGTTTTTCTTTTCATTTATTGTCAGTCTAACAAACGGCTTCTGTCCTCCATGGATGAACAGTTTTGGTCCAAACTTTTCTGTCGCATTTAGCAGCGCGAATCCGCTCAGTGGATTCTTAGCATCAAAGTACAGAACCACCTTGTTGCCATCCTGTTTAATTTCCTTGATGGCAAGGACTTCTGCAAGATATCTAATATGAGAAATCTTAATTAGATTCATCGTTGACTGTGGTACATCGCCAAAACGGTCGATTAGTTCATCTATGATTTCATCTTCATCGTCCCTATTATGAATAGCTGCGATTCGCTTGTACATTTGAAGCTTTGTGACTTCGTCGGAAATATAGAACTCTGGAATATATGCAGATGCCTTTAGTTCCACAGTTGACTCTTCTCTGTCCTCGCTAACGATTTCTCCCTGAAGTGCTCTCACTGCGTCGTCTACCATCTTGCAATACAGCTCGTATCCAATGTTAACCATATGACCACTCTGCTCAGTGCCTAGCATGTTGCCCGCACCTCTAATTTCAAGGTCACGCATAGCAACTTTAAATCCAGATCCGAACTCAGTAAACTCTCTAATAGCCTTCAGTCTCTTTTCAGCTACTTCAGTCAACACTTTGTCCTTCTGATACATCATATATGCATATGCCTGTCTGTTAGCACGGCCTACACGACCTCTTAGCTGATAAAGCTGAGAAAGGCCATATCTATCGGAATCCAGAATAACCATAGTATTGGCGTTTGGCACGTCGATACCTGATTCAATGATTGTAGTAGCGATAAGGACATTGTTTTCGCCGCCGATAAAGCTCATCATCGCATCTTCAAGAGTGTGCTCATTCATCTGACCATGAGCAACAACGATTTTTGCATCAGGCACTAAGTCCTGAATCCTATCCGCAATTTGATTAATTCCACGTACACGATTGAAGACTATATAAACCTGTCCGCCTCTACCGATTTCTCTTTCGATAAGGTCGCGAAGAGTTCTATCGTCCTGTTCCATAACATAGGTCTGAACAGGGTATCTTTCTTCAGGCGGTTCTTCAATCAATGACATATCCTTGATGCCTGTAAGGGACATGTTTAAAGTTCTCGGAATAGGTGTTGCGGAAAGAGTTAAAACGTCAACGTTCTTCTTCATCTGTTTAAGCTTTTCCTTATGCTCAACACCAAAGCGCTGTTCTTCGTCTATAACAAGAAGACCAAGGTCTTTGTACTTGATTTCCTTAGAAAGCAATCTATGAGTACCGATTATTAAGTCGATTTCGCCCTTTTCCAGCTTATCTATTATCTTCTTCTGCTGTGCCGGCGTCTTGAATCTTGATAAAACTTCAACATTGAATGGGAAGTTTTCGAATCTTTCCTTTAACGTATAGAAATGCTGATTTGCAAGAATCGTAGTCGGCACAAGAACAGCTGCCTGCTTGCCGTCGGCTACACACTTGAACAGCGCTCTTGCAGCAACTTCCGTCTTACCAAATCCTACGTCACCACAAAGAAGTCTATCCATTGGCATTGATTGCATCATATCGCTTTTTATATCGTTAATTGCCTCGATTTGAGCATCAGTTTCATCATACTCAAATGCTGCCTCAAAGTCACGTTGGAAATCATCATCGCGTGGGAATGCAAAGCCGTGTGTTCTCATTCGACGTGCGTAAAGCTCTATTAGCTCCTTTGCCATTTCTTTTACTGCTGCCTTTGCCTTAGCTTTCGTTTTTCCCCATTCGGCTCCTCCAAATCGTGAAAGCTTTATAAGTCCGTCATCGGAGTGAGCACCGACGTATTTTGAAACCATATCAAGCTTTTCAACAGGCAAGAAAAGTTTATCACTGCCTGCATACTGAATGGTAATATAATCGTGACCTACACCATCTTGAACAAGGTTAGTGATACCAGCATATTTACCAATACCATATGCCTCATGAACAACCAAATCACCAACTTCAAGGTCGTTATATGAGAAAATTTGCTGGGTATTGCTCTTTTTCTTTCTTCTGCGCATTGAACGCGAAACGGAATTTATTCCACCATTTCTACCATCGCGATTGGTTGAAAGCACAGCAATACGTGCACTTGGTAATTCATAGCCACTAAATTGGTCTTTATAGAAAACACCTACCTCACCCTGTGCCACGTTTTCGGGCTCAACACTTGCTTTTATCTCTTTTTCAAGCAAAGTGCCGACAATATTTTTTGCAAAGACCTCGTTTTCACAAAGCACGCAAACGGCAAACCTACCCGCGAGATATTGGTCGATATCCTCAAAAAGAAGGTCTGTTTTTTCATCGTATGAAACAGTTTGCTTGCTTCTAAAATGGAAAATTCCACTTGTATTCTTGCCCGAAAGTCCTTGGGTTATGGAGTCGGTATGCAAGGTGACGTTTCTATCACAAAACAAATCATATTGTGCGCTTGGTTTTGAATAATCAGTATATTTCGGTGCAATTGTGCCCGAGGCTACAAGCTCCTCAATAACCTGGTTATTATGCCACTCGGCTCCTCGAATTCTTTCGGCAATCGCATTTGTACCCTTGATTATTAAGCATGTGCGCTCAGTAACATAGTCGAAAAGTGAGCATCTTTCAGGATAAATCAAGGTGATATATTTATCAATGAATTTGAGTGAGCCACCCTCACCATTGAGTCCGTCGATAGCATTAAGCTCACCTGTAAGTTCAAGTAAAGCATCGGCATCCTTGCAATTTTTAAATTGGTCGGAAACCGCCTCGCGAAGCTTTGCAATCTTTTCGGCACTTGCCAAAATTTCACGGGCAGGTGAAAATTCGATGCACTCAACATTCTCAATCATTCTTTGCGTTTCAACTGAGAAAAGTCCCATTCTGTCAATTTCGTCACCGAAAAACTCAATTCTAACGGGCAAATCTGCTCTTGCGCGCTCACCGTCCTCATTGATATAATACCCACCCGGTGCAAAGATATCAACAATGCCACCACGACTTGCAAACTGACCTGCACCGTCTACCATATCAACGTTGGTATATCCACACAGAGTCAAGAATTTGCAAAGCTCACGAGGAGTAGTGATTGTTTTTGTGTCAAGTCGGATGATGCTTTTTTTGAGCTCCTGTGGCGGAATTGTATATGAAAGAGCCGCATCGGGTGTTGTTATCACCACGTCAAGCTCGGAATTTAATATTCCAAACAACACTTTAAGCCTCTCATGCTCATACTCATGGGAGGCAGTAATATTATAAAAGTTTAAGTCACGGTTGAGATAGAAGCCCGCACTGTAACCAAACTGAGTGAACAATTTTTGAAGGCGGAGGCATTCCTTTTCATCGTAGCAAATGATGGTTGCTGGCATTTTGCCACGCTTATCTTTCGTATCCTCGACAAGAGAAATAATTGCACTATCACTTGCGCCGTCTGAAAGACCGCTGATTGCTATTGGATAGGACTTGTGCGCCGAAAACTCCTTTTTAACTGTATCAAGAAGCTGTCTGTATTCGCTATCAAGTCTTATCGCGGAGGTAATAAAACTCATATTTTACTCCGTTTTACTGTTTTTTATTGCAAATTTGCATTGCATCGTCAATGCTTGTTGTCAAAATTTTTTCAAGTCCCTCGCAAACTGTTGGGAACGTGCCCTCGAGTGCCTTGAGCTCGTCAGCCTTGAATTCGGAAAGCACCCAAGATGCAAGGTCATAATCGGGGTGGGGCTTTTGTCCAACACCCACCTTAATTCTTGGGAAGGTCTTTGTGCCAAGGTGCTCTAAAATGCTCTTGATACCGTTGTGTCCACCTGCACTTCCGTCGCGACGAACGCGAAGGCGACCAACGTCAAGGGAGATGTCGTCATATATTATTATAAGGTTATCGGGGCTGATTTTATAGAAATCAAGAGCCGCACGAACGCATTCACCCGACAAATTCATAAATGTTTGGGGCTTAACCAAAAGCACGCGCTTGCCCACAATCGTAGCTTCGCCCACAAGTCCCTTGTGTGCGCTCTTGTTTACACGGGCGTTATACTTATTGCATATATAGTCTATTGCGAGAAAGCCCGCATTATGTCTTGTATGAAAATATTGCGCACCGGGATTGCCAAGTCCCACAATAATATGTGAAATTGGCTCGCGAGATGCAGTATTTTCACTTGAAATTTTCTTAAATAATTCAAAAATGTCTGCCATTTTTTAGTTTCCTTTTTAAGTAACTTACTTTTGGGGGCGATTTTTCAAAAAAGCCCCCATATCTTTTTTAACTAACTTTTAAAAGAACGAAATTTGGTCGGTGTCTGAAAGTCCGTCGAGAACGCCGTTTTTACGCAATATTTCAATTACTGTGCCTGAGAGCTTTGCACGAATTTGAAGGTCCTCTACTGAGAAGAAGTCCTCTTCGTTTCTTGCGTCGATAATATTCTGCGCCGCGTTTTCACCAAGTCCTGAAAGAGATGAGAACGGAAGTCTTATTGCTCCGTTTTCGGGCAAGAATGCCTTTTGGTCACTCTTTCTAAGATTGATGGGAAGGAATTTAATTCCTCTCGCGTATGCTTCACGAACAAGCTGAAGTCCTGCAACTGATGCCTGCTCCTTTTGAGATGCCTCTTTACCAAGCTCCTCAATTCTCTTAATTTCATCGGACACACCACGATGCCCTCTCATTACGATTTCGGCATCAAGTCCAACGGACGAAACTGTGAACATTGCAGCATAGAAGGCTGTGGGCATATGTACCTTATACCAAGCAACACGAATTGCAGACATAACGTATGCCGCCGCGTGCGCCTTTGGAAACATGTATTTAATCTTTTTACAGGAGTCGATATACCAATCGTCAACACCTGCTTCAATCATTGCTTTTTCCCAGTCGGGTTTAAGTCCCTTACCCTTTCTTACACTCTCCATAATTTGGAAGGAAAGCGCACTTTCAACACCGTAGGCAATAAGGTCGTTCATAATATTATCACGACATCCAATAACGTGTGAAATATCACAAATGCCGTTATTAATAAGGTCTTGCGCGTTACCTGTCCATACGTCAGTGCCGTGTGAAAGGCCCGAAATTTGCAAAAGGTCGGCAAAGGATGATGGCTTTGCTTCCTCAACCATCTTCATAACAAAACGCGTACCAAATTCGGGCAAGCCGTAAGTACCGAGCTTGGCGCCGCCAATATCCTCAGGGGATATTCCTAAAGAATTAGTTGACAAGAACAATTCATATACTGCCCTATCATTCATTGGAACGTCCATAACACTTGTGTCAGAGAATCTTTCAATCCATTTATATTTCGTTGGAATATCGTGTCCAAGCTCGTCGAGTTTAAGCAACGTATCGTGAAGATATTCGAACGTAAAGTGAGTTGTTACAATATTAGAGGTTGCATCCTCGGCAGGGTGCTGAACGGGACAAAAGTCGTAAATTTCCATTTCCTTGGGTACAACAACGATACCACCTGGGTGCTGACCCGTTGTTCTCTTTACACCAACACATTTGGATACAAGTCTATTCATTTCGGCTCTTGGCAAGCTAATTCCCTTTTCTTCAAGGTATTTAAGCACAAATCCAAAAGCAGTTTTTTCAGCGACGCCACCGATGGTTCCTGCACGGAACACGTTTTCGGCGCCGAACAATTCTTCAGTATATTTGTGTACCTTACCCTGAACTTCACCTGAGAAGTTAAGGTCGATATCGGGGGATTTTTCACCGTAAAAGCCAAGGAAAGTTTCAAAGGGGATATCGTGACCGTCAGCGCACATTTTTGTTCCACACTCGGGGCAATCCTTATCGGGCAAGTCAAATCCCGATCCGTATTCACCGTTCATAAAGAACTCGTTGTGCTGACATTTCGGACAATAGTAGTGTGGTTTGAGGGGGTTAACCTCTGAAATTCCCGCACAGGAGGCAACAAAGGATGAGCCAACTGAACCTCGAGAACCAACAAGATAACCATTATCCTCACTGTATTTAACAAGCTTTTGCGCGATGATATAAAGCACCGCAAAGCCGTTTTTGATAATTGAAGTAAGCTCCTTATCAAGACGAGCTCTTACGTATTCGGGAAGGGGCTTACCATATTTTTTCTCGGCATTTTCATAGCACATTCTTTGCAAATCTTCTTCTGCTCCCTCAATTTTGGGAGTAAAAGTGCCCTTCGGGAATGGTCTTATACCGTCTTCAACCATATCGGCAATAAGATTAGGATTGGTGATAACAACCTCTCTTGCTTTTTTCTCTCCCAAATATGAGAATTCTTCAAGCATTTCTTCGGTTGTTCTAAAATAAAGAGGACAATCTTTGTCCGCATCCTTAAAACGCATACCTGCAAGCAATACCTTTCTACCAATTTCGTCATCGGGATTAAGATAGTGCACGTCGCAGGTTGCAACTACGGGCTTTTTATGCTTTTCACCAAGCTCAACGATTTGACGGTTAAGCTCACGAAGTTCCTCTTCATCAGCAACCATTCCCTCATCAATAAGGAAACGGTTATTTGAAATGGGTTGAATTTCAAGATAGTCATAGAAGTTAACAATATCTCTAATATCGTCCTCTGGCTTCTTTTCAAGAATTGCGCGGAAAAGTTCACCCGCTTCACATGCCGAGCCAATAATAAGTCCCTCTCTATGTTTTTCAAGTTCACTCTTTGGAATTCTCGGCATTCTGCGATAATATTTCAAATATGAATAGCTGATAAGCTTATAAAGATTTTTAAGTCCTGTCGGATTTTTAACCAAAATAACCTGGTGATAGGGCTTAATTTTGAGTGGATCGGCATTCTCACTCATATCTCTTTGCAGGTCTTCAAAGCTATGAATATCAAAGCGCATCATCTTATCGGTCATTGCAAAGAAAATATTTGCAAGCATCTCAGCATCATCACATGCTCTATGATGATTGAAATCACCAAGATTGTAATACTTTGCAACTGCATCAAGCTTATGTGATTTCAAATCCGAGTTAAGATAACGTGAAAGCGTTACTGTATCAAGATATGGGTTTGAGAAGGAATAGCCAAGATCACGCGATGCCTTTCTGATAAAGGAAATATCAAAGTTTGCATTGTGGGCAATGAGCAAGCTCTTTCCCACAAAATCAAGGAATTCACGAAGAACAACGTCAATTTTATCCGCACCCTGAACCATAGAATCATCAATTCCCGTAAGCTGAGTGATAACCTCGGGAATAGGTGTCTCAGGATCAACGAATTTATTAAAGCGCTCAAGCACCTTTCCATCCTTGATTTTAACTGCACCAATTTCAATAATTTGAGACGTGAGAACGGAAAGACCGGTTGTTTCAATATCAAAAACAACAAATTCATCCTTAAACGTTCCCTTATATTCGCCTGTTACGGCTGTTGTTTTGTCATTTACGAAATATGCCTCAAGACCGTAAATAACCTTCATTCCAAGCTTTTCGGCCTGGAGCATTGCCATTTGGTATGCTTGTACGTTTCCATGGTCGGTTATAGCAACTGCCTTATGTCCCCATTCGTGTGCCTTTTTAACGGCAACCTCAGGGTCAAGCAAGGCGTCCATTGCTGACATTTGTGTATGTAAGTGAAGCTCAACGCGTTTTTCTTCCGCATTGTCAAATCTTTTTATCTCTCTTATTTTTGCAATATGATAGAATGAAAAAATAAGATCTTTTCCAATGCCGTCCTTCTTCTTTTCAACTTCACTTCTACCATAAAGCGCTATTGTTGAACCATTTTTAGCAATTCCTGCTATTTCGGCACTTTTTATATCGTCCTCATACGCACGCACCTCAATGGAAGTGTTTCCATCATAAATGAAGAAGGTTGTAGACACTCTATTTCCACGTCTTGCAGGCTCCTGTGTAAATCCGAATACTTCCCCCACGATTACAACATCGCGTGAATATCCGTTAAGAGCTGCGATGGGAGTTGGTTTAACGTCAAACTCCTCACCATATGCATATTCGGGAGATGAAACGTCAAATTTTTTATATCCAATTGTGCAAATGCCATCCTCAAGAAGCATTTCAGCACCGTCAAAAAGGGTTGAAACACGGGGGAGGTTTGCCCCTACGATTTCTTTTTCATTTTTTGATGCTCCCATACCGCTTGTGGGGGCACTATCATATCTCTTTGACTGTTCAACAATTTCACGGTCAAATTTTTGTGATTCACTTCTCTGCTTTTCGCGAACTGAATTTGACATATTTTCATCGTTGACAATCTTTACGTTATATTTAAGTCCAAATTCAGAGAAAATGATGTTCTCTATAATTTTGGGAGTATTAGCATTTTCAAGAAGGCGCACACCACCTGCAACAAATGGAATGGTTATGATAATGCTATCACCCTTAAATTCATAGTCACTTGATGCAAAAAATCCACGTGCAACAATGCCTATTCTTTCAGCTTCAAAAAGTATTTGCTTAAAATACTGCTTATCAAAAAGATTTGCAGGGTATTTGGGCAAAAGCTTTACGTAATTGAGTGAATATGCCTCCTTTATCTCGTTTTCAATTCGATAAAGGATGTCCTTATGTACTATTCTATTAAATGACACATCGGCCTGAATAATACGCTTCTCTTTATCGGCTCGAACGGAGGTTTTCTCAACGCACGACAAGACGCGAATTATCTCCGCGTCGTTAGGTGTATATCTATTAAATATCTCTAAAAATTTCTTCTCTGCCATATTGTTATTCCTCATATATTCGCTGTATTAAAGCGCTAAATCATATCTTTGTTGTTTTAAAACCTAAAATTTATATCTCTTTTATTCTTTGTATCAATACGTCAATTATCTTATCTTCGGGTATTTTTTCTATAATCTCACCGTGGGCAAAAAGCAAGCCTTCACCAATGCCACCGGCAATTCCTATATCAGCTTCCCTTGCTTCCCCGGGGCCGTTAACTGCACAGCCCATAAGAGCAACCTTAACGGGCTTATCCAAAAGCCCCTCGCGAGCTACAGCCTCTTCAAATCTTTGAGAGAGGGATATAAGGTCAATCTTTGTTCTTCCACAAGTGGGGCAGCTAACAATCTTCATTCCACTCTGCCCTTCAATTTCCACTGCGGAAAGAATGTCCTTTGCAGCGGCAATCTCCTTAATGGGATCAGCCGTTAAGGATACACGAATAGTGTCACCAATTCCTTCGCAAAGAAGTGAGCCTATACCAACGGCACTCTTCAACGTCCCTGCGCGCTCACCACCTGCCTCGGTAACTCCAAGGTGGATGTTATAAGGGCAGCTTTCAGCAAGCAATTTATTTGTTTTTATCATTGAGGGCACGTTGGATGCTTTAATTGACACCACAATATCCTCAAAATCATATTTTTCAAGCAATTTAATGTGACGGAATGCGCTTTCGCAAAGTGCTTCGGGAGTCGGTGAACCGTACTTTTCAAGAATATCCTTCTGTAATGAGCCAGAATTTATACCTATTCTAATCGGTATTCCACGCGTGCGACATGCATCTGCAACTGCCTTAACTCTATCGTCAGTGCCAATGTTTCCGGGGTTAATTCTTATTTTATCAACACCAAGCTCAGCGCAACGAAGCGCGATACGATAGTCAAAATGTATATCCGCAACTATCGGTATATATATTCCGTTTTCTTTGAGATAGGGTATGGTAAGGGCTGCATCAAGTGTGGGTACAGTAATGCGCACAATGTCACATCCCGCAGTCTGCAGAGCGCGAATTTGCTCCAAGGTAGCAGCCTTATCCATAGTATCGGTATTTGTCATCGATTGAATTGCAATTGGTGAATCGCCACCGATATACGTATTACCTATCTTAAGCTTTTTAGTTTTTCTTCTAATTTCGTTGTACTTCATTTTTTCTCCTGAAATTTAGTACTTTTGAACTTTAAAATAGCTTTATTACATCCTTAACGGAAATAAAAAGCATAAATATCAACAATGCTATCATTGTAATCATTGTGATATTATCTTCAATTTCTTTCTTGATAACCTTTCTTCCTGCGATTCCGTCAATGAGATGGAACAAAATTCTTCCACCGTCAAGGGCAGGTATGGGCAAAAGATTGAAAATACCCAAGTTCATGCTAATAAGCACGATAAGGTTGAAAATAGGCTCTAAGGTATTATATTGCTTTGATACCTCCGCAGTTTGACCAACTGCATCAACCATTCCAATGGGACCTGACATAGCATCAATGCTAAATCTTCCCGAAATGAGTCCCCAAAGCGAATCAAATACCATTTTAACCATATTAATCGAACGGAAAAATGCTTGTTCAAGGTAATCAAAGAATCCAACGTTCTTCGTTGCGCTCAATGGGTAAACCTTAAAGTCCATAGCTCCGAAAATTGTTCCCGATGCTTCATCCTGAGTAGCCGGGAAAACAACGTTTTCAAGTGTTATTTCTTCACCGTTTCTTATGACTGTTACGTCAATTGCCTCATAACCCTGCATCATAATTTCATATGAAATTTCATTTGGTGTATGAACGCGTGCATTTCCAATCTTAACAATCTCATCACCCAACTGAAGCTGCTGATTACTGATTGCTCCGTTATCAAATTCGGCAACAACGTTTGAGCCAAGCGTCTCAGTTGATGCAACGAGAATAAACATAACGATGACAGCAAAAATAATATTTACAAGTGGGCCTGCGATTGTTACAATAATCTTTTTCCAAGGACTGAGATTATTATAGGCTGCAGGGTTTTCACTTGTTCCTTCCTCACCCTCCATTTGAACGTATCCACCAATGGGAAAAGCGCGAAGTGAGTATTTGGTTCCCTTTTTACCCTCCCAAGAAACTAATTTGGGACCCATACCGATTGCAAATTCAAGCACGGGAACCTTAAAAAGTCTTGCAAAGAAAAAGTGTCCAAATTCGTGAATAAATGTCAAAAATCCAATCACTAAGGCAGTGATAAGAATATATAAAAGTGTGGTCAAACGAGTTTCTCCTTAAATCTTCAAATATGCTTTGGCAATCTTTCTTGCCTTTTTATCGGCCTCAAAAATGCCTTCAAGTGTGTGAATTTCGCATGCTTTTGGCATTGCGTAAACCGTGTGGCAAACACATTCAGTTATTTGACCGAACTTGATTTTTTCAGCCAAATATGCCGCAACAGCAATTTCATTAGCAGCATTGAGCACAGCACACGTTGCTCCGCCTCTATCAAGTGCATAAAGCGCCAAATCAAGAAGTGCAAATGCCTCCCTATCAGGACGTGCAAAGGTTAATTTTGAAATCTTTGCTAAATCAAGTGGCTCAATTACACCTTCGCTTCTACCTGCTTTATCAAGAGCGTACTGAACACAATGACGCATATCGGGGATTGAAAGCTGTGCGATAACACTATTATCTATATATTCCACCATTGAGTGAATTATACTCTCACGATGTACTAAAACGTCAATTTTATCAGCAGTAAGTCCAAACAAGTGTGCTGCTTCAATTATCTCAAAGCCTTTATTCATAAGAGTTGCTGAATCAATAGTGATCTTTGCCCCCATCTTCCACGTTGGATGCGCCAGTGCACGAGAGAGTGGCAGGTCATACATTTCTTCCTTTGTCATTCCAAAAAATGGGCCACCCGAGGCTGTAAGAATTATCTTTTTAACCTCTTCCTTTTTTCCGGAACGCAGACACTGGTGAATTGCACAGTGCTCACTGTCGACAGGAAGAATATCAATACCCTTTTCACGTGCCAAATTCATTACAATTTCACCCGCAACAACAAGACTCTCCTTATTGGCAAGAGCCAAACGAATCCCATTTTCAAGCACGGAAATTGTAGGCAAAAGTCCTGCCTGACCAATAATTGAGTTCACAGCAAAGCTTGCGCCGTCCTCAGCACTTGCAGAAATCATCTCGCAAATGCCTTCAACACCGCAAAAAACCCTGATATCAGTATCGTCAAGTGCAAGCATAAGAGAAGCAGCGGCTCTCTCGTCACACATTGCTGCGTATTTTACATTATGTTCCCTTGCTTGCTCAGCTACCCTTCTCCAATTTCGATTAGCACAAATGGCAACAACCTCAGTTTCGGTCTTTTTTGCCACATCAAGTGCCTGCTCGCCAATTGAACCCGTTGAACCGAGGACAAGCATTCTTTCTCTATTTTCGTTCATTACAATATTTTTACGCCAAGAAAAGCGCCATAACAATAGCTACTGCCAAAATGGAATCAAATCTATCAAGCACGCCGCCGTGTCCGGGGAAAAGCTTGCCATAATCCTTAATTCCGTGAGTTCTCTTAATAACACTCATTGAAAGGTCACCAATTTGAGAAACCAATGCAGCCGCAAGACCTGAGCATCCTACCACAACAAGGTTGAGCTCAGCATTTGCAAAATGATTTACAAGTGCACCAAAGCCAACAAAGAATGCAATGCAGAAAAGTGTTCCACCAATGCTTCCTTCAATAGTCTTCTTTGGGCTTACTATGGGAATAAGCTTATGCTTGCCGAAAAGCATACCTGTAAAGTAAGCAAACGTATCAGTAATCCATGCACCCATAAAGATGAAATACAAATAGTACTCACCAAAATCCAAGTCGCGAACTACGATAATGGATGAAACTGCACCGATTATGTAAAGGCAGATAAGTGTACTTGAAAGAATTGGAGCCATATCTACCTCCTGATTCTTTTCATATGAGAACACCCAATAACCCAGCAAATAAAGTGCATAGACAAGCAAAATCAAAACTATGATAAGTGCATCGCTTCTAATAATATCTCCAAAATATCTAACCAAAAACGGCATAATAATCGCAAGACCGTAAAGAGGGGTCGATATCCAGTCATTATCTCTTGTTTTCATGCATCCAAGCATTTCATAAACACCCATAAAACCGATAAATGCCATTACTATTGGGAAAATAATCGTTCCCGAAAAAATGCAAATCGGTATAATGAGCATCAATATTACAGCTCCTGTAATTACTCTTTGTTTCATTGTTTCATTCCTCCTTAAAGTCCACCGTATCTACGGCGTCTAGTATAAAAGTCATTTATAGCAATAATTAAATCTTCGTCTGAAAAATCAGGCCACAAGGTATCGGTGAAATAAAGCTCCGAATACGATGCCTGCCAAAGCAAAAAGTTTGACAAGCGCTTTTCACCCGCAGTACGAACAATCATATCGGGTTCAATACAATCCTCAGTATAAAGCGCAAGGGACAAATTCTCTTTGTTTATTTTTTTACCCTCACTAACGAGCTTATTGCAAGCATAAACAATCTCATCCCTGCCACCGTAATTTATTGCAACGTTGAGAACCTTTTTATATTGCTTACTCTCATTTTCAAGCTTATCTATTCTCTTTCTCAAGCCGCTGTCAAGCTGAGATTTATCTCCGATAACTCGAAAACGCACCCCTTTGTTGATAAGTGTATTTCCACATTTATCAAGATAGTGCGAAAGCAAGCCCATAATCACCTTTATTTCGGCAGGCGGACGCTTCCAATTTTCAGTTGAAAAGGCATAAAAGGTCACAGCCTCAATGCCAATATCAAAGCAAGTGTTTGCAATGTGTTCAAACACCTTAACTCCCTCTTTGTGTCCCTCTGGGCGCTCCATTCCTCGCGCCTTTGCCCAACGGCCGTTACCGTCCATAATAAAAGCAATATGCTTTAAATTTTCATCGACCTTGAAATTTAACTTATTTTCCAACTTTTTACCTCTTTTTCAATGCGATAACTATTTACAAATTTCATTCACCGCATAATAGTCCAAAAAGGCGGGATTTTGTGCCCCGCCTTGTTGCATTTAGCAATTTAGATTGCCATAATTTCCTTTTCTTTCTTAGCAGAGCAAGCGTCAACTTCCTTGATGTAGTTGTCTGTAAGGTCCTGAACCTTCTTTTCTGCATTCTTTACGTCGTCCTCAGTAAGATCGCCGTCCTTCTTACCCTTCTTAATTGCATCGTTTGCATCACGACGGATGTTACGGATAATAACCTTTGTATCCTCACCCATCTTCTGAATCTGCTTTTTAAGCTCTTTACGTCTTTCTTCAGTTACCTGGGGGAATACAAGACGAATCATCTTACCGTCATTTGAGGGGTTGATTCCGATGTCACTTGTAAGAATTGCCTTTTCGATTGCCTTAAGAGTTGAAGCGTCGTAAGGTGTGATTGTAAGTGTTCTTGAGTCAGCCATTCTAATATCAGCCATTGTATTAACGGGAGTGGGTGAGCCATAGTACTCAAATGTTACTCTGTTAAGCACGCCTGCATTTGCCTGACCTGCGCGGATTGACTGAAGATTGTAGTCATAAGCCGCAATAGTTTTTTTCATCTTTTCTTCAAAATCTTTAATGTTGAATGCCATAATTTTTACCTCGTTTATATTCTTTCCTTTTTTTATCTGTGTAATTCAGTTCCCATCTTTTCGCCCATAATTACGCGATAGATGTTTTCGGGATCACTGAGTGCAAATGCATAGCATTTGATATCGTTTTCCATACAAAATGCACTTGCGGGAATATCAAGAGCCTTAAGCTCCTTGTCAAGTATTTCGCGATATGTAATTTCGTCATATCTCTTTGCTGTGGGGTCAACGTGTGGGTCAGCTGTGTAGATTCCGTCAATGTTCTTTGCCATAAGGATTACGTCAGCACCGATTTCTGCCGCGTGAATTGCCGCCGCTGTATCAGTTGAGAAGAAAGGCATACCCGTGCCACCACCGATGATAACAACCTCACCCTCATCAAGATGACGTCTTGCATCTCTTATACGATAGGGGTCAGCAAAGGAATTTACCTCCATTACCATCATTGCACGAGATTTAAGACCTGTGCCGTTAAAAGTTTCTTCAAGCGCCAAGGAGTTGATTGCAGTTGCAAGCATACCCATTTGGTCAGCTCTTGCTCTATCCATTGAACCGCTTTGTCTACCGCGCCAAATATTTCCTGCACCAACTACAACAGCAATTTGCACACCCTGTGCCACACATTTTTTAAGCACGTCCGCAATTTGTTCAATGTATTCAAAATTGAGAATACCGTCACAATCCTTGGCAAGCGCCTCACCGGAAAGCTTTAAAAGTACCCTCTTATATTTTGGAGTTAAGTTTTCCATTGTTTTATCCTCCGTAAGAGTGAAAATTTGCGTTTTTTTACAAAACACGCCATATCACATTATATAATACTATTTTTTTTGCATTTTGTAAAGGGTTTTTTATAAATTTTATAAAAAATAATATAATATAAAGATTTCACTCCTCATTTTGCATGGACATAAGGCATTTAACTATTTTTTCACTTGCCGTCCCGTCGCCAAAAGCATGTGACGGCTTGCACATCTTTTTCATAATATTAGGGGAATTCATAAATGAAAGAAAAGTATTTTTCACGCGCTCTCTTTGAGTTCCTACTATGCACACGTTACCAAGCTCAACACATTCAGGTCGCTCAGTATTATCGCGCATTAAAAATATAGGCACACCAAGATAAGCTGCCTCCTCTTGAATGCCTCCACTATCAGTTAAAATAGCAAAAGCGCGCGATAACAAATGATGAAATTCACGCATTGGCAACGGTGAACAAATCTTAATATTTTTGATATTTTTAAACACATTATCTACAGTAGCTCTAACACAAGGATTTGGATGTACGGGAATAATTCCAAAAAGGTCATCTCGCTCATTTAATATATCCCTTATTCCAAGCAATGCATCCCTCATTTTTTCACCCAGATTTTCTCGACGGTGGGTAGTTATCAGCAATATTTTCTTATTTTTTAACCCATCTAAAATAGGCAATTCAATCGTCCTTGAAAGTGAAAACTTAAGGGCATCAATCACCGTGTTATGTACTGTAAATACTGACTTTCTTCCCTCTCTAATAAGATTTTCCGCAGCAACCACGGTAGGTGCAAAATGAATATTCGAAACGGCATCTATGCTCACGCGGTTAAACTCCTCCGGAAAGGGAGAAAAGGGATCAAACGTCCTAAGTCCTGCTTCAACGTGTGCCACCTTTATACCCAAATAAAATGCTGCAAGTGCACCACAAAAAGCTGTTGTGGTATCACCGTGAACAAGCACCAAATCAGGCTTTTCCAATTTGAAAAGTATATCAAAATATTCAAGAAGGCGATTTGTCAATTTTGAAAGTTCCTGCCCCTTTTTCATAGCATCAAAAATAAAATCGGGTACAATTTCAAAGTCGTCAAACACCGATTTTGCCATTTCACCGTGCTGACCACTAAAGCACACTTTAGTTTCAAATTCACCACGTTTTTTAAGTTCAATTACAAGTGGCAGCATTTTTATAGCCTCAGGACGAGTGCCAATCACAACAAAAATACGCATAACACAACTCCTTTTTTGAGTCATATTATGCGTATTTTTCTTAAATTATACGGGCGAATTATCGTCCTCAAAAATCTCAATCTTGAACTGTGTTCTTTCAGCCTGCGCGCCACGAATTTCAACTATGTAATCAAGCTCGATTATGCCGTTTTCAAGTAAAGTATTTCTTACCTCTTTTGTGAAAACACAAATTTCAAATGGCATATATGGGGTTTGATACGTGCAAATATGACGTTTACCCTCTTCAAAAACAAGAATAGTGTTCACGTTTCCGTTTCGCATCATGGTTACAAGACCATCATTGCTTCTCTCGAAGCGCACTTGAGTATGCGAACCTTCCATTCCTGTCAGCTCGCTCTCATCATATGCAATAATTACGCGCTCATCGGTGACATAAAGCTCACCCTCAGAAAACATCTCAATTGGGCCCTCGGGCTCCTGATCCTCAGGATTTTCGTCTTCAAAATCCTCAAATTCGTCTATCTCATCACCAAGCATTTGACCGAAAAAGTGGTCATTTGTCGCTTCGCGAAGGGACGTGAGTTTAATTCTTATATTCTTCTTAATCATATTAGAAAAGCTCAATAAGTTCCTTTGTACTCTTTGTGAAATTGCGAATACCTGTATCGGTAATAGCAGCCATATCTTCAATACGGCAGCCGTATTTTTCGGGAATATAGATACCCGGCTCAAATGTTACAACGTTGCCCGTAACAAGCTTTGCACCTGTATTAGCACCGGGTGCAAGACGAGGACTTTCGTGAATAAACATACCAACTCCGTGACCCAAAGAATGACCAAATCTTCCCTCATAGCCTGCACCATTGATAATATCACGCGCAATTTCATCAAGACGGAAGCATCCGCGCTCACCGTTTGCAGCAGCCTCAAGCGCCTTTGTCTGCGCTTCAAGGACAGTATAGTAAACCTTCTTTATTTCTTCGTCAGCCTTGCCAAGCACAACTGTTCTTGTCATATCGGAGCAATAGCCACCAACAACGCAACCGAAGTCCATTGTCAAAAATCCGCGTTCAAGCTTAACGTTACGAGGAACACCGTGAGGCATTGAAGAAGCTGTACCTGAAACTGCAATTGTATCAAATGAAGTTCTTTCAGCACCGTTTTTGCGCATGAAAAATTCAATTTCAAGTGCCACGTCAATTTCAGTCATATCGGGATGAAGAACACTAATAATATGTGAGAAAGCAGCATCAGTAATTCTTTGTGCCTCTGCCATATTGTTAAGCTCATCTTCAGTTTTAACCAATCTCATTTCAGTAAGGATGGCAGAAGCACCGCTCTTATACTGAACCTTGCCCTCAGCAGCGCCTTCAAATCTTGCAAGATCCTCAAGAGAAAGTGCACTTTCTTCAACGAGCATTGTTTTAATACCATTCTCTTCAGCAATTTGAGCAACATATTTAAGGTGTGAGATTTTGGGTGTAACCACTTCAAAATCACTGTGATTAACCTGTGCATTTGCAGCCTCAATATATCTAAAGTCAGTTTGAAGGAAAGCCTTATCCTGCAAAACAACAACGTAGCCGTCATCATAATTGAAGTTTGTGATGTAGCGCTGATTAACTGTGGAGCTTATCAAAACGCCCTCAATTCCCTCTCTTTTCATAATTTCCTGTAATCTTTTAACCTGTGTCATAATTTTCTCCTTATATATTAATTCGTTATTTCTGCTTTTTAAAGAATTCATTCAAAATTGGTTTTTCAAGTGCACGCTTGAAACGAAAGAAAAGATTTCTTTTATCCTTTATAGGTGGAACTAAAATTGATTTCATTTTTCCAAATTTACCGGTTAAAACGTCGGTGAAAATTTGGTCACCGACAAATGCTGCGCTCTCCCTTTTGCCACCCAAGGCATTAAGAGCTATATCAATATTGCGCTTTGCAAACGGCTTGCCACTTTTTGCATAGGCGGGCGCGCCAATTTTTTCATTAAAGCGCTTGATTCGTGCATCACTTGAATTATTTGAAATGAATGCATATCCAATACCTGCCTTTGTGAGCTCATTCAACCAATCAATATTCTCTTGATTGGGGTCGGGCTGCTCATATGGAGCAAGGGTATTATCAACATCTAAAAGGAGCGTTTTTATATTATTTGCAAGCAAAAATTCAGGAGTAATATCACTGTATTTTTCAAAATAGAAATCCGGCATAAAACAACCAAACATAAAAATCTCTCCTTTCAAATAAACATTACCTTTATAATAACAAAAAACAATGCAACTTTCAAGGAGTTTTATAAAATTTCCAAAAAAAATCAAAAAAGTATAAAAAAACTCTTGACATTGGGGGCGTTTTGTGTTAATATAATGGAGCGTTATTTGATAAACGCTTTTGCGAGTGTAGTTCAATGGTAGAATTCCAGCCTTCCAAGCTGGTCGCGTGGGTTCGATTCCCATCACTCGCTCCATTTTGTGCCTTTAGCTCAGTCGGATAGAGCAACTGCCTTCTAAGCAGTAGGTCGGGGGTTCGAATCCCTCAAGGCACGCCATACCGAGTCGTTGGTCCACTCGGTATATGGTGGGTATAGCTAAGTTGGTTATAGCGCCAGGTTGTGGCCCTGGAGGCCGTGGGTTCGAATCCCATTACTCACCCCATAAGAAAAACCCTTGAAAATGCTGGGAAATCCAGTATTATCAAGGGTTTTCTTTATTTTTCGTTTATTCAAATTTGTCTGTACTCTCAAGCGCATTAGCCAAAATCGAACGGTTGCTGAATGATTCGTCGTCACTCAGGCGGTCTTGGTACAATACGCTTTTGCCAAGTTCTCCTGCCGGTCTTTCCGTATGTCCATAATGTCTTAAAACGGATTTTGACAATATGTCTGGAAAATTGATATTGACAAAGTCTAACAGCTGTGTTATACTAATTTTAGAAGCGGTAATCCGTAGCGAGTTATTTGTGGGCGGAGGTGCATTGAGCACGGCCGCTTCTTTTTTTGCGTTTACCGACTTTAGCACCTCTATAGAATCTACTTCGTTGGTAAACTCATTGACAACAAACTCCACGATTGTAAGACCACCATTGGAACTCTTTGAATGTCCCTCACTATCAAAAATATGGTTTTTACAGTTATTTTCCCTTTCAATGGTGGTTAAAATATATATGCAAATTTAACAAAAAGATTTATTGTTAATTATGCATATATGATTATAATAACGAATTTATTGCTATCAGTAACAAAGATTTATCTTATATCTTGACTTTTTGAAGAAAATATGTTAAACTTTTAACGAAGTCTATGGATAAGCTCTGTTTTTATAGATAAAAACAGTTCTTTTGACAGTTTTATAACATTAAATATAAATAAATTTTATCCTAAAGGAGATACGTTAATGAACGAAAAAATCTACGCTATTGTTGACAGCGTTGAGTCACTTAACGATGCGCTTACAACTACTCGCGCAGCACAAAGCAAATTTGCTACTTATACTCAGGAGCAGGTTGATAAAATCTTCCTTGCAGCTGCAAGTGCCGCTGACAAGGCAAGAATTTCACTTGCTAAGCTTGCAGTTGAAGAAACAGGTATGGGTATTGTTGAAGACAAGGTTATCAAAAATCACTATGCTGCTGAATACATCTACAACGCATACAAGGACACAAAAACTTGTGGCGTAATTGAAGAGGACGAGGCTTTCGGTACACAAAAGATTGCTGAGCCCATCGGTGTAATCGCCGCAGTTATTCCCACAACAAACCCCACATCCACAGCAATTTTTAAATGCTTGCTTGCTCTTAAGACAAGAAATGCAATCATTATCAGCCCCCACCCCAAGGCAAAGAATTCCACAATTGCTGCAGCAAAGCTCATTCTTGAAGCAGCAGTTGAGGCAGGCGCACCCGAAGGTATCATCGACTGGATTGACGTTCCCTCTCTTGAGCTTACAAACACAATTATGAAGGAAGCTGACATCATCCTTGCAACCGGTGGTCCCGGTATGGTTAAGGCTGCTTACTCATCCGGTAAGCCCGCGCTTGGCGTTGGTGCCGGTAACACTCCTGCAATTATTGACGACAGTGCAGACATCCTTCTTGCAGTTAACTCAATCATCCACTCAAAGACATTTGACAACGGTATGATTTGTGCATCCGAGCAGTCCGTTATCGTTCTTGATAGCATTTATGATGAAGTGAAGAAAGAATTCGCAGCTCGCGGTTGCTATTTCTTGAATCCCGAAGAAACCGAAAAGGTTAGAAAAACAATTCTCATCAACGGCGCTCTTAATGCTAAAATTGTTGGTCAAACAGCTCACACAATCGCAGCCCTTGCAGGTGTAAGCGTTCCTGTTGGTACAAAGATTCTTATCGGTGAAGTTGAAAGCGTTGCACTCTCTGAAGAATTCGCGCACGAAAAGCTCTCTCCCGTTCTTGCAATGTATCGTGCAAATACATTTGAAGATGCAGTTGCAAAGACTGAGCACCTCGTTGCTGACGGCGGATACGGTCATACTTCTTCCGTATATCTCAATGAAATTACTGAAAAGGATAAGCTTGCATTCTTTGCTGCAAAGATGAAAACTTGCCGAATCCTTCTTAATACTCCCTCAGCACAAGGTGGTATCGGTGACCTTTACAACTTCAAGCTTGCTCCCTCTCTCACACTCGGTTGTGGCTCATGGGGTGGCAACAGCGTTTCTGAAAACGTTGGAGTTAAACATCTTATCAATATCAAAACAGTGGCTAAGAGGAGAGAAAATATGCTTTGGTTCAGAACACCTGAAAAGATTTATATAAAGAAGGGTTGCCTCCCCGTAGCACTTGATGAGCTTAAAACAGTTCGTGGCGCTAAAAAGGCATTCATCGTAACTGACACATTCCTTTATCAGAACGGTTACACAAAGCCCATCACAGATAAGCTTGACCAAATGGGCATTCAGCATACAACATTCTTTAACGTTCAGCCCGACCCCACACTTGCAAATGCAACTGAAGGTGCTGCTCAAATGAGAGCATTCGCTCCCGACACAATCATTGCACTCGGTGGTGGTTCTGCTATGGACGCAGCAAAGATTATGTGGGTTCTTTATGAACATCCCGAAGCTGACTTTATGGATATGGCAATGAGATTTATCGATATCCGTAAAAGAGTTTATACATTCCCCAAGATGGGTGAAAAGGCATACTTTATCGCAGTTCCTACCTCCGCAGGTACCGGCTCTGAAGTAACTCCCTTCGCAGTTATTACTGATGAAAAGACAGGTGTTAAGTATCCTCTTGCTGACTATGAGCTTCTTCCCAATATGGCAATCATTGATACCGATTTCCATATGTCAGCACCCCGTGGACTTACAGCTGCATCAGGTATTGACGCAGTAACTCACGCAGTTGAAGCATACGCTGCTATGCTTGCAACTGATTATACAGATTCACTTGCACTTCGTTCACTCAAGATGGTATTTGAATACCTTCCCAGAGCATATGAAAACGGTCAGACTGACGTTGTAGCTCGTGAAAAGATGGCAAATGCTGCCACAATGGCAGGTATGGCATTCGCAAATGCATTCCTTGGAATTTGTCACTCAATGGCTCACAAGCTCGGTGCTTTCCACCACCTTCCCCACGGTGTTGCTAACGCGCTTATGATTGAAGAGGTTATTCGCTTCAATGCCGCCGAAGCTCCCGTTAAAATGGGTACATTCTCACAGTACGACCACCCTCACACACTTGCAAGATATGCTGAAATTGCTGATTATCTTGGTGTTAAGGGCAATACTGATGAAGAAAAGCTTGAAGGTCTTATCGCAAAGATCAATGAGCTTAAGGCAAAGGTTGGTATCAAAGAAACAATCAAGGACTACGGCATTGACGAAGAGGACTTCCTTAACCGTCTTGACGACATGGTTGAGCAGGCATTTGATGACCAGTGCACAGGCGCTAACCCCCGTTATCCCCTTATGAGTGAAATTAAGCAGATGTACCTCAACGCGTACTACGGTAAGCACTTCAGCGAGCCCGAAATGCCCACTACTGTATAAAGGAGAATAAAGCTATGACAGTAATTGCACAAAGAAAGCATAAAACAATCTACCGCGATGGTGATAAGACAGTTAAGGTGTTTGACGCTGAATATTCAAAGTCAGACGTTCTTAACGAAGCACTTAATCAGGCAAGAATTGAAGAAACAGGCCTTAACATTCCTAAAATCCTTGGCGTTAATATGATTGACGGCAAATGGGCAATCGTAAATGAATACGTTGAAGGCACAACTCTTGCTGAGCTTATGGAAAAGAATTCCGAAAAGAAGGACGAATATATCGAGCTTCTTGTTGATCTTCAAATGGAGGTTCACTCAAAGAAATCTCCCCTTCTTACAAAGCTTAAGGACAAGATGAACAGAAAAATTTCACTCTCAAGCCTTGATGCAACAACAAGATATGAGCTTCACACTCGTCTTGAGGGTATGCCCAAGCACAACAAGGTTTGTCACGGTGACTTTAACCCCTCTAACATCATTATTTCAGATGACGGCAAGGCATATATCCTTGACTGGTCACACGCTACACAGGGTAACGCGTCCGCTGACGTAGCAAGAACTTATCTTCTCTTCTGCCTCCACGGTGACAACGAAAGCGCTGAAAAGTATCTCAACGTTTTCTGCAAGAAGAGTGATACAGCAAAGCAGTACGTTCAAAAATGGATGCCCATCGTTGCGGCTTCACAGTCCGTGAAGGGTAACGAAGAAGAGAGAGAGTTCCTTCTTTCTTGGACAGACGTAGTTGATTACGAATAGAAAATACAAAAAGTCGGTAGAAATACCGACTTTTTTGTTTATAAATTGGGATTTATCGGTGAGAAGATAGTTTATTTAAATTGTGGGGCTTTTTTGAAAAACCGCCCCACGCCCCGAAAAACTTTAAACGTTTTTCTAGTGTAGCCATATAGTTTGTGCTAACCTAACAGACTTCGCGCAAATTGAGCGCCTCACTTCTTCGCGCTCGGCACATTGTTATTTTCGTGCTTTGCACAAAAAAACCTCAATTTGCTACTACAAATGATATACCTATATCCACCAAAATCTATACGCTCACACAAAGTAAATTTTAGAAAATCACTCCAACGGAGTTATTTTCGTAGTTTTGAAAGTGCAATTTTGTTCGTCGTACTTGTACGTAAGAACGGAATTGTGCTTGCAAAACCGATAATTCATTTGTGAATTATCGAAAATTTACGTAAAATCAGCACAACCTCAAGCGATTGTTTTGTCCACTTTTTCAAAAGTGGCGCCTGCGCGGCGTGAGCGCTTTTTATTTAAACTAACTTACCGACAAATCAAAATTTGAAACACAAAAAGAGAGGCGCGTACCTCTCTTTTTAAATTTTATATTATTTCTCACTAAATTCTTTAAGAACTAAGTCTTTATTCTTTTCAAGTGCCCAGCGGATACTCCATTCTCTTGGGAAGATGAGCAAGTTGTTGCCGCGGTAGTCCTGAACCCACTTTGTATCTGTGTCAAGTGTGAGTTTATTGATGTCAATATTCTCGTTTTCAATCCAACGAACGTATGCCTGGGGCATGGGACGGCGGATAATATCAACACCGTATTCGTGCTTGAGTCTATATTCAAGAACTTCAAACTGAAGAACACCAACAACGCCGACAATTACTCTTTCCATACCGGAGTTTGGTTCGAAGAACATCTGAATTGCACCCTCTTGTGCAATCTGGTTCATTCCCTTTGCAAACTGCTTACGCTTCATTGAGTCCTTTTGCTCAACAAGTGCAAAGTGCTCGGGGGCAAAGGTGGGAATTCTTTCAAATTTAAATTTAAGTGAAGGATCACAAATCGTGTCACCGATTGAGAAAATACCCGGGTCAAACACACCAATAATATCACCTGCATAGGCTGAATCAATAATTTCGCGCTCTTGAGCCATCATTTGCTGAGGCTGAGAAAGCTTTGCAACCTTATTATTTTGAACGTGTAGATATTCCTTGTTTCTATCAAACTTGCCTGAGCAAATTCTCATGAACGCTATTCTATCGCGATGCGCCTTATTCATATTTGCCTGAATTTTGAACACAAACGCTGAGAATTTTTCATCAAAGGGGTCAACAACTCTATCCTCAGCACGTCTTGGAAGAGGTGAGGTTGTCATTTCAAGAAAGCACTTTAAGAAGGGTTCAACACCAAAGTTATTGAGAGCCGAGCCAAAAAATACGGGAGATAGCTTGCCGTGACGAACCTTTTCAAGATCGAATTCATAGCTTGCAACGTCCAAAAGCTCAATTTGGTCAACAAGCGCGCGTCTGTCGTATTCACCGATAAGCTCATCCATCTTTTCAATGTCGGTAATGTCGCACTTGATACCCTCGATACGATTTCTACCGCTATGGAACTCGTCAAATGCAAGAATTGAACGGTTTTCACGGTCAAAAACTCCCTTGAAGCTAACTCCACAACCAATGGGCCAGTTCATAGGGTACGTTCCAATTCCAAATTCCCTTTCAAGCTCGTCAAGAAGGTCGAATGGATCCTGTGCCTCACGGTCGAGCTTGTTGATGAATGTGAAAATCGGAATATCACGCATAGCACAAACCTTAAAGAGCTTTCTTGTCTGTGGCTCAATACCCTTTGCTGCGTCAATTACCATTACAGCTGAATCAGCTGCCATAAGAGTTCTATATGTGTCCTCGGAAAAGTCCTGGTGACCGGGTGTGTCGAGGATATTGATGCAATAATCGTTATATTCAAACTGCATAACTGAAGATGTAATTGAAATACCTCTTTGCTTTTCAAGGTCCATCCAGTCACTAGTTGCGTGACGGTCAGAAGCCTTTCCCTTAACAGTACCCGCAGACTGAATGGCACCACCGTAAAGGAGGAATTTTTCAGTAAGAGTGGTCTTACCTGCGTCAGGGTGAGAGATTATCGCAAATGTTCTTCTTCTTTTTACTTCGTGATTAAAATCTGCCATTTTTCTTTCCTTTATACTAAAATTAGTTAATTTTAAATGTTCACAACATTTCTATTATACTATTTTTTATTCCGTTTTTCAAGATGTTTGTAAAAAAATATCTAAAAAAAGAAATAGCAGGCAAGTTCCTGCTATTTCTTTATAAATCAAACTTTTCTTTTATCATATGAGCCACGACATCGGGCGCAAGATTTGTATTATCAATTCTAAAATAGTTTTCAAATGGAATTTCGCCCTCCTCACTAACAAGGCGATATCTTTCTTCATTCAACAATCTCTGCTCCGAAACCACCAAATCGCGCTTCGACGCCTTATTTTTAAGACGATTTTCACTCTTGTTTCTTTCAAGGCGCACGCTCCTATCGGCAATCAGTTCAACACAGTAAACCTCGTCGAATTTCTCTGCAACACTCATTATGTATTCCCTATCCGTCGGCATATCGAAAGCCCACAAAAATGTGAAAATCATACCTTCGTTATCACTTTTCAAAAATTCCTCGAAAATGACCTCGCGCAATTTTTGAGTAACACCACCGTGAAAATAGCCGAAAATATCAATAACCGGCTCAATCATCATATGATTATGAAAAAGACGTAAATCAGTTATTTTCATAAGCTCCTGACCAACCGTCATTTTTCCAACAGCACCCGAGCCAACAATTATCACAAGCTTCACACTCTCACCACCTTAAAAATGTTTTAATGATTATAACACAACAAACAAAAATTGTCAATAGCTAGAAAAAACGGCAGGTTTCCCTGCCGTTTTCTCTATTTTATATAATAGTTTTATCCAATTATTTTGACATTGTTTCAACAATTTCTTCAGCTTTTGTCAAAGCTTCGTCAATCTTGGTTACATCAATGCCACCTGCCATAGCAGAGTCAGGACGTCCACCGCCCTTTCCCCCTGTTACAGCCGCTACAGCGCCAACGAGCTTGCCTGCGTGAACTCCGTTTGCAACTGCGTCCTTGCCTGCAACTGCGATGAAGTTGAGCTTTCCGTTAGCATTTACAGCAAGAACTGCAACTGTGTCAGAATGCTCTGCCTTAATCTTATCACCAAGTGTTCTTGCGCTATCAACGTCCATACCCTCGGCATTGAATGCGATGAGTTTAACACTCTTAATTGCCTTTGCAGAATTGAGAACACCATCAAGCTTGGAAGCTGCAATCTTATTATTGAGCGCTTCGATTTCCTTCTTGAGAGATGCGATTTCACCCATAACTGCATTTGCTCTCTTTGCAAGGTCGTTTGCGTTGGGAACTTTAAGTTCTGCAGCCGCCTGATTGATAAGCGCTTCTCTTGTTGCAAGAACGTGAAGAACACCAAGACCTGTTACAGCTTCAATTCTTCTTACACCTGCAGCAACGGAAGATTCACTGATAACCTTGAAAAGACCGATCTTGCCTGTATTATCACAATGTGTACCGCCGCAAAGCTCGGTTGAGAAGCTACCCATCTTAACAACGCGAACGGTCTTGCCGTACTTTTCACCGAAGAGCGCCATAGCGCCCTCTTTTCTTGCGCTTTCGATATCCATTTCTCTTGTTACGATTTCGTTAGCTGCAAGAATATGAGCATTTACAAGTGCTTCAACCTGCTTGATCTCATTTTCAGTAAGAGCAACGAAGTGTGTAAAGTCGAAACGGCATACGTTTTCGTCAACGTAAGATCCTGCCTGCTCAACATGTGTTCCAAGAACAGAACGAAGAGCCGCCTGAAGCAAGTGCGCTGCGGAGTGGTTTCTCTTAATAGCATCACGGCGCGCATCTGTGATATCAGCTGTCACTGTGTCACCAACGTTCAAGGTACCGTTTGCAACTGTGCAAAGATGGATATAAACACCGTCAGTTTTCTTTGTATCGTAAACTGTAAGAAGTGAGTTTTCACCATAGATTGTACCGGAGTCACCTACCTGACCACCGCCCTCTCCGTAGAAAGGAGTTCTGTCAAGCACAACCGTGCAATCACCCTCGTTTACTGTGTCAACGCTCTCGTCGTTAACAAGGATTGCAATAACCTTTGCTTCACTTCTATAATCTGTATAACCTGTAAATTCAGTTTTGGGAAGGTCGGCAAGAATATTCTTGGAATTATCGGACCAACCACTGATATTAGCTCTTGCCTCTCTTGCTCTTGTTCTCTGGTCGAGCATGAGCGCCTTAAATGCTTCTTCGTCAATCTTGAGGTGATTTTCTTCAGCAATTTCACGTGTCAAGTCGATGGGGAAACCGAATGTATCGTAAAGCTTGAATACTTCTTCACCGGAGATTGTGTCGCTGTTTTCTTTAATTGCGCCACGAATGAGGTCGGAAAGGATCGAAAGACCTGCGTCGATTGTAGCATCGAATCTTTCTTCTTCCATAGAAAGAACCTTACGGATGTAGTCACCCTTTTCAGAAAGCTCGGGATAAGCCGCGCAGCTTTCGTTAATTGCAACGTTAACCATATCAACAAGGAACGCGCCCTTGATACCAAGGAGCTTTCCGTGACGGCAAGCACGACGGATGATTCTACGAAGAACGTAGCCACGTCCCTCATTTGAAGGAATAACACCGTCAGCGATCATAAACATTGCGCTTCTTGTGTGGTCAGTAATAACACGGATGGAGATGTCATTATTAGCATCGTTTCCGTATGTCTTGCCACAGATTTCGCAAACCTTGTCAATAATCTTACGGATTGAGTCAACCTCAAACATATTGTCAACGCCCTGCATTACGCAAGCAAGACGTTCAAGACCCATACCTGTGTCGATGTTCTTCTGTGCGAGCTCTTCATATGTGCCATCGCCCATATTGTTAAACTGTGAGAATACGTTGTTCCAAATTTCCATGTATCTGTCGCATTCGCAACCGGGCTTACAGTTTGGGTCACCACAACCGTACTTTTCGCCACGGTCGAAGTAGATTTCGGAACAAGGACCACAAGGACCTGTGCCGTGCTCCCAGAAGTTGTCAGCCTTACCCATACGAACAACGTGGTTGGGGTCAACACCAATCTTGTTTACCCAAATGTCGTAGGATTCGTCATCCTCCTCATAAATTGAGGGCCAAAGAAGATTTTCGGGAATTTCAAGCTCTTTTGTGAGGAATTCCCAGCACCATTCGATAGCTTCTACCTTAAAGTAGTCACCGAATGAGAAGTTACCAAGCATTTCAAAGAATGTACCGTGACGAGCTGTGTGACCAACTCTTTCAAGGTCGGGAGTTCTGATGCACTTTTGGCATGTGCAAACGCGATTTCTCGGAGGCTCTTCTTCACCTGTGAAGTATTTCTTCATAGGAGCCATACCGGAGTTAATAAGAAGCAAAGATTTGTCATTGATGGGAACAAGGGGGAAAGATTTAAGTCTTAAATGTCCCTTTTTCTCAAAGAAAGCAAGATAGCTTTCTCTCAAATCATTAAGTGATGTCCATTTCATTTTAATTTTTCCTTTCGGTTTATGTAAAATAATTTTCAACTGTGTTTGTGGCAAAAAAATAAACGCCACCGACCGAATGCAAAAGCATAAGGACGAGAGCGCTCGCGATACCACCTTATTTCGTCATTCTCTCACGAAAATGACCTCAACAACTGACAAAGTCAGTCCCGCGCTTTAACGGGCGCACCCGACTTTCCTTTCGGAAGCAACTCAGGGATAGCTTCATATTCCCCGTCCCATCGGCTCACACCAACCGCCGACTCTCTGAACGAACAAAGAAACACTACTTATTCCCATCACAGTTTTCATACACGGATATATTATCACTTTTTGTTCATTTTGTCAATAGCTTTTTACAAAAAAAGCGCTTGTCGCACGGACAAGCGCTTGTATTTCTATATTTTATTCAAAGAACTCTTCTTTCTCAATTTGTACAACGTTCAAATCAGTCAAGAAGAAAGAGCCCATTTGATATTCCCAAGTGTAATAAGCAAAGTTGGTTAGATCTTCTTCCATATAATATTTAGTTCTTTGACCGAACATTTCCTCTTCACCATACCAGGTCTTACCCGTAGCAAAATATACGTACATATATTCATCAGGAACGTCAATCGTTACAGTATCACCTGCTCTTACGTAAAATGAGAGAACCTCTCTTCCACTTCTGTTTTTCAATTTTACAACAACGGATTCGGTTTCAGTAGCCACAATAGTAATTTCGGAGCCATATCCACTTGAGCCAGAAAGGATAGTTCCACTTGCAGGCTCACTTACAGGTGTTAAATCGGAATCGGGATTAAAAAATCCCACAACTCCCCAAATAATAAGTCCTGTAATGATAGCTGCCGAAATAGCAATAATTATCCAAAGCCAAGCTTTAGATCTCTTGCGAGGTGGAGTTGGTGGCGCATACGGTGACTGAGCATAGCTTTGAGCCGTAGTCTCACCTTGGGGATAAGCATAAAATTGTTCGTATGAGGGAGTGGGAGCCTCTTCTTCTACCTTAGCACCGCAATAAGTACAAAAGGCTGCACCTTTAATCATTTCGCGCCCACAGTTTTTACAAAACGTTACTTGATTATCCATAAATTAATTCCTTTCTAAACAGTTTGTGATTTTATTATACTATTATTAGTATATTTTGTCAAGGAAAAGTAAAAAACATAACAAATTTTTCCATTAATATATTTTGAAATTTGCGCCAAAATATTAATTTCCTTTCTACAAAAGGAAAAATTAGTCGTAAAAGCGACAGAATGGAGAACGTTATGGCAAAGAAGTCAGCTAAAAAGGCACTTGAACAGTTCAAAATGCAGGCAGCTAACGAATGCGATGTTCTATGATGTAGTGAATTTTAACACCCAACAAACCCTTATATATCAAGGCTTCACGCACATAAGCATGAATTAAGAAAGCCCCCCGAAATTTAGGTTTCGGGGGTTTTTGTTATTTGTCGTAATATGTGTCTTGGGCAATTTCGCCATTGGTACAGTAGATGGTATATGAAGCCTTTGTTGATATCCAAACGCCTACTTTTAAGTGCATTAACAGCACCTACCACATAGTATAAGAGTTTGTCGCCTGATTTAGAAATGTAAGAAGCTACTTGTAAATAGGGATAATATTTGCGCCCACTCATAAGCGGTGAGATACTTCCAAGAGAGTTCTATTTTGGCTACATCGTGTCTTACAATAGCACCCACAACTTTGCCTTGAACATTACGTCCCGAATCAACAATTGTAGATGTGGTTGCATTATACGTTGACGGCTCGGGAAAATCGAAACCGCCGATAGATACTAAAGCTGCCATAAGTTCACCTCCAAAATATTTTTAAAAACAAAAGAGCGCCTATCGTAAAAGATAGACGCTCTTTGGCGTTCGTATTAGGGTATTTTACCCTATTATCATTATATTAGGATAATTATGGTATTCTCAAGTAACTTATACCACGCGCCCTCGTTATCAGGTTTATCCAAAAGACTAAACAATAATATTGCAATCATATATCCCGGCTACGCAATTAACCTCATTTTGTTATTGTTTTGCTCAATCGAAAAACAAATATGAATGGAAATTTTTGTTTTATTTTGTATTCAAAAAGGGTGCGATTTCTCGCACCCTTTAAGATTTTATTTGATTAATTCTCGCCAGTATATCCCCAAACAACCGGTCTATTTGAAGGATTCCAATAAGCACCCCATTCGGAGGGTTTGGACGTTGCTTCACAATAAATTGTGAGGTTTGAGCAACCATAAAATGCATAATATCCAATGCTTGTTACACCGCTTGGAATCTCTATACTTGCAAGACTTGTGCAACCTTCAAATGCATAATATCCAATACTCGTTACACCGCTTGGGATTTCTATGCTTGTAAGACTTGAACAACCGCGAAATACGCTATAGCCAATGCTTGTTACACTGCTTGGAATCTCTATACTTGTAAGACTTGAGCAACCATAAAATGCACCACTACCAATAGTTGTCACAGAATTAGGTATTTCTATACTTGTAAGACCTGAATCTTCAAATGCATATGCTCCAATGCTTGTTACACTGCTTGGGATTTCTATGCTTGTAATATTAGAGCAACCGCAGAACGCATATCCTGCTATTTCCGTTCCGCCTGTTATTACAACAGTTTTCAGCGATTCAGGCACGTATTCTGCATTGCCAGAATAGCTATCCGCACCGAAAATGTAACCGAAATGACTTGCATCCGAACCATTACCTACAAATGGTAATGTAATGCTTTCAAGACCTGTGCAATCTTCAAATGCATATTCTCCAATTCTTGTTACACTGCTTGGTATTACTATGCTTGTAAGACTTCTGCAATCACTAAATGCATATCTTCCAATGCTTATTACTCCGTCTGGTATTACTATGCTTGTAAGACTTAAGCAACCATCAAATGCATAATCTCCAATGCTTGTTACACCGCTTGGAATCTCTATACTTGCAAGATTTGTGCAGCCTTCAAATGCATAATCTCCAATACTCGTTACACTGCTTGGGATTTCTATGCTTGTAATATTAGAGCAATCGTAGAACGCATATCCTGCTATTTTTGTTCCGCCTGTTATTACAACAGTTTTCAGCGATTCAGGCACATGTTCTGCATTGTCAGAATACCAGTCCGCACCGAAGATATAACCGAAAAGAGTTCCATCTGAACCATTACCTACGAATGGCAACGTAATGCTTTCAAGACTTGTGCAGCCTGCAAATGCATACTTTTCAATACTTGTTACACTGCTTGGGATCTCTATGCTTGTAAGACTTGAACAATTGGAAAATGCATACCATCCAATGCTTGTTACACCGTCTGGTATTACTATGCTTGTAAGACTTGAGCAAACGGAAAATGCGCTATTGCCAATGCTTGTTACACTGTCCGGTATTACTATGCTTGTAAGACTTGAGCAACCGGAAAATGCATAAGCTCCAATGCTTGTTACACCGTCTGGTATTACTATGCTTGTAAGACTTAAGCAACCATAAAATGCATAATCTCCAATGCTTGTTACACCGTCGGGAATGATAAATGAAGTATCTTGCTTACCTATTGCATAGCATATCAAGGTTTTTCCGTCTTTTCTATAAAGATTACCATCTATTGATTTATAAGATCGATTGTTTTCATCAACCTCTATACTTGCAAGACTTGTGCAATAAGAAAATGCTCCACTTCCAATGCTTGTTACACCGCTTGGAATCTCTATACTTGCAAGACTTGTGCAACCGGAAAATGCGCTATTGCCAATGCTTGTTACACTGCTTGGTATTACTATACTTGTAAGACCTGTGCAACGAAAAAACGCTTCACTTCCAATGCTTTTTACACCGCTTGGTATTACTATGCTTGTAAGACTTGAACAATCGCGAAATGCGCTATGGTCAATGCTTGTTACACTGCTTGGGATTTCTATGCTTGTAAGACTTCTACAATATTGAAATGCTCCAATTCCAATGCTTGTTACACCGCTTGGGATTTCTATGCTTGTAAGACTTCTGCAATTATAAAATGCATAAGCTCCAATGCTTGTTACACCGCTTGGAATCTCTATACTTGCAAGACTTGTGCAGTCTGCAAATGCACTTAATCCAATGCTTGTTACACCACTTGGGATCTCTATGCTCGTAAGACCTGTGCAATAATAAAATGCATAATCTCCAATACTTGTTACACTGCTTGGGATTTCTATGCTTGTAAGAGCCGAACAATAGGAAAATGCATAAGCTCCAATGCTTGTTACACTGCTTGGGATTTCTATGCTTGTAAGAGCCGAACAATAGGTAAATGCAGAATCTCCAATGCTTGTTACACCGCTTGGGATTTCTATGCTTGTAAGACTTGAGCAACCGCGAAATGCGCTATTGCCAATGCTTGTTACAGTGCTTGGAATCTCTATGCTTTTAAGACTTGTCCAATTATAAAATGCATAGCTGTTAATACTTGTTACACCGTCAGGAATAACAAAATCAGTAACAAGCTCACCGTTTAAGTAAAGATTTGTAGCATAATACATGGGATTAGCATAATAATTGGAAAAACGTACATTAAACCATGCTGCAAGATCAGTTATATATACGTAGGTAAGATATCTGCAATTATAGAATGCATTATCTCCAATGCTCGTTACACCACTTGGTATTTCTATACTTTCAAGACTTGTGCAATTATAAAATGCATAATCTCCAATACTCGTTACACTGCTTGGTATTACTATGCTTGTAATATTAGAGCAATCGTAGAACGCATATCCTGCTATTTTTGTTCCGCCTGTTATTACAACAGTTTTCAGCGATACGGGAACGTGACTTGAATTATAGGTATATCCATATGCACCAAATATGTAGCCAAAATTAGTGTAATACGAACCATCACCAACGAAAGGCAACGTAATGCTTTCAAGGCTGTTGCAACCCTCAAATGCATAATCTCCAATGCTTGTTACACTGTCAGGTATTACTATGCTTGTAAGACTTGAGCAACCGTAGAACGCATATTGTGCTATTTCTGTTCCGCCTGTTATTACAACAGTTTTCAGCGATTCAGGCACGTATTCTGCATTGCCAAAATACCCCTCCGCGCCAAAGAAGTAACCGAAATGAGTTTCATACGAACCATCACCAACGAAAGGTAACGTAATGCTTTCAAGACTGTCGCAACCATAAAATGCATTATATCCAATGCTTGTTACACCGCTTGGGATTTCTATGCTTGTAAGACTTGAGCAACCGGAAAATGCAGAATCGCCAATGCTTGTTACACCGCTTGGAATTTCTATGCTTGTAAGACTTGAACAACCGTCAAATGCTCCACTTCCAATGCTTGTTACACTGCTTGGGATTTCTACGCTTGTAAGACTTGTGCAACCATAAAATGCATAATATCCAATGCTTGTTACACCGCTTGGTATTACTATGCTTGTAAGACTTGAGCAACCAAAAAATGCGCCACTGGAAATGCTTGTTACACTGCTTGGGATTTCTATGCTCGTAAGACCTGTACAATTCCAAAATGCAGCATAATCAATGCTTGTTACACTGCTTGGTATTACTATGCTTGTAAGACTTGAGCAACCAAAAAATGCATGTTCTCCAATTTTTGTTACACCCTCGGGAATAACAAGATCAGTAACAAGCTCACCGTTTAAATAAAGCTTTCCCGAAGTAGGATTAAAAAGAGGAGATTCACAATCTATATTACACCACGCTTTAAGATCGGTTATATATACTTTGCTAAGATTTGTGCAATATAAGAACGCCTGCTCAGCAATCTTTGTTACACTGCTTGGAATATTTATGCTTGAAAGATTTGTGCAGCCAAAAAATGCACCATGTTCAATACTTGTTACGCCGTTGGGTATTACTACACTTTTAAGGCGTGTATATCCAATAAAGGTACAAGAACCAATTTTTGTTACACCCTCGGGAACAACAAGATCAGTAACAAGCTCACCGTTTAAGTAAAGATTATTAGCTTCATATAGCGGATTAGCACCACTATCGTAAAAATCTATATTACACCACGTAGCAAGATCGCTTATATATACGTCGATAATACCTGTACATTTATAGAATGCATTTTGTCCAATACTTGTTACACTGCTTGGTATTACTATGCTTGTAATATTAGAGCAATCGTAGAACGCATATTGTGCTATTTCTGTTCCGCCTGTTATTACAACAGTTTTCAGCGATACGGGTACATAAGTTGCATTATCTTTATACGTCTCCGCACCGAAGATATAACCGAAATGACTTTCATCCGAACCATTACCTACAAATGGTACTGTAATGCTCTCGAGTTTGTTGCAACCATAAAATGCAGAATAACCAATGCTTGTTACACTACTTGGGATTTCTACACTTTCTAAAGATGTGCAACCAATGAATGCACAATCTCCAATACTTGTTACACCCTCGGGAATTACAAGATCAGTAACGAGCTCACCGTTCAAGTAAAGATTATTAGCACGGTATAAGGGATTAGCTTCCCAAGATGTGTTAAAGTCTATATTACACCACGCGGCAAGATCGGTTATATATACACCGGTAAGACCTGTGCAACCAATAAACGCATTATTTCCAATGCTCGTGACGCTGCTTGGAATTTCTATAGTTGCAAGTCTTGAACAGCCAGCAAATACATATCCTCCAATGCTTGTTACACCGTTTGGAATCTTTATCCTTGTAAGACTGAGACAATCCCAAAATGCAGCATCACCAATGCTTTGTACTGTGTTTGGTATTTTGACATTATATAGATTCTCACATCCGGAAAATGCACTATCACCGATGCTTGTTATATCATCTTGCATTTCTATACTTCTAATATTCCAGCAACCATAGAATGCATGTGAAGGCACACTGTCGCCAATTACTATAACAGTTTCAAGCGACGAGGGTATAAAATTGTTATTTTTATCGTATGTATCTGCACCAAAAATATATCCAAAATGGGTAGAGGTTGATCCATTGCCAACGAGAGGCAAGGTAATGCTCTCAAGCTTGTAGCAACTATAAAATGCGCAATAACCAATGCTTTCTACACTTTTTGGTATTTCTATACTTGTAATCCCTGAACAACCGGAAAATGCATAATCTCCAATGCTTGTTACACTACTTGGGATCTCAATGCTTGTAAGCCCTGAACAACCGGAAAATGCAGAATCGCCAATGCTTGTTACACTACTTGGGATCTCTATACTTGTAAGCCCTGAACAACCTTTAAATGCATAGTTATTAATACTTGTTACACCCTCGGGAATAACAAGTTCAGTAACCAACTCATCATTCAAGTAAAGATTTTTAGCAACATATAAAGGATTTGCGGCATAGTTGCTAAAATCTATATTACACCACGCGGCAATATCAGATATATATATATCGGTAAGATTTGCGCAGTTATAGAACACATCACTTCCAATGCTTTCTACACTGCTGGGGATCTCTACACTTGTGATGCCTGTGAAACCATAAAAAGCATTGCTATCAATACTTGTCACACCCTCGGGAATAACAAGTTCAGTAACCAACTCATCGTTCAAGTAAAGATTTTCAGCATAATATAGCGGATTGGCAGTTTCATTACCAAAATCTATATTACACCACGCGGCAATATCAGATATATATACGTCGGTAAGTCCTGTGCTATCATAGAATGCACCTGATCCAATGCTTGTTACACTGCTTGGTATTTCTATGCTTGTAAGACCTGTGCAACGCAAAAATGCGGATCTTCCAATGCTCTTTACTCCATCCAATATTTTTACACTTTCAAGGGATGTACAATTTGCAAATGCATATTCTCCAACACTTATTACACTGCTTGGTATTTCTATGCCTGCAAGATTTGTGCAACCATAAAATGCGCGATTATCAATACTTTTAACACCGTTTGATATTTCTATGGTTGTAAGATTTGTACAACCCTCAAATGATCTAGCGCTAATGCTTGCTACACTGCTTGGTATCTCTACACTTTCAAAAGATGTGCAGTTTATAAATGCACAATCACCAATGCTTGTTACACCCTCGGGAATAACAAGATCAGTAACAAGCTCACCGTTTAAGTAAAGATTTTTAGCATAATATAGCGGATTAGCATCACTATTGTAAAAATCTATATTACACCAAGCGGCAATATCTGTTATATTTACACCGGTAAGACCTGTGCAACCAGAAAATACACTATAACCAATGCTCTTTATACTGCTTGGAATTTCTATGCTTGTGATAGATGTACAATTCTCAAATGCGCTATTGGATATTTGAGTCACAGGATATCCCTTATATGTTGAAGGAATAATTACAGAGGTGGCTGAACCGGTATAATCAGTAATTGAATATGTGGATGATTCACTATTGAATGTAAATATAACTCCTCGATCCTTATATTCATCACAATAAATACAAGTATTTTCACTATTCCAGGTATGTGATGCCAAATCTACTTTGACATCGCATCCTTCAACATGACATTCATACCAGTGATTGTTTTCATCCGTGCTCCACTCACTGTCTTTTTTGTGCGCGTCGGGATCAATGGGTATGATCTCATCTTCTCGGTACTCACATATTGAGCAAACGTGATATTTGCTACCTGTTGTCTGACACGTGGGATCGAGAGTAATTACCCATTGTTCCCAATCGTGCTCTATATGATCCAACTTCTCATCGCATCCTTCAATGAGACATTTGTGCCAGTGATTGTTTTCATCCGTGCTCCAAGCACTGTCTTTTTTGTGCGCGTCGGGATCAATAGGTATGATCTCATCTTCTCGGTACTCACATATTGAGCAAACGTGATATTTGCTACCCGTTGTCTGACACGTGGGAGCGAGAGATACTATCCATTCTTCAAAATCATGAACGATAAATACTTCAAAATTACAATTATCAAAAGCGTGCTCGTCAATAGGATTTTCGCAACGCGTAACGGTTACCAATATCAAGCTTTCAGGAATATAGTCGGCTTGATCCTGATATGAATCTGCGCCAAAAATATAACCGAAATTAGTTTTATCTGAACCGTTACCTACGAATGGCAACGTAATGCTCTCTAGTTTGTTGCAACCAATAAATGCTTCATCGCCAATGCTTGTTACATCCTTGGGTATTTCTATGCTCGTAAGACCTGTACAATTACAAAATGCACCACTACCAATACTTGTTACACTCTTTGGTATCTCCATACTTGTAAGACCTGTGCAACCATAAAATGCATATTCTCCAATTTTTGTTACACTGCTTGGAATTTCTATGCTTGTAAGAGATGCGCAATCATAGAATGCATTTGCCGGTATATCGGTTCCGCCTGTTATTACAACAGTGTTCAGTGATTGCGGTACACAAGCTGCATTTTGATCAATGGGTGAATCCGCACCAAAAATATAACCTAAATGAGTGTTTACAGTTCCATTTTGTATTGCACCAACAAAAGGAATTCTCAAAGATGTGGGATTTTGTCCGGTAAGCGCACCAAAGGCAATGCATACCGTGTTATCGGAAATAGTAAGTTCACCATTAAGCTCACCCTTGTAACCATAAAGGATATTTCCAATATATACCGCACCTTCGGGCTGAGCATTCCACCATGCAGTATTGTGGAATATACCACTTTTAATTTCAACGATACTGTCAGGAAGCTCAATTTCAGTAAGGTATGGTAAGGTATTATAGTTTTCTAAATAATCAACCTCAGTTGCTTCATTTTCAACTATAATTTTAACCAACTTAGGACGGTTTTTATCCTCCTGCGGTTCAAAAAGTCTATCACGAATGCAAGCATTGGGTCCAAGAGTAAGTACTATTCCATCTCCCTTTGTGCCGGCATTATAGAATATATAGTTGTTAAGGCCGAGATCCCCCTTAATTGAGGAGGCATAATAGATTTCGGTAAGCCCGGTACATTCATAGAACGCCGAACTACCAAGTGACGTTATATTTCCAAGAATTTTAAGAGTCTTCATACCCGAACAAAAGCTGAATCCGGATGCACCGATTTGGCTAATGCCATCATGAAGCTCAACGTTATCAAGCGAAATGCAATATTGGAAGCACGCGTTTCCAATAGCATTCAAATTTGTCGAGAAGGTTACCTCTTTAAGTGCTTCGGCGTGACGGAATGCCATATTTCCAAGATAAGTTACCGTATCCGGCATATCAAATCTAAGCAATGACAAGCAATTATCAAATGCCATATTGGAAATAGTTTTAAGCCCATTTCCCACAGTAAAGCTTACCATCGAGGTACAGTATGAGAAGGAGTTATCACCTAAGATCTCCATACCTTCGCCAACAACAACTGTCTTAAGATTTTCACACTGTGAGAAAGCATAAGAACCTATCTTTTTGTTCATTGGTTCCTTTTCATCCGCAACGGTTACGTTCTCAAGGGCTACACAATGATAAAATGCCCTTGTATCAACAGTATGAACAAGATAAGGAATGTGAACTTCCTTCAATGATGTACATTCTTCAAATGCAGATTGACCGATAAATAACAAACTGTCAGGAAGATTAACACTTGTCAAATTCGAGCAGTTTTCAAATGCATTTTTATAAATGTATTCTATAGAGTTGGGAAGAATAAGCTGCTCCAAATCCAAATTGTTTTGGAATGCGCCTTCTTTGATAGCAACTACACGAAGACCGTCATGCAAGAACGGAATTTCAAGAACGTTTGTTCTGCCCTCAATACCGGTTACAACATAAAAGCTAGAATCTTCTGTCAATTCATATTTAATAACGTAATTACTTTCAATCGTTACCGTACAGCTTGCGCTCTTTCCGTTGGCTGTTGATGCCGTTATAGTCACTGTTCCGGATTTCAAACTTGTCACTACTCCATTTGTAACCTTTGCTATTGACAAATCGGAGCTTGTCCAAGTTAACTCCTGATCAATAGCATTGCCGGGAGTTATAGTTGCAACAAGTGTTAAGCTATCACCAAGATTTATGGTTGCAGCATTTTTATCTAAAGTTACTGACGATACGGGAGGAAGTATTGCTTCGCCTTCCGGGAAGCTTTCAGTTCCCTTTTCACCACATACGCAAGAATAATAATAGTATGCTGGATCATCGTAGTTTGCTTCAGATTTTATATATTTGTCATCTACAACTCTTTGGTTAAATATGTGGGCATTAGAATTAATTGCTACTTCTCTTGTTTCCTTAGCACCACAAGTACATGTGCGAGTGTCTTCGCCCTTTGCTTGGCAAGTGGGTGCTTTAGTCTGCGTCCAATCTGCGAACACATGAACATGTGGCTCGTCGTTTGGAGTTTCCCCCTTGTCAAGCGTATTAACTATTATTATAGTTGCCGTGGTAATCACAGCAATACTACACAAAGCAATAATGATTAATTTCAATGAGATTTTCATCATAGTCCTCCCAATGCATATAGAATAAAAGTTACGTGAACTTTAAAAATCATATTATTTTATAATTATATCATATATAACACACAATTTCAAGTGTCTAGGCAAAATTGAGTAAAATATGACAAAAAGCGAGCATCTAAATACTCGCTTTTAACAAATCCAATTCATTGCTACTAATGGAATGGCTACTGTTTTATGGTTTTACTATCAAACAATACAAATTTTTCCATTAATATATTTTGAAATTTGCGCCAAAATAATACCAGAGAAGCGAAGCAAGCGGTGTGAGCAATGCGAGAGTGCGTTGCTAAAGTCGATTGCAACGCCTCTCGATAATATAGATTAATTTCCTTTCTAGAAAAGGAAAAATCAGTCGTAAAAGCGACAGAATGGAGAACGTTATGGCAAAGAAGTCAGCTAAAAAGGCACTTGAACAGTTCAAGATGCAGGCAGCTAACGAAGTAGGTGTAACTCTTAACAACAACGGTTACAATGGTGACCTCACAAGCCGTCAGGCAGGTTCCATCGGCGGTCAGATGGTTAAGAAGATGGTTGAGTCCTACGAAAACTCTCTTGGTGCAAACAACCCCAACACAAACAGATAATTGGGATTTGAGAGTATAGCTTGCCGTTTAGCAAGCGTTAAAAAATTTGTTTGATTTTATTGAATAAATTTTTAGAGGGTGAACGGTAACCGTTCACCCTCTTTTTTATCTAATGAAAACTCAGCCATAAACATTTAACTTATTCAAAGCACGTTATTTAACAATCTCATACTCCCAATCGATGATGCCGCCAAATTCCTTGACGTTGGTATATCCAAGCTTTACGAGCTCCTCGGCCGCAATTTTGCTTCTTCTTCCGCTTCGGCAGTAAACAAGTATCAACTGATCCTTATCGGGAAGCTCCTTTTCGGCACGGCTCGCGATTTCATATTCGGGAATGAGTATGGCGCCGGGAATATGTCCCTCGTCATATTCGGACTGTGTTCTCGCATCAATAATAACGTATCCACTTTCACTATCCATAAGCGTCTTTGCTTCCTTTTGACTAATTTGCTCGTAGCTTATAGGAGTGGGGGTGGATTCTTCTGCATCTGAGCAACCAGCACAAGCAAACGGACACGCAAATGCAAGAATCATAACTAAAAATCTATTTACTTTCTTCATATATTTCACCTATTTTCTAATTTTTTTCTCATATATCTCGGCGCATATTCGCAATATCCATGTTTGGGATAGAACGAATATGACTCAAACCACTGTTCCTTGGGCTCTCCAAGATGCACAAGTGACACAACTATTCCCTGCCTCATCATCTCGTTTTCGGCAACGTCAAGCAGCGCTGTGCCAATGCCCTTGTGCTTTTCAGATGCTTTCACATAAAGTCGATGCACAAATGCCTCATTAGTGTTTTCAATTTTTGAATAGCCAACACTACCGATTACTCGGTCATTTTCATCAATCGCAACCCAAAACATATCTCCACGGTCAAAATAGTTGGATTTTATATCCAATAAATCTTTATTTATACTCGGCTTTCTCCCAAGCGTGTCCTTGGCTTGCAAAATCATAAAAATGAGGTCATCCCTATATTGTTCTTCATAATGTATGATTTTCATTTTTTTCACCTCTATTTATTCATTTCGTCAAATGCACCAACTACAATCACATCGAGACGCTTTCTTTTTTCGCACAAGGCGTTACTAAAATCGTCGGTATAATAATATATTGTAATTATACCACCTTTAATGGCAAAATGCAATAAGTTTATATAATTCAAATAAAAATGCCCATTCACCTTTCGGTGAATGGGCATTTAGTTATACTATTGTCTTGCATCTACCAAAATAAAATACAATGGAACGGACTCAACAACTGCGCCGTTCAAGTCAACAATTTCAATGCTAACCATAAGGCTAAGACTTCCAACAGCTTGGCTCATTTCCTCTTTAAAGGATACAAGGTCAATAACCCCCTCAAACGAATTATCCACAAGGGGTAAATTCATTGTTTGAGTTGTGGAAGTATATCCACCGTTAGCGTTTTTGCTATATAGCATTGCTCTTACCGTATAATTTTGAGGAAGATTTTCAACCGATACTGCAAAATACAATGGAGTTATATTTCCGTTTTCATACTTGGGAAGATCACCATTGATTTGTGCAAAAATTTCAGGATCATCAGTCTTCTTCACACTATAGCTAATAGTGATGTCTGCAACGTTAAGCTCCTCTCCATTAGGAGTGTTTTGAACCTTGGTTGCTGATGCGCAAAGCTGAACGGTAAACATAAAGGATATATCTTCATTAGGCATCATATCTGACAACAAGGTAAGTGATGCAACTCCCGTGTTATTAGAAGGCAGGGCAACTGTGAATTTACCGTTAATCAAAGGATAAATTTCAGTTGAATCGCCAATCTTAACCTGCAATCTTGCATCCTTGGGAAGAATTGATGCATCCTCAGGAACAACAAGAAGCATAGCGCCTATATCGTTCCATTTTGAAGTGCCTACGTTAGTTCCCGACGTCACAGCAAACTGATAAGCAAGTGAATGTGACGTTGAATCTGTTGCTGTTTCATCACTTTCAATATTAAAAGTGGGGGTACTCATAAACTGAATTGTACTCTTCACGTCGGAAGATGAAGGCATTGCAGGTACTGTTGTAATTCCCGAAGGTTGAACAGGTGTTGCAGCAAAAGATGTAACAAGAGTGTTTGCTGTGGGATAACTTTGACAATTTGAAAAATCAACAACGAACTGAAGGTTATACGCTTCCTTTCCGTCAATTGAGAATTTTTCATTTTGTGTTCCCATCTTAACAAAATCCGTAAGGGGTATGCTTGTCACGTTGGCCGTTGCAGTATAGCCCCAATAGCTATAATCAGATTTATCAATCATAATCACAGTACTACCACTTGGAATTGCGCTGCTAAATGTGATTGAAGGATTAACGTAATGCTTGAAATTGCTTGCGTTAAATGCAACTGTGAATGCAGAATCACTGCTGATTGTTACGTTTTCTTCCCCACTTGACGAAATATCATTAAATGCCTCGTCCTTAACTGTTGAAGAATCAACGTCGATTGTTTTTTCAGCTCCTGTAAACAATATTTCAATTGTAATTCCGCTTCCCTTGGGCGCTTCAGCAATACTATGAATCCAAATCACCCAAGAATCACTTGTCTTTGTGGTTTCATCCATCACAGGAAGTGTATAATCAGGAATTTCGGATACTGTGGTGACAATATTGTAAATATAATATCCTTCCAAAGGAGTCAACGTAACTGTAATACCATCCTTATTATTGGATGTTACGTGTGAGTGACTAAGACCTTGTCCGGAAGTAAACTTAAACGTTACGTTACCCGTCCAAACGATAACTGACGTTCCTCGAACAATGCTTGATGCATTATAGTTATCCGTTTGAGCATATCTTACGTCAACATAATAGTTGGTGTAAGTTACCTTCAACTGTTGTGTTGGAGGATTTTGAGCATTCCAGGACTGCCAATTACTTTGCTTAAGTGACTGTCCCTCATACCAAGAAAACTGATATTCAAGAGGATATCCCGTTGTGTCCGTTGGAGTTTGAATTTTGATGATATTTACATCATCATTAGGATTATTTGTACCCTTATTGTCAACCTCTGTTGTATACTCGGGCAAGTTGGGAGCTTGTTCTCTATTCGCTCTATTAATGATTATGTTTACGGAAATAGATTTACCCTCACCAACCTCAAAGCCGGCAGTATATGAGCCTGCATTGATCGGTGCCAAGGTGGAATCACTCAAGGTTTCTCCACCGTTTGAAGTACCATTATAAAGAACGGTAAAGCTCCAAAGCTCGTCGGGGTTAAGACCATTCAAGCTCTCTCTATTATAGTTTACATTAACTCCGTGAGGATTAGCATCGTAAACAGTAGTGATACCTGAAATAGATGCCATCTCGGTAAATCCTAAGCATTCACATTGGCGAGTAGCTATACTTCCACTTGTGGTAAGTATATATTCCGTATCGTTATGTGTGCATATTTCCCAAACGGCAATCAAATTAATCTTTGAACCGTGAGTTTGTGAAAGGCCCTCAACAACCTGACCGTCAGTATAGATCTTAGTTGGATCACTTGCATCCACCCAATACAAGAATTTATATCCCACGTTGATAAATGCATTTTCTAAAAGTGCTTTTTTATCATTATAGGCAAAGTCCTGAGGATCCATTGATCCCCTATAGCTATCCACACCCGGATCGAATATTACCGTGTAACCAACAACTACCCATTTAGCATAGAAAATAAGCTTTCCTGTGTCAGTAATCTCGTCACCCGCTTTAAATATTCTACCAGTTGAAACGTGGTTACCATTTGCGTCGGTTGTCATAAGAGTCCAACCGTCAACCTCATAACCCGTATTAGAATACATATTTGCACGAACAATGTGCGGATCAGTGCTAATGTAGTCAATCAAAACGTATCGACCTGACATTTGGCCACCGATTACAAAGTTTTCAAAGTACTGAATTGTTCTTGCATTACCGCCATCTCGAGCATCAGTAAAGCTTGAGCCTTCAGTATTAATATCAACCGTTACAGGCTCCTTAAACATCGGGTTTGAGCCACTTCCATGAAGTGTTACCTTACCGCCTGTTACGTGAATTGATGAATTAATAACTACGTTACCGCAGTCTTCTTCCTTGTTAGCACCTTCAGTATTGATATTGAGTGTACCACCCTCTACCTTCATGAAGTTACTATTAGAAATACCGTCACCAACAGTATTATTCTCTTCAACAAGGCAGTGCATATTCATTACCGCATCATATGAACCTGAAAGATATATACCGCCACCGCTTGTGACGGAGGAGTTGTTTTTAATAACGGGACAAGATTCGTCTATACTTGCATTATCCACACAAACGTGGCAATTATCTCTATCCTTATGATTTGTATTTGAACCAATTGTAATGGTAAATTTAACTCCATCCTGACCGTAAACACCCAATGCACCACCACTATTGCCCGCTTGGTTATCAATAATCGTGCCTGAGCGAATAATAATATTTGTATTATCCTGGGTTGATGAAATATAAATTGCACCACCATCACCGTTGGTTGCTATATTATGGGTAACTGAGCCACCAATCATTGTATAGTTACCATTAGTGATTGAGAACGCGCCACCGTTTTGTGCGGCAACGTTTTGTGTAATCGAGCCACCACTAACGTTTACGTTACCGTTTGCAACAAGTGCGCCTGCACCGTTAACCGCTGTGTTGCCCGTAATTGTACCGTTTGTAATTGTAAACGATCCACCTGCAAGATAAGCACCACCGCCATCCATAGATGCAACGTTTGAAGTAAGATTACCACCCGAAACGGTCATTGTACCACCTGCAAGGTATGCTCCTGCTCCGTTTACTGCCATGTTTGTTGAAACAGTACCACCAGAGAATATCATAGTACCACCTGCAAGGTATGCACCACCACCATTTTGAGATCCATTATTGCTAATAATGTTACCACCTGAAACTGACAAAGTACCACTTGCAAGGTATGCACCCGCACCATTTACGGCAACGTTTGTTGAAATAGTGCCGTCAGTAACGTTCATATTACCACCACCGAGGTAAGCCGCACCACCGTTTTGTGATGCAATGTTATCAATAACTGTACCACCTGAGATAGTCATGGTACCGTTTGCAAGATAAGCACCTGCTCCATTGATAGCAGTATTGGATGAAAGTGTACCACCATTCATATTAAGGGTACCACCACCCATATAAACTACGCCGCCGTTCTTTGCAGTACATCTACTAAGAACAGCATTTCCCGACAAGGTAACTGAACCGGCGGTCATATAGAATGCGCCTCCATCTTCAGCTGCCTCACAGTCACTGATTTCACCACCTGATATGGTAGCGTCACCACCTGAAACGTATACTGCACCACCGTTTACATTCGCGGTACAATCTGCAATGATACCACCCGACATAATAACGTTACCGCCTTGAATATAGGCTGCACCACCATTTGATGTTGCACTATTTCTATATACGTTACCACTGTTTATAAAATAGTTCATTTCAACACCGTTTTTACCAGTGTCAATATAGATTGCTCCACCGTTGATTGCCAGGTTATTTTCAAGTGTACCACCATTCATGACAACACCTTGATTTTCCTTACAATCACACGCTTCAGCACTATTTATCCAAATCGCACCGCCGTTTTGAGCAGCAACGTTATTAGCAATCAAGCTTCCCTCATTGATAATAACACCGGTCTTATATTCACGGTCGTCATAGTTCATATAGATACCTACACCACCACCGTTTGTGCCGGAGGTGTTGCCTGTAATTTCAGCACCGTTAATAATCAACTGCATTTGATATTTTGTTATTTGATATTTACTACTGATTTGGCTGGATACCGCATTAAAATAAATGCCTCCACCAATCTGATTTGCCGTATTTCCAATAATTTTTGTATTGGAGTCAAGTGTCAAAGTACCACTCAAATTATTCTGCTTGTTTTCACTTGTAGAACCTGTAATACTTGTATATTCACTTGAAGTATATGGTGTTTCAACGGCAATTGCTCCACCACTTTGGAATGCTGTATTATTTTCAAAATTACAGCCTATAATCTCCATAGTTCCCATGTTAAGGATTGCTCCTCCTACAACTGAGCTATGGTTATTTTTAAAAGTACAGGAAATCAAAGTAGCCTTACCACCCACGGATTTCCAATAAATTGCTCCACCACCGGTAGCTACACCGGTTTGAGCAGCAGTTTTACTACCTACACGATTGCTTGTAAATGTACAGTTTCTTACAGTCAAATCACACACGTCAGCCGCGTATGATCTAATAGCAGACCCACCGACTGTATCCGAAGCACCACTGTTTGTTACACAATTGGAAAATTCCGAATAGTTGATGTACAATTTTGATTGGATTACTTTATCGTTTGAACTACCTGTACTATACGCCTTACAAAAGATACCGGGAGCTTCTCTGGCATTAATGTTACGCAGCTTTGAATCTGACATATACAAATATCTAGCATAGTTGCCTGTCGGGAAACAAATTACTGAAACTGATGTGCTTGAATATTTGAATCCATCAAGGTCACAATACTGTAAATATAAGCTTCCACCATCTACCTGAAATGAATTTTTGGTCTTAGTTGAACTTGTTGAAGTAACCTTTATATTTTGATTAACACTTCTTCCTTGAATAACAAAAGACGCAGTTCCCTTCACCAAAAATTGAGAAGCTTCAGCAGTCATCTTTATTGTTGCTGCATCCTCAGATATAATAATTACTCTACCAACGTTAGAAATCGGCTTGCCGGCTTTAAGAGTAACTTCACCGGTTACTTTCCAAATAACAGTAGAGTTTTTAGTCTCACCTGTAGGTAACGTGTTTGCTATATAGCCGTCAGATGACGGTGTATTATCAGCAGCTATGTCGTAATATACTACCGAACTATCACTTTTATCATCGAACAACGCAAGAAGTTTATCATAAACTTTGGCATAAACCGCATCAAAGCCCGAAAAGCTTTCGCCATCAATCACAGCAGAAACACTTGTAGTATCACCCTTTGATCTCCATCTAAGCAATGCCAAGTCGGCATCTACAAGAGATTTAGCATCAGTAATAATATAAGCTTGATCACCAATTTGTACGTGATCTTCGTCAGTATTCGCAGCTAAAACAGGAAAGCAACAAGCAAAAATGAGTACAATCATCACAGATACTATACCGATTAAGCCCAAAAGCAATCGACGTTTATCTGTTGTTTTTGAAACATTCACTAATTATTGCCCTCCTTTTGATAAATTTGATTTAATCTCAGCAGTTCTTCCATTCATTGTTACTACAAATTCCTGATTGGGATCGTAATCTTCAGTCTTGAAGAATCTATATTTGTAGGACATGAATATTTCATCGAAATGCTCAGTATCACTAAACGTAAATTCTTGGTATTCACCATTTACGCAGTTTTGGATATTTGCCAAAAGTGGCTCGGTTGTGTCAGGAACTAAGCCTGCGGGAACCTCAATAGTCACGTCCCCTGAAACGTTCTCAGTCCAAACCGTCAAAATTACGAACTTATCATTAAAGCTATTAACGTTCATGAAAAATCCGTTTTTTGTACTTACAACGCTAAACGTTGCTGACAATGTTTTTGTGTAACCGCCGTTGGCTGTTACAGTTACCGAATATCCGTATCCATCCTTAAGATTACCTAGTGTTACAGTCTTATCGGTCTTTTCATTTTTATTGGCCAAAAGTGTTTTTTGTGTAACAACTTCACCATCAATTGTAAACGATGTGTCAGTTGACGTCACCGTTATAGTATATATTGAATCCACCTCAGAAACACGCGCCTCAGTTTCATAATTTGAAAGCTTAAAATCAACGCTTGTTGTTCCCGGGTTAAGCTTATACTCGTGATTATCTTCAGTAAGATAATTACTTTCAAAATAAAATGCCTTTGCAGTGACTGAATCGTCCTGTGGCTCATAGGTTTTGACGTATCTTGCAAGAACACTGCTTGTCAGCACAACCGATAGCAAAAAAATCACAATTCCGGCGCCAATCCAAAACCTTTTTGAAATATGTATTTTTTTCATATTATTCCTTTCCGCAAACGAAATCAATCAACCTGTTCAACAATAACAGTAACCTTAAACACGTCCATTTTTCCCATATAATCAATGGAATTTTCTTCTTCCGGCCACTCAAGTGCCCAGTTGAACGTGGTTTCGGTTCCGGGTGCTATTGCATCGGATGTGATTATTTGATCGGCAATGGGGAGATTGTTAGTAAGATTTTCAATCTTAATGCTATAAGCCAAGGCAACCTCACCATTATTTTTAATAGTTATGGAGGCACTTTCACTTTCCCCCGGGCTTAATGCCGCGGGAAGAATTTTTGACTGTGCATCTAAATTATCATCAAACGAGAATACTGCCACGCGAGCACTATTCGAATTAACTAGCGTGGTAGAATATCTTGCATAAAGACCGTTTGAACAATAAACAGTAAGCAAGAGAGCGAAAAGAATTCCTACTCCTATCTTGAATACAAGGGGTGTTTTATTATATTTTTGTTGCATAAAAAACACCTCCATTTCTGTGTTTTAGGAATTTTTGCTTTGCTCTTGCTTTAATTTTTCAATTTCAGCTTTAATATCGTCAAGCTCTTTTTTATCATTCTTCTTTTCCACGTGGAATGAGCGCTCCAAGAGGAAAATTGCAAGTCCAATTATACAAATTGTACCAATTGGTGACTTAATTGCATCAACTACGTAGCCAAAGTAAGGAATGGATAACACAACCTCACCCTTAATTTGCTTTGGACGAATTGGAGAATCATTTGTATTGTTCGCATCACCGCGAGTAATGACCTCATCCTCGTTAATGGAAACAATGCGATGTGTAATCGCCATTCCGGAATCTTGATATACGATAACGTCATCGACCTCATAGGTGCTTTTTTCAACGATGATTAAAAGATCACCAACACTGAGCTCGGGCTCCATGCTTCCAGACAATACAACTGCCGAGCCGATGCCAAACGGCATAGGAACCTTATCCCCCGTGAGTCTTGCGGCGTTAAGTGTATAAATATTAACGCCCACAATGACTGCCACGAGCACGATTAACGCAATTCTTATGGTTAATTTTATTTTCTTTTTCACTGTTTTTTATCTCCCTTTGCATTGGGATCAACAATGACAACGCGTCCACCCGCCTCAATTACTGCCTTTTTAGCATTAGCGGATATTGCTTGAGTTTCAATTATGAGTGCCTTATCGAGAGTGTAAGAGTCTCTTGCCAAAATCTTCATTCTCTTTGCATTTTTAGGAATAAGTCCCTTTTGCTTGAGATTTTCAATAGTAACCCTATCACCTGAGTGGAAGAAATCTCCAAGCTGGTCAAGGTTAACGTAATGAACCTTACCCTGTGCGGTATATTTTGCCGCCTTTGGTGTAATCACGCGGGAAATTGTCTCAATAACGGGTGTAACAACGGGAACCTCAATAATAATGGGAGCTTCTCCCCTCTTTTCTCTTCTCTTATTGATAATATGAATCAACAAGAGTGTAATTGCAATTGCAAGAAGGATAACGATGATGATAAGAACGACAAGCTTGCCGATGGGAGATGCAAAGAATCCACCGTTGGCCTTAGCATCAGTGTTTGGTGTTGCATGAATGGCAAGCGCAAGATTTATACTAACGTCACCTGCTTCGGCTGAACCCAAAAAGGAATCATGCTCGTCGTCACCGGATTCATATGGCCACTTCCATTGGAACACGTATTCAGCAGTTTCGTTTTCTAAAAGCGTTGCACTATGCTCAACTTCATCAACCTCATCAATGGGAACCCAAGTGGTTTCGTTACCTATTATATACTTATCGTTGGGATCAAGCAAACGAACCAAGATGGGAAGCTTATGCTCTGAGGTATATGAAACCTCAGGAACAAAGGTATAATCAAGTGCAATGTCATCGGTGTTTCTAAAACGAAGAGTATACTCAACATTTGTGCCGGGTGCAATCACCTTTTCACCGTTTTGTCCCTTAATGGTAATTTCTCCCCTATCGTTCTCATATTCCATGGCGAAAACGTTAAGGCTTTCATCCATAGATGAACGAAGAGAAACAGAACGGTCATCAATCTTTACGAAATCATAAAGTTGAATTGAAAGAACAACGATGCTTATGATAAAAAGAATAACCAAAATCGCAAAGGCAGTCCAGAATGTCTTAGCATGCAAAAAGCCGTTAAATGCCTTTTTGGAGATATCCTTCGTCTTTGCCCATATTTTATTGAATATTGTTTTTAAGTCTGTGTTTGAGTTTTTAGACATGGATTTGCTCCTTTTTACTGTGAAAAGCTAACAAAAATTGTTAAACCTTGAACACACTTGAACAATTTCAAGTGCAATAAAGGGTTAAAAATTCTTTGCCCCCACCCCTGCCACGAAGGGGCGGGGGGCTAAAAATTAATTAGCTAGAATTTATATAATATGAACTTAAAAAGATTTAAAAATTAGTCGATCTGAGTTGCTGTGATTGTGATAACGAGCTTAACTTCAGCAAGTGTTCCTGCGTTACCCATAGTTGTGTCAGCATCGTTTGCTGCATCGGAATCACCGATAAGCCACTGCCAAGAAACTGTGTGTTCGTCATCAGCTGTTGTGAAAGCAGCAGGAAGCTGGCCAGGCATGTAATCTACAGAACCATCAGCTTCACCGGAGAGGAGCTTAATGGAATCCAAAAGTTGTTCCCATGTTCCCCATGCGCCGTTATCAAGCTTCCACTGGATGTTAGCGTTGTCCTGGATGGACTGAGCGCATTCACTACCAGCTACAGATACTGTGAATGTGTAAGCTACTTCGGGAGCCTGTGCGTTTGTTTCATCATATGCGAATACGAAAGTTTCAGAACCTGTTGTACCGGGAGCGATTACGTCATCGCCATCTTCAGACTTAACTGTTTCGCCTGTGCCAAGATCATAAGCTGAATCAAAAAGATCTGTGATATCAATAGAGTTTGTTCTCTGGAATCCCCAGTAAGCTACTCTTGCAGAGTCATCGGAGCTAACACTTGTTGTATACTTTGCGAATGTTCCACTGATTACACAGATGGAAAGAAGTACTGCTACCAAGAGAATGGAAGCGATTCTCATCATTTTGTTTGTCTTCATAATAAAATTTTCCTTTCAATATGAAATTTTTTTATTCTTCCCTTGTTCGGGGAAAGTTAACTTGCCCGGCAATGTCGGGACTTTTCAATGGACTTTTTCCTTCAAAAAGCCCCATTGCGGCAATTTATATTCGATCCCCGGACGTGGCTTCCGAGGGAAGGACATCTGAATTAATAGAATGGAATTTGCCATTCTTTAATTAACTAATTATTCCTCAGCTGAGGGTTCTTCTGCAGGAGCTTCAGCAGGTGTTTCCTTTGTGGCATTTGCTGCCTTAAGCGCTTCAAGCTCTGCCTTAAGGGCTTCCATATCGTCACCCTTCTTCTTTTCGTACTTCTTGCGACGAATCATATCATATCCCACGAAAAGTACAATCGGTACACCAACGCAAATGATAAGTCCTTCAGGTCTTTGCATAAAGAGTGCAATATTACCTGCATAAGGAATTCTTGTGCCTGTGTATTCGGCAATTACCTTATCTTCAGGAACTGATGCCTTATCCTGAGTATTATTGTTAGTACCTTGTGTAACGAAATAAAGCTTGCCTTCATCTTCAATGATTTTAATAACCTTATGGGTTACAACTGAAGTTCCGTTTCCTTCGGGATCATAGAAGGAGATAACGTCTCCTACCTCAATATCCTTCGGGTCAACCTCTTTACAAATAATAATGTCACCACTCTTAATGTCAGGATACATGGAGTCAGTCAATACGATGAATGGCATTGTTCCACCGATGCTTGGCACTTCATCCTTGTAAACTAAGCTCTTAACAATCAAAATACAGTTAATAATCAATATCGGTACGAGTATTACGCACAATAAGATACCAATTATTGTTAAGGCCTTTTGTGTCTTGCTTGTTGAATTGTTGGTTTTCATAATTTTTTCCTCTCAATTTTTATATAGTTCTTAAATTACTATCAGTTTTAAGATACATAAACATCATGCTATAAACAACGTTGAATATGTGTTCAGCATTTGTTTCAGTATTTTTTAGGTCACCGTTATAAACTCTAACGGCAAAGTCAAGCACGGTGGTAAACGTGCTATGCATAACGGATTTTACATCCGTGCCCTCTTTAAACAGTGGGCTGAATTCCGTAATTATTCCTTCAAAAAGTTCGTTATGATTACTCAAGGACTTGTCCTTAAAATATACCGAATGATAATATCGGATATAGCATCGACAATGCCCCTCATTTCTTAAAAGATATCTCCACGCGTCATTAAAGACCCCGCTAAGCATTACCTTTGTGTCACACTCTTCGTTTTTGTGTGACTCAAAGCACCTTTTAAGAGCAAAGAATATCTCCCTGTCAATGTGATCAAACACAAATGAGTAAAGCCCCTCTTTGCTACCAAACAGTCGGTAAATGTGCACCTCATTCATTTTCACATCGGATGGTAATTCCCCACTATGCGTTATTGCCTTTGTGGTTGCCTTTTCAAAGCCCCCCTCAGCAATAAGCCTTATAGTATTACTCATCAGAACTTCTCGAATCTCTTGTTCATTTTTCATTTTTTCCTCCTTAAACAAAAGATAAGTTCTGTATACGGCTGTACTGTACTGTACTGTACTGTACTGTACGCATACTATAAACTTGTAGCAAATACTACAAACGTCCGAAAAAATATGCTCCACAACGTGGAGTTAAATCTTCAATCTTAATTGTCACAGTATGAGTATTATACCACCATTTGCCAATTATGTCAACGATTTTGTCTAATATTAATATAATATAGCGAATTTTTGTGCAAAAAGATGAATAATGTCGTTAAAATATTAACTTTTAATTCCAAAATTTAGATGAAAAGCCCAAACGCAACCGTTTGGGCTTTTCTTCTTATATAATAATAACCGTAAAATTACACTCTATTTACTGTAATTGTGTGCTCTTTAGCAGGTGCATCTTCAACACCGTATCCAAAAGCAACTGCAAGCAAGGGTGTAAAGCCATTTGGCACGCTGAGTGCTTGCATTATCTCCTCACTGCCCGTAATTGCGGAGATGGGTCCACCCAAAACTACACTGTCAATGCCAAGTGAGGTTGCGGCAATTACCATATTCTCAATCACAAATCCCGCATGTGCATAATCAATTCCCTCTCTATAGGCAGGCATTGAAGAAACAAGTACAACAGTCTTTGCACCAAAGTTCATATTTTTGCGCATGCCGGTTGCCTTGAACATAACATCCTCAGCCTCATCAAAAATTTTGACAAGCAATTCATCGTTTTGAATTACAGTCATATGCAAGGTGTCATATCTACCCATTCCGATTGGCGCCGAAGCTCCTGCCTTCAAAATGGTTTGCAAGCTCTCCTCTGAAATTTGCTCGTTTTTATATGCTCTTGTTGATTTTCTGCTGAAAATTGCATCCAAATGTATTCATCGCCTTCTCCTTATTTTTCAAAATTTGCCATTCTTCTCGTGAAATGGAATATACAAACAAATCCTCTTCACCGTCGTTGTATTCCTTAATCTTCTTCATTCCAATTGAGGCAGCAGTGGAATAGGATGCCACGTTCTCCTTATTCATATATGAATACGCGCGCTCATATTCGGTATTATTAAACAACCAATCGCGCACGGCAGCGGCGGCTTCCTTACCGTATCCGTTTCTCCAATGCTTTTTGTTGATATGATAACCAATTTCGGGCAAAATCTCACCGTCTATTTTTTGAAGGGAAATTCCACAATCGCCAATGAATTCACCGCTTTCCTTAAGCTCCATAGCCCAAAGTCCAAAGCCGTTATCCCTATAGCTTCCGATACACCAATCAAGCCAGCGCTGAACTCCTCTCTCATCATATGGACGAACATAATATTTCATTGTTTCAGCATCGGTAATTATAGAGCACAGGTCCTCAAAATCCTCTTGTCTATATTCTCTTAAAACAAGTCTTTTTGTTTCGATTACCATAATATTTCCTCGTCTTATTTGTGATATTTTCCGCCGTGTGTAATGCTAAGGCATCTATAGATTATCTCCACAAGCCACACGCGGAGCATTTGATGGGTAAGCGTCATTTTTGAAACCGACATACGAAAATCGCACGCGCGCTTAAGCTCCTCTGAAAGTCCAAAAGAGCTTCCTATAATGAGCGCTACCTCCCCGTGTGTAGAAGCAATTGAATCAAGCTTTTCAGCAAATTCCTCACTTGAAAGCTGTTTTCCCTCAACGCACATCGCAATTTTATATGCTCTTGGAGATATATCCGCAAGAATTTTTTGCCCCTCGGATATAAGCGCCTGTTCAATTTGCTTTTGAGATGGCTCATCGGGGAGTTTATACTCCTTATATTCAATTATTTCAAGCTTACAATACGCGTTAAGGCGCTTTTTATATTCGGCAATCGCGTCTTTATAGTATTGTTCCTTGAGTGTTCCCGTGACGTATATTTTAACGTTTAACATATGCTACACCAACTTTACAGCTCTATTTTGCTCAGCGACCTTTAGATTGATTGAATCGTCCGCAATTGCACTCCAAACCTCGTCAAAAGCAAGGTCAATCTCGTTATTTTCCTCACTAAGATGGGCAAGCAACACGTTTTTTGTTCCCACAAAGCAAAGATCACTTACAAAGCTTGAACAATCGATATTTGAAAGGTGCCCCTTATTAGATTTGATTCTAAGCTTCAAATCGTACGGATAAGGACCGTTCATAAGCTTTTCTATATCGTGATTACACTCAATTACCACACTTTCACAGCCTGTGAGTGCATTCTTTATTTCATCAGATACAAAGCCAATATCGGTGGCATATCCGATGGTCTTATCACCGATTTTTATGGTATATCCAACTGAACATTCACTATCATGAGGAGTTGGAAAGCTCTTAATAGTCATATCCTCAATTTCAACTGAAAATATGGGAGTATGTAAACAAACGACTTCATCAAAATCAACAAGACCCTTTGAAATCATCTTTTGGGCACTTGCTTCTACAATATGCACGGGTATTTTGTGATGCTTTAAAAGAATCTCAAGTGCTGAAACGTGGTCGCGATGCTCGTGTGTTATAAAGATGGCATCTATTTCATCAATACTTGTGCCAACCTCAGAAAGAGCCGTACAAAGCGCACGCGCACTCTTGCCTGCATCTATTAAAATTTTTGCTTTTGCGCTCTCAATTAGCACCGAATTTCCCTTCGAGCCTGAATAGAGCGCTGTTATTGAATAATTATTTTCCATTAGTTCACCTTTATTGCGCCGTCAGGTCTTACGCGAAGAATATAGCATGCTCCCTCACCAAACACTGAATTCATCAAGGCGCGATAATCGTTTGCATCGCTTTCCTTAACATATGCTTGAATCGTTCCGGCAAAGCCACCTCCGTGAACACGGAAGGCCCCTTCTCTATCGCGCAAAAATCCTTCGGTCAAGCAAAGCGCCAACGAGAGCCCCTGCTCGGCAACATTTTTTGTTGTATATACGTTTTGCAAATAGCAAAATGATGATTTTCCTGACGCCAAAACGTCGACAAAATAGGCATTCAAATCACCGTTTGCTAAAGAATTTTTCATGGCATCAACGCGATCGTTTTCATCAAAAAAATGAATTGCTCGCATAAGCGCACGGTCACCGCATTTTTCTCGAATTTCAGTAGTATGCGCAATAACGTCACCTCTATTACACTCGCGAAGAACTGATTTGCCCAAAATGTTTGCAACTGCCTTCATTTCGGCAGGTACGGAAGCATAATCATCAGTCAAATCAGCATGATTTCCACCCGTATCAACGATGCAAAGATTATATCCTGCCTTACTTAAATCAAAATCTATCTTCTCAATTTTAGGTTTTTTTGTATCCTCAAAATCAATTGAAACCATGCCACCGTAAGCACATGCAACCTGATCCATAAGTCCACAGGGTTTACCAAAATACACGTTCTCAGCATACTGTGAAAGCTGTGCAATTTCAACGCTTGAAACTGAGCCTTGATTGAATTCGTGATTGAGAATATTTCCAATCATATCCTCAAATGCGGCACTTGATGAGAGACCGGATCCACGCAGTACATTTGAAGTGCAATATGCATCAAAGCCCCCCACGTTATGACCATTTGAAAGAAAGCCGTTAGCCATTCCCGCAATAAGAGAAGCGCTTGTTCCAAAATGTCTTTCATTGGGCTTATTGTATTCCGTGTAATCTATTGAAAGCTTTTTAAAGCCGTCACTTTTAAGGTTGATTGTTGTTGTACCGTTCTTAGAGGCAACTGCAATTATATCAAGATTTATGGATGCCGCAATAACCTTGCCGTGATTGTGGTCGGTGTGGTTACCTGCAAGCTCACTTCTTCCCGAAACAGAGTAGATATTTACATCCCTGTCCTCACCGAAAAGTAAAGCAAAGCTATTCAATGCAGAAACGTATCTCTCCCTTTGAACATCAACTACAGATGCATCGTAAAGAGACACAAATTTAGAATCAAATTCACCGTTATTTATTGAATTTTTGAGTTCATTAAGCTTCATTTTTAACCTCCTCAAAAAAGAAATCGCATAATAAGTCATTTTAATTATATCACTAATCTTTAATAATATCAAGACATTTTTAAACGAAAATAAAAACCTCCCCCCTCACGAATTAACGTAAGGGGGAAAGGTATATGAAAAAGATGCGGGGAGGAGGAAAACAAATTATTAAAGAAACCTCCCCGCAAGGAAAATGTTCGTTAAGTTATTTTGTTCTATTCATAAAGAAATTCAAGTTTATCCCCTATAAATTCAGAAATCAAATTCTTTAAAAAGTCATAAGCATAGTTTACAATTTGAGCACCAAGCTCTTTTCCTATATCACCGCTATAGATCTTTGAATACTCAGTCAAACCACAATTAACACAGGATTTAGTTCCCTCGTTGTAATTACCAGCAAAGCGATGCCCTGTTGCAGAGTCCTCAAGCTCGTTAATTTCGGTAACCTCAGCACAGTAAATGCAATAGGTTGTTTCAACTGTATTTTCAGTACAAGTAGCACTCTCTACATCAACTTTCCAAACGTGATGTGGGTCATCGTTATAGAGAACAAATGCACCAATATCGTCTTTTGCATCCATCTGTATAGAATTAAGATTGATAAAAGTGTCTTTAATATAATCATACATATTGGCGTATGAGCAAGCGTAAATAACATCTGAATATTTCAAACCATTGTAAAGATTGATTTCCGAATATTCACCGTTAATAAAATTGCATTTCTCGTATACGTTAATAGTACAATCAAATACTCCAAAGCTTGAACCCACAAAAATCACGTTTGCGTAAACGTTAAGCGCTCCACCGTCACGTGTTCGGAATCTAAATCCGTTGGCATCAAAAACTATATCCTTATGAATATCATAAACACTTGAAGTTATGCGATTTTCAAGCAAGGTAAGAACACTGCCGTCAACGGCTGCTGCAAGTGCAGCTGTAAAGCCCTTGTAATATCGGCTTACACCATTTGTTGTAACTATAAATCCTGCGTCTTCGTTACAAATTACGCAAAAGCCGTATTCATCAAAATCTTCCGAAGCACAATCGTGCTCTTCACCACAAATAATACAATCTCCCTCATACCAGGAGTGCTCACAAGCAACGTCCTCGGGAAATTCTACGTCCACGTGGTAAGAGCAATAGCCGTAATACCAAATGTGTGCATCGGGATCAACTTCACCAAAGAATTCTCCACAATACTCACACTCATATCCAATACAAGTAATCTCACCGATTAATTTGTGATTATCATTTGGTTCCTCATCAACATAGCCACATCCACATACATACCCCAAACATGTAAAAAGGTCAAATTCGTGCTTGTGAAATTCTATAGTTACCGTATACGAAGCAGGAGCATCATAATCGTAGAAACACAAATAATAGGTTTTTCCTGCTTCAAGTTCACAAGTCATATAGAAATCATAGTCATTCACGTCATCCGAATATTCCATTTCAAGAAGAACGTCATTATACAAATAAAGTAAGGGGTCGGAATTAGAGGTTGAGTAAATTGTATAAGTACCACTTTCCTCGGGAATTATACGATAGAAAATAAGAGAGTGACTGTTTGCGGAAATTTCAGTGACACCAATATCTATGTCAGAATCCAAAAGATATGTGTTACAGTAATCACAAAGATTTATATTGCTGTCGTTGCCATCATGATGAATGCTTGTATCAGGATCTCCAAAATAATATTCACAATGTATACAATAGGTGCCACGGCAGTCAGTCTCCGTGCCCTCGTGAGTATGTCTTGCAACAGTTATGTTAATATCAAAATCGTGACCGAAAGCATAAAATGCCAAATAATAGGTTTTGCCTTCCTCAAAATAACAATTAACTAAGAAATTATATTCAGTATCAGAAATATCATCATTTGACTTTAAAGTAGTCATATTTTCATCATATATTTCAATTGCAGGATCGTTGTCACCTGTGGAATAAATAGTATATACTTCACTTTCCGTTGCAACGAAGCTCATATATACCCATGAAGATTCAACACCAGAAACGATATTTTCACCTAAAATAATGGATTCTGAGCCAATGTATTCCTCACAATAATCACATACATTGATTTTTGTGTCATTATTTTCATCTACGTGGTCGCCTATTTCGTCGCCTATAAACGTATTACAATCAGAGCAATAGTATCCACAACAGCTTGGCTTATCACTAAGTCCTGTATGCTCATTTGCAGCCTCTCCCTGCCATGTAAGACAATCCTTGCACCAATAACCTAAACAGGTTTGCTTCGTATCTAAGTTGTGATTGTCATTTGACTCACCGAAGTATTCTTCACAGTATGAGCAATAATATCCGTTACAGGTCTGCTCACCACTTCTATCGTGTTCTCTGCAATTAAGAAAACTAAGAAAGAGATTCGTGTCAGTTGAATTACCATCTTCAAAATATTCAACCGTGGACCATTCATAAAAATATGAATAGTAGCTAGGATCAATCAACTTTGTTGCAATATCAGCGGACTCATTTATATACCAAGTCGTTGCATAGTCCATATCAAATGCAATATAGGATAATTGCACTCCATATCTATGGGAGGCTCTATGTAAATTATTTCCGTAAACCTTTACTTCAACTATACTATCCCTATAGATTGGAACAATTCCCTCTTGGTATTCAACTCCGTCCACTACAACCGACATGCTTTCAATAACGGGGACAACATAGTTTCCCTCAATATCGTGAGGAATAATATCAACTAATCTATCAAGAGTCCAATCCTCACGCCCCTCAGGAGGATCACAAGGCACGTATTCCGCGTAGCTTGATGACCAACCCTGTTCTAAAAGATACAAATAGCCACTTTCAGTACAGTAATATTCAAAATATTTCGCACTTCCATCAATGTTATAATTCATTTGAAAGTTCTCACCGTTTAACCAAGTGGTAAGACTGTGATCATAAGCTTCACCATTAAAATAATGGCTATTGACTAGTACATTACCGGGGAGCACGTATGAAATATTACAGTATATACTTCCGTCGACCTCAAATTGAAGACTAAGCATTTGGTCTCCGTCATCAGATTCAATTTCGATATACGAGCTTCTTTCGCCATCATAGTATGTGATGTCCCAACCGTCCACACCCGAAAAATACGCGTGAATTGTCTCTGTTGCTTGTTCCTCTGAAACCTCAAACATCCAATAACCGTTATCATACGTAGCGTTGGTATTAGTATGATAATCATATGTTGAAATCAAATAAACGCTCTCTGCTCCAATGTCCTCAACGTAATAAATACCGTTTTCGTATTTAATTTCTATCGTTTCGGGGAAAAGCGCTTGAATTTCATCAGTTGGAATATCAAAATCCGAAAAATCCAAATAAGTTTCACTTGGAAACTCAAATTCGGGAAGAGTCAAGTATTCCCTATCTTCAAGCGCGGATTCGTGGCTGTGCTCTATTTCAGTTGCACCAACTGTAAATGGCACAATGCCAAGCACGTTTATGAGCAATACGAAAGTAAGTATAAAGCTCACAATCCTCATTTTGTTTGTTTTCATAATTTGTTTCTCCTTTTTGCATGTTTTTACTAATTTAACTAAAAGACTAAGGCGTCATATTTCAATAACAAATACCATTAATTCTTCAAGGAGGCTCCCCTTTACAAATAAAAAATCTGCCATAGCTTTCTTCGATAAGAAAAGTATAGCAGATTATTTTTTTCTTGTACACATCCAAAAAGGTCTTTTTTAGACATATTTTTTTGTCTTTTTATGGTCGTTTTCGGACAATTAAAGTATAGTATAAATTTCGTCCTTATCTTGAATTCCCGTCTTATTTATGATTCGAGCAATGGTTTGCTTAACGGTTGATTCTGACACCAAAAGAAGCGATGCAATATCCTTCGTTGAGAAGCCGAATGCCGAAAGCTTTGCAATTTTGTGCTCCTTGGGAGTCAAGTTTGTTGCAATGGGCTTGTTTCTGATTTGAGATGCAAGCTTTGCCCAATTCTTAGTGTATACTGAGCTCATCTCTTTAATTCTTTCGGCAGCATCTTGATCCACAATTTCAATTCTCTCCTCAAGCAAGCCACCGAAATGACGAACGTACTCCGTAAGAATGCCGTACAGCTTATCGGGTAAAGCAAGTGCAATTGCCCTGTCTATATGATGAATTGCTCGCTCATCATCACCTGTGTTGTGGTATGAAACTGCACAGCTTAATCGAAGATATATCTCCGGAATTACCGTTTTATCAACCACCGCTTGGCTTATAAGGGGCTCAATAACCCTTGGCATCATCCTCATCATAGTAAGTCCCTGCATATCGGGACTCTTGTTTTCTCGCAAAGCAACCTCAAATGCTGAAATGGACATTTGTTTAACGTAAAAAACCTTTGCTACGGGGTGGGATTCGGGTGGTAATTTTTCAAAATTACCTACTGTAAACCACTCGGGATAGTCTTTGTTATCATAAATTGAGCTGTCAATTACTGCAAGTGTAAGTGAAATAATATCCCTCTCCTGCTCAGTCTTGCAGGGCGCTTCACAAATGTGCTTCTTTGCCTCATACCAAATATTTTTATCCCCACTCCAAATGGCAACTGATGCCAAAAGCATGCCTGCGCCAAGTATTGCATAAAAGCCCGAATGTGAGTCAAGAAAATAACGCGCGTACTTATAAACCTGCGCAATCTCTCCCCTTCTATAAGCAATTTGCGCCTTGAAAAGTGCATAAGCCTCAGGGTTATTTATAAGCATTTCAGCACAATCATCAGCTCCACCAACCCTATTATAAAGGTCGGTCATATCTAAAAATGGACTCTTTCGCGGCATTGGTAAATGTGGCTCCTCACCCTTTTTTGCCGAGCTTGGAAGAACTGCTGACTCAGGAATCATCCAGCTCTTGCCAAATCTACTTGCTCCCTTAATTTCATTTTTGCTACACAATATTTGCACGCGTCTTGGAGTTACTCCCCATTTAGCCGACGCCTCTTTTACGGAAATATAATTCATATACACCTCCAAAATATCGTAAAAAATCGAGTTTTCAGCCCTGCATTTGGTTCGCAATTGCGAACTATATACAATTGATTTTGTTCGTATAAACGAACTTTCTTGTTTTATGATAACACATTTTTCACACAATTGCAATATTTTTTTAAAAGTTTGCACATAATATTTTGATAGCTCATGAAATGCTGGCAGGTCTTAATACATACTTACACAAAGCTTAAGGCAGGAATAATTATGATAAAAATACTTCATTTTATAACCGACACAAATATAGGTGGTGCAGGTAAATTGCTGCTTGAACAAATACGTGGGCTTGATAACGAGAAATTTGACGTGACCGTTGCCCTTCCAAGTGGTAGCGCGTTAGCAAAAAAGCTCCCCTGCAAAACAATTGAATTAAACAGTTGCGCTGATAAATCCTTTTCACTAAAGGGCGTCTTTGAAGCCTATAAAATCATCAAAAAAGTGCGCCCCGACACAGTACATTCGCACGGCTCACTTTCTTCAAGAATTGCCGCCAAAATTTTAAATATTACCTGTCGCGTTTTCACTCGTCATTGTGCCCCAAAAGTGCCAAAATATATGAAAAATTCATTTTCAAAATGGTCTTTTAGAGTGATAAATAACGTGCTTTCAACCTCAATTATCGCAGTTTCACCATACACAAAACGGCACTTAATAGAGCTTGGATGTGACGAAAAAAGAATAACAACTATCATAAACGGTTGTGCCCCTTTGCGTTATATAAATGATGACGAAAAGGCATATTTGCGAGAAAAATACGGCTTAAATAAAGAGAATTTCGTTATTTCCTACTTTGCAAGGCTTGAAGAAATAAAAGGGCACAAAACCTTGATTGAGGCGGCAAAAATATGCAAAAAACAATGTCCAAATATGCGCTTTTTCATAGTCGGGACGGGCAGCTTTGAGCAAAATCTAAAAAAATATGCCACCGAGTTAAAGATTGATAATACGGTTAAATTTCTTGGCTTTGCCGATGACGTTGCGCCAATTTTTAATATAACCGACGTCAACGTTAATTGCTCATATGAAAGTGAGACGGCTTCCCTTTCACTGTCCGAGGGAATGAGCCTTGGTATTCCAACTGTTGCCAGCAATATCGGTGGCAATCCCTATATGGTAAAAAACGAAGAAAACGGCCTTCTCTTTCCACAAAGAAATGCAAAAGCCCTTGCAAATGCGATAATCAGACTCTATAAAGACGAGGATTTGTACCAAAAGTGCTCCCAAGGTGCGATAAAGAGATATAAAAAAGAACTAAACTCAAAAATTATGTGTCAAAAAATGACGAGGTTTTATTTAAAAGAGATGAAGAAACCAAACCGATAAATGCAACAAAAAAGGAGAGCAGAGCTCTCCTTTTTATTTTGCCACCACGTTATCGTCACCGAGAAGGGTTTTGAGTTCTTTAATTGTATATTCAGTCATATCAAAGCCAAGACCTGATGGGTGATACTGCTTAACTGAGCTATCAAAGAAGATAACCTCAGTTTCACCCTCAAAAATCTCAACGATATTTTTGGCCTTGACAAACTCATCACAGATAAGGCTCGGCACTCTCAAATAGAGCTTTTTAGCCCTTTGCTGCACGCCACCAAAAACGTGCTTCTTTTCCTCATGCTTTTGAGGCTGCATCGCCTTATTTTCATCACTTTTAACGTATTCACCATTTCTTTGAAGTGGCTTTACACTTGAAACGATGAATTTAACGTCCTCATCCTCTCTAAATTGCAACGTTCCGTTTACGATAAGTGCTGCATCCTCATTTATAAATCTTGCCACTTGAGTATAGGTGCGCGCAAACGCGATGCACTCAATTTCACCGTAACGGTCACCAAGTGTGAAAAATGCCATTTTGTCACCGTTTCGCGTCATTTTGGTGGTAACCGAGTTCACCATACCCACAATATTTATAAATTTGCGTTCTCCTGACTCCTCATTTTCACCCAGAGCAACTATTTCTTCGTGTGGGACGTCATCAATATGCTCGCGATAGGAATCAAGTGGGTGCCCTGAGAAGTAAAGTCCGGTTGCCTCCTTCTCCTGCGCAAGTCGAATCGCAAGTGGAATTTCAGGCAAATCGGGATATTTAAATGAAAGCCCTGTGTCAAGCCCCTCAGCCATTGAGAAAAAGTCGAGCTGACCTGCAATATTATTGCCACGCTTACTTGTCGCGCCGTCAATTATAGCCTCAAAGCTTGCCATAAGCTGACTGCGGTGCTTTCCAAGTCTATCCATCGCACCACTCTTAATAAGAGACTCAACCTGGCGCTTATTCATATCGTAATCACTCATTCTATCGATAAAATCGTCAAATGAGGAGAAGGGTCTTCTCTTTCTTTCCTTAATTGCATTTGCAACAAAGCTTTGACCAACGTTCTTTATTGCCAAAAGGCCAAAACGAATATTATTTTCACTAACGTGGAAATACATTTCACTCTTATTTATGTCAGGTGGCAAAACACCAATGCCGAGCTTTGAGCAATCGGAAATATATTCAGCAATCTTTGGCATATTGCCAAGCACACTAGTTAAAAGTGCTGCAAAATATTCCTTTGGATAGTGAGTTTTAAGATATGCCGTGCGATATGAAATTATTGAGTAAGCTGCTGCGTGGCTCTTGTTAAAGGCATAGTTTGCAAAGCTAATCATATCGTTAAAGAGCTTCTCAGCCCTTTTGCCGTCCACTCCGCGAGAAATTGCACCATCAATGAATGCTCCCCTTTCGGCTTCAAGCACATCGTGTTTCTTTTTAGACATAGCACGACGGACAATATCGGCATGTCCAAAGGTGTAACCTGCAACCATACGGAAAATGCTCATTACCTGCTCTTGATATACCACAACACCCGAGGTGGATTTCAATACGTCCTCAAGCATTGGCAATGGATATTCAATCTTTTCGGGATTTTCACGACACTCAATATAGTGAGGAATTGAATCCATGGGCCCTGGTCTATAAAGAGATATTGCAATAATAATATCCTCAAGATTTTTGGGCTTAAGTTCAGACAAGAATTGACGCATGCCTGCGCTTTCAAGCTGGAAAATACCCTCAGTCATACCCGTACCGATAAGGTCATAGGTATCCTTATCGTCAAGTGGAATTTTTTCAATATCAAAATCGGGATTGTTCTCTTTTATTTGCAAAACCGCATCATTGACAATAGTCAAATAACGAAGTGCCAAAAAATCGAACTTTAGAAGTCCAAGGTCTGCAACGGCATCCATATCGTATTGAGTTATTGTCATTCCGTTGCTTAAAGCAAGTGGCACATAGTTATAAAGTGGCTTATCGGTAATGACAATTCCCGCTGCGTGAATACTAACGTTTCGTGGCATTCCCTCCAGTGCCATTGCAGTGTCTATAAGCTTCTTATTTTGATCACTCTCGTCATACTTTGCTTTAAAATCGGGATCTAGCAAAGCATCTTCAAGCGTAATTCCAAGCACACGCGGTATCTTTGTTGCCACCGCGTCAACCTCGGCATAGCTCATACCCATAGCACGTCCCGTATCGCGTATTGCAGCCTTGGCTGCAAGTGTTCCGAAGGTCGCAATTTGTGAAACATGGTCACTACCGTATTTTTCTTTAACGTATTCAATAATCTCGTCGCGTCTATTATAGCAAAAGTCCATATCAATATCGGGCATGGACACGCGCTCGGGATTGAGGAATCTTTCAAACAAAAGGTCAAAAGCAATTGGGTCGATGTCGGTAATATAGAGCAAATACGCCACAAGGCTTCCTGCTCCAGAGCCTCTTCCGGGCCCCACGGGAATTTGCTTTGAACGGGCAAAGTTAACGTAATCCCAAACAATGAGGAAATAGTCGCTATAGCCCATTGAATCTATAACTGAAAGCTCGTAATCAATTCTTTCAAGATACTCATCTTTACTGTGATTTTTATAGAAAATTGTGCCGTTTTTCTCGCGTTTTTCAAGTCCCAAAAGTACAAGGGAACGCAAATATTCCCCTGCCCCCTTACCGTTTGGCACGGGGTATTTGGGAAGGATAAATCCTTTATTTTCAAGCTCAAGATTACATCTTTCGGCAATCTTAACCGTGTTTTCAATAGCCCCCTCGTATTTAGAGAAAAGGAGCTTCATTTCATCAGTATTTTTGTAATAAAATTCGTCAGTTTCAAAGCCAATGGGACGTCCGTCAGTGATGACCTTATTCATCTGAATGCACATCAAAATTGCCTGTGTATCGGCGTCTCTGCGACGGAGATAGTGACAGTCGTTTGTCGCAACAAGTGGCAAATCACACTCCTTGGCAAGCTGCACAAGGTCGGGTAAGATTTGCTTTTGCTCTTCAAATCCGTGGTTTTGGATTTCAATATAGAAATTGTCCTTACCAAAGATTTCAGCATATTCAAGCGCCGCTTGCTTTGCCATATCGAAATCCCCTGCGGTGAGGCTTCTTGAAATTCTACCTGCAAGGCAGGCCGAAAGCGCAATAAGACCCTCACTAAATCTCTTGAGCAGCTCCATATCCACCCTCGGCTTTGAATAAAAGCCCTCGGTATAGGATAATGAAACCATTTGCAAAAGGTTTTTGTAACCCACTTCATTTTTGCAAAGCAAAACAAGATGATATGGGTGCGCATTTCCGCTACTCTTATCAAAGCGCGACTTTGGTGCAACGTAAACCTCACATCCAACAATGCCCTTAATTCCCTCTTTTTTGCAAGCGGAAAGAAAGGCAGGCGCGCCAAAAAGAACACCGTGGTCGGTAAGTGCTACCGCATCGTGTCCGCATTCTTTAGCTCTTTTCGGTATTTCCTTTATTCTACATGCACCGTCAAGCAAGCTATATTCACTATGTAAATGCAAATGTACAAAATCAGACATGGTGTTCTCCTTTCATAGTTAGTTTATGTGGGGCTTTTTTGAAAAACCACCCCACGCCTAGAAAATCTTTAAACAAATTAATATATAAATTTCGCGCAGATTGTGATGCGCAAGCACAGTAAGCTATTTTTTTCTACTTGCAATATTCTCAGCCATTTGCATAATTTTTGCAAAGCGGTTATTTAAGGTTGATTTTGTAATAGGTGGCTCGTGCATTGAGGCAAGCTCGGAAAGAGATGCTGAGTGATTTTCAAGGCGCAGCTTTGCGCTTTCTGTAAGCTCATGTCCTATCTTTTCAAGCAACCCTGCATTTTGAATAATTTCTATGGCGCGAAGCTGCTTTTGAGCTGTTGCAACCGACTTAGCAATATTAACTGATTCACAGTTAACGGCTCTATTTTCTTGAACGATAATATCGCGTTCGATTCGTCTATTCATTACCTCAAAAAAGGCATTATTTGCCTGCATCAAGTTGAGTACATCCTCAATTCTATCAGCCTTTTTATAATAAATTCCGTATGCATTTCGTCTTGCAACAATTTTAGGCCCAATCTTACAAGCCGTAAGAAATTCAGTCAAAATCTTTGCTCTTTCAGCATGCTGAATGCGAAATTCAAGATGGTTACTGCCTGCTGAAAAGGTGATTGTTGCGCGCGAAATGAAGATTCCACGAACAAAATTCATTCTACAAAAATTGCATTTGAATTCCATATAATCTTTAATTCCGGCACCACTCTTATCTAAGACAGCAACCTTTTTTGCCATCGAGGGAAAGCAAAATGACACGCGATAATAGTCCCTGCCTGCCTTTTTGACAGGTGAAATTGTGACTTCCTTTGAAAACTGACGTTCAAAAACGCGCTTATAAAAATCCGCATATTCGTTTGTAGACGTATCAATATAAACTGTATCACCGTCAATAAAGGAATCAAAAAGCAAGCCGTATGCAAGCGCGCGTCGACAACAGGTTTTGTGAGGAATTTCCTCTATAAATTCTCTTTTTATGTCCTCTGAAAAAGCCATTTTTACTCCACAAATTCAATTTCACATTCAAGTGAAACGTCAAATTTTTCTTTAACTGTGTTTTGTATGTGTGCAACTAAATTTTTGATATCCTCAGCAGTTGCATCTCCGCGATTTACAACAAATCCCGCGTGCTTTTCACTTACCTGAGCACCACCAATTGTGTAGCCCTTGAGTCCTGAATCTTCAATAAGCTTACCTGCAAAATAACCCTCAGGGCGCTTGAACGTGCTACCTGCACTTGGGTATTCAAGTGGCTGACTTGCCACCCTTTTTGCCTTTAATTCGTCCATTCTTGCCTTGATTTCGTCGGGATCACCCTCACTCAATTCAAAGGTTGCAAAAAGGACCACAAGGTTTTTGTTTTTCATAAAAATGCTATGTCTATATGAATAATCGCACTCGTCTCCGTACAAAAGGAAGATTTTGCCCGAAATCATATCAAAAACCAAGCAGCTTACAAGCACGTTTGCAATTTCACCACCGTAAGCGCCTGCATTCATATACACACCGCCACCCACACTGCCGGGAATTCCGTGCGCAAATTCAAGACCTGTAAGTCCATTTTCACAAGCAAAATTTGCAAGTCCACGCATTGATACACCGGCGCCTGCCACGATACAATTGTCATCGGCAACGTCAATATCCACTCTTGAAAGCGCACTAAGTGACACAACAACACCGTCATATCCCTCATCGGAGATAACTATGTTTGTACCCCTGCCAAGCAAAATATTCTTGATTTGATTTTCCAAAAGATAATCGTAAAGAACTTCAAATTCACCTGCGGTTTTGGGTCTTACAACCAATCTAACGTTGCCACCAACGTGGAAGGAACAAAGTCTTTTTCCTTCAACGTTTTCTTCAAAATCTATATTTTCAATCTTCAAAAAATTGATAATTTCGTTCACAACAATCAATCCTTTCTTTAATCCAAAATTTCCAAAATTTCGTCAAAGCTCTTAACAGTATACGTTATATTATAGTCCTTTGGTGCTTCTTTGCTATTGGGATTATACCAAATGCAATCAAGTGAAGAATTGATTGCCCCCTTGATATCACTTGAGAGCGAATCCCCAATAACTATAGCCTTTTCAGGCACAAATCCTTCAATTCCGTTTGCCACAGCATCAAAAAACACCTTGCTTGGCTTCTCTGCCCCAATTACCTCAGAGATAAAAATCTTCTCAAAATATTTCGTTATGGGGGAAAGACCAAAGCGACCGTCCTGGGTGGATTTAACGCCGTTTGTAATGACAAATAATCTATATTTTTTTGATAATTTTTCAACCATCTCCAAAGCGCCGTCAAAGAGGTGTGCCTCATGTGCAAGGTTCGACATATAAAGGTCTGAGAGTGCCGCAGCCTTATCCTCAAATCCGTATTCACGTGCAAACTCAACAAAGCGCGCAAGCATCAAGCTCTTCTTGTCAATCTCGCCCCTCTCAAGCATCTTCCAATACTTCACATTAATAACACTGTATCTTTCAATAACGTCGTCCGTGCTTGGCAATGAGTAAAACTCAAGTGCCTCCTTAAGTGCGAAATATTCACTCTTATTAAAGTCGAAAAGTGTGTGGTCGGCATCAAAAAGCAAAAATTCGTATTTCATACATTCACTCCAAATATACTTATTCAGTTTATTATACAACACATTGTGCGCTTTTTCAATGCAATTTTGAAAATTTGTTATATATTTATATAAAATTATATTAGAAATCACTTGCATAATTCGAAATTTTGAGTTATAATATAAAATGACTATTTTTATGATTTTGTTTTTGGGAGGTATAGATGAAAATTATTGGACTTACTGGCCCATCAGGTGCCGGAAAAAGCACTCTTTGTCAAAGATTTGAAGAGTTAAAAATTCCATGCATTAACACCGACGATATTTATCACTCCTTAACAGATTCCCCCTCCCCATGTATTGACGAGCTTAAGGAGGCATTCGGCTCATCCATTGTGAATAATGATGGCGCGCTTGATAGAAAGGCCCTTGCACTTCTCGTTTTTGAGGGTGAGGCTGCAAAAGAAAATCTTGCAATTTTGAATGAAATTACTCACAAGTACGTTTGGGAAAGAACAAACGCGATTTTGACAGAATATATGGACAAGGGCAAAAAGGTCGCAGTAATAGATGCGCCCGCGCTCTTCTCATCAGACATATTCATCGGCGCGTGCGACTTCATTATTTCAGTTCTTTGCGACAAGGAAATAAGAATAGAACGAATCATGGCTCGCGATAACATTGACCGTGAAAAAGCACTTGCAAGAATAAATGCACAGCCCGAGGATAGCTTTTTCATTGAGCACAGTGATTATTACATAGACAACTCCAACACTACTGAAGATATGGAGGAGCAGCTTGACTCCATTTTCGAGCAGGAGGATATAATCATTAGATGAGAACAGTAAAAAAGAAGGATGCTCGCGTATTCATCATAATTCTTGTTCTTTCTTTGCTTTTGGGTGTTATTGGCAATGCTTTGATAGACCTTGTTTACACGTGGATTTACCCCGAAAAATATCACCAATTGGTTACAAAATATGCCGAAGAATATGCAGTGCCAAAGGAATTGGTTTTTGCAGTGATTAAGGTTGAAAGCAATTTTGATCCAAACGTTGAAAGCTCAGCAGGTGCGATTGGACTTATGCAAATGCTCCCCTCCACCTACAAGTGGTTAACCACAAAGCTTGGGGATGAATATTGGCAAGATGGTCTATATGATCCCGAAACGAATATAAAATACGGAACATATTATCTTCAATATCTCTATTCACGCTTCGGCTCTTGGGAAAAGGCAATTATAGCCTACAACTGGGGTGAGGGTAATTTCAGTGACTTTTTGAACGACGTGGGATATACCGATGGTGACTATGACTCCATTCCCGTTGAAGAAACAAGAAATTACGTTAAAAAAGTGATGCATCACTGGGAAAAATATAAAGAATTGTATAAAAATTGAAAGGAATATAAAACTATGGAAACAAAAGAACTTAAAGAACAGCTTTTCTACAAAAAGCAAAGCGTATATGAAAAGGCAACACCCGAGGCAATTGACGATGCATATGCATTCGCAGTTGACTACATGAAATATCTTGACGACGGTAAGACCGAGCGCGAGGCAGTTGATGCTGCAATCATTATTGCTGAAGCAAACGGCTTCAAGCCCTATACACTCGGCCAAAAGTTGAACGTTGGTGACAAGTGCTACTATAACAACAGAGGCAAGAATCTCTTCCTTTTCACAATCGGTAGCGAGGACGTTGAAAACGGCATTCGTATTTCTGCGGCTCACATCGACTCCCCAAGACTTGACATTAAGCCCGTACCCCTTTATGAAGACGAAGGCATGAGCTTCCTTAAAACTCACTACTACGGCGGTGTTCGTAAATATCAGTGGCTTGCAACTCCCTTGGCTCTCCACGGCGTTGTTGTTAAGGCTGACGGAACAAGTGTTAACGTTGTTATCGGTGAAGATGATAACGATCCTGTTCTCTACATAAACGATCTTCTTCCCCACCTTTCTGCTAACTACAACACAAAGCCCTTGGGCTCTGCTATTGAAGGTGAAAAGCTTAACATCCTTATCGGAAGCAGACCCCTTGGCAACGAGGACAATGCAATTAAGCTCAATACAATGAAGATTCTTAACGAAAAGTACGGCATTATTGAAGAGGACTTCCTTACTGCTGAGCTTTCAATCGTTCCTGCTCAAAAGGCTCGTGACGTTGGTCTTGACCGTTCTATGATTGGTGCTTACGGTCACGATGACAGAGTTTGTGCATATCCTGCTCTTAAGGCAATTATTGATTGCGCTGACTCAAAGCACACACTTATGTGCATTCTTGCCGACAAGGAGGAAACAGGCTCCGACGGTAACACAGGTATGCAGTGTGACTTTATGATGGATCTTATTGAAGAAATCGCAATCTCTCGCGGTGCTAACCCAAGAGTTGTTCGCGCTAACTCAAAGTGTCTTTCAGCTGACGTTTCTGCTGCTTACGACCCCAACTTTGCTGAAGTGTTTGAAAAGAGAAACTCCGCCCTTCTCTCATGTGGCGTAGTTCTTACAAAGTACACAGGCTCTCGCGGTAAGGGTGGCACTAACGATGCTCACGCTGAATTCATAGGCTTTGTTCGTCAGGCAATGGCTGAATACGGTGTTATTTGGCAGGCAGGTGAGCTTGGCAGAGTTGACGTTGGCGGCGGCGGAACAGTTGCTAAATACATTTCAATGCACAACATCGATGTTGTTGACCTTGGTGTGCCCGTAATTGCAATGCATGCTCCCTTCGAGGTTATTTCAAAGGTTGACCTTTACGAAGCTTACAGAGCTTTCTGTGCTTTCTGCAAATTTTAGTTGACAAGTCCAAAAAAAGACATAATGACTAAAATTCAAGAAAGGACTATAAAATAAATGCTTAATAAACTTAATTTTGCCGAGCAAAGATATATTCAGATTGAGGGTGAGATGAACGACCCCGAAATTGCGGCAAATCCCACGGAATTTACTAAAAGAATTAAAGAGTACAATTCCTTAACCCCCGTTATCACAAAATTTAGAGAATATAAAAAGAATGAGCAGGAGCTCGCCGATGCATTTGAAATGCTTGATGATGTTGACCCCGATATGAAGGAAATGATTCAAGAGGAGATTTCAATTTGCAAGGACAAGAGCGTTACTCTCTTTGAAGAGCTCAAAATTTTGCTTCTTCCGAAAGATCCCAATGACAGCAAAAACGTTATCATTGAAATTCGTGCAGGTGCAGGTGGTGAAGAAGCAGCCCTCTTTGCAGGTGTTCTCTACCGAATGTATACAATGTATGCAGATAAAACAAATTTTCGCACAAGCATCGTATCCTGCAATGAAACCGAGCTTGGTGGATACAAAGAAATTTGCTTTATGGTTGAGGGTGAGGGTGCATATTCTCGCTTTAAATTTGAAAGTGGTGTTCACCGCGTTCAAAGAGTGCCTGAAACTGAATCACAGGGTAGAATTCAAACCTCTACCGTAACCGTTGCAGTTCTCCCTGAGGCCGAGGACGTAGACGTTGAGCTTAACCCTGCCGACCTCGTTATCGAAACTTGTAAATCGAGTGGTGCAGGTGGTCAGCACATCAACAAAACCGAATCCGCTATTCGTATTTATCACAAGCCCACGGGTATTGTGGTTTGGTGTCAGGAAGAAAGAAGTCAGCTTAAGAATAAGGATAAAGCACTTAAGATGCTTCGCACTAAGCTCCTTGATATTAAACAGCAGGAGCAGGATGAAAAAATCTCATCCGATAGAAAGCTACAGGTTGGTACGGGTGCGAGAAGTGAAAAAATTAGAACATATAACTATCCCCAAAGTCGTATAACCGACCACAGAATCGGATTTACAACACACTCACTTGAAAACTTTGTCAACGGTGATATCGACGATATGATTGATGCACTAATCACAGCCGATACAGCCGAAAAGCTTAAAAATTCAACTCAAAACTAATAAATTATGGACACAAAGATTGTAAGAATTAATGACAAAACTGAATATGGCAATGACCTTAAGGTTGCGTCAAAAATAATTCTTGACGGTGGTCTTGTGGTCTTTCCAACTGAAACGGTCTATGGACTTGGCGGAAATGGACTTTTAGCCGATGCAGCTAAAAAAATCTATGCCGCCAAGGGCAGACCGAGTGATAATCCCCTTATTATTCACATCGCACGCCCGAAGGATGCTGAAAAATATGCATTCGTAAGTGAGGTTTATTACCGTTTGGCTGAGGCGTTTATGCCAGGGCCCTTGACGGTAATTATGCCCAAAAAAGATTGCATTCCCCTCTCGGTTACAGGCGGACTTGATACCGTAGCAATACGTTGCCCCTCACATCCGATAGCACATGCTCTTATTGTGGAGTGTGGAGTACCGATTGCAGCACCAAGTGCCAATATTTCAGGACGTCCATCACCAACCGATGCTAAATACGTCGTTGAAGATATGGACGGCAGAGTTGATATGATTATCGACGGCGGTGAATGTGAGATTGGTCTTGAATCGACTATTGTCAAGATTGATGGCGAGTGCCTTACCCTGCTTCGTCCGGGTGGGATTACGTATGACGCACTTTGTTGCGTTTGCGATAACGTTAAAATTGCACCCGCGGTGCTTGAAAAGCTTGCGGAAAACGAAAAGCCTCTCTCTCCCGGCATGAAATACCGTCACTATGCGCCAAGTGCTGACTTTGTCTTGCTTGACGGAAATTATTATGACGTGCTTGAATTCATGAAAGCTGAGCAAAAAAACAACTGTGCCGTGCTTTGCTATGACGAGGAAGTTTCTTCACTTGATGCTTCCCTATCCATTTGCATTGGTGCAAAGGATGACTTGAACACACAGGCAAAGAAGCTTTTTACCTCACTTCGTGAAGCAGACAAGCTCGGAGCTACAAAAATTTATGCGCATCTGCCTTCACTTGACGGACTTGGACTTGCGCTTTATAACAGAATGATTCGCGCTGCGGCGCACACAATAAAGAAGGTTTAATACACCAACTTAGAAAAGGACACTAAAAATGGCTAGAAAAAGCAGTAAAAAAGCTATAGAACCAAAAGAAATAATACATAAGCCCGCAATACCACAGCCCATAACCGAAACTATAGAAAAAAACTATATGCCCTATGTTATGAGCGTAATCGTTGCGCGTGCAATCCCTGAAATTGACGGTCTTAAGCCCTCACACAGAAAGCTCCTTTATACTATGTATAAAATGGGACTTCTTACGGGTGCGAGAAGTAAGAGTGCAAATATTGTTGGTTCAACGATGAAGCTCCACCCACACGGTGATGCGGCAATCTATGAAACCATGGTACGTCTTACCAAGGGACACGAAGCATTGCTTCATCCTCTTGTTGACTCAAAGGGTAGCTTTGGTAAGCAATATTCATCCGAAATGAAATATGCGGCAAGCCGTTATACTGAGGCAAAGCTTGACCCCTTCTGTGCAGAGCTTTTCCGTGGCATTGATAAGAATGCTGTCGACTTTATTGACAACTATGACGGCTCAATGCAAGAGCCCGTTTTGCTTCCCACCTCATTCCCCAATGTGCTTGTTACACCAAATAAGGGTATTGCCGTTGGTATGGCAAGTGAAATTTGCTCATTCAACTTGGCAGAAATTTGCGATGCAACTATAGCTATTCTTAAAAACCCAAAAACAAGCGTTGAAAAGATACTTGACATAGTTAAAGCCCCCGACTTCCCCGGTGGTGGTACTATAGTTTATAACCGTGAAACTATGCGCCAAATCTATGAAACGGGCTCCGGATCGGTAAAAATCCGTGCAAGATACGTTTACGATAAGGCAAATAACTGTATAGATATTATTCAAATTCCCTACTCAACGTCAATTGAGCTTATTATGAAAAAGCTCACCGAGCTTATCAAGGAGGGCAAGGTTAAAGAAATCGTTGACTTCCGTGATGAAATCGACCTTTCAGGCTTTAAGCTAACACTTGACTTGCGCCGCGGTACTGACCCTGAAAAGCTCATGACTCGTCTTTATAAGATGACCCCCCTTGAGGATAGCTTTAAGTGTAACTTCAACGTGCTTATCGACGGCTCACCAAGACAAATGGGCGTTGTTGAAATTCTCACTGAGTGGATTAGATTCAGAATGAATTGCTGCCGCCGTGAGCTCAACTTCGATTTGAAGAAGAAAAAGGATAAGCTCCATCTTCTTATGGGTCTTGGAAGAATCTTGCTTGACATTGATAAGGCAATTGCAATCATTCGCGGAACTGAAAAAGATAGTGACGTTGTTCCCAACCTTATGAAGGGCTTCTCTATCGACGAGCTTCAGGCAAACTATATTGCTGAAATCAAGCTCCGTAACCTCAACCGTGAATTCCTTCTCAATAGAATCAGTGAAATTGAAGGACTTCAACAGGAAATTGCTCAAATTGAAGAAATTCTTGCTGACGAGCTTAAGCTTAAGGCTTACATTTCAAAGCAGCTTGCTGAGATTAAGAAGAAATACGGTAAGCCTCGCGTTTCCATGATTATGGACGAGGGCGAGGTTGTTGAATACGTTCATGAGGAGCACCTTGAAAAGAGCGATGTTCACATCTATATGACCAAGGAAGGCTACTTCAAGCGCATTACTCCCCAATCATTGCGCGGTAATGACGAGCAAAAGGTTAAGGACGGAGATAAGGTGGTATTTTATGAATTCACCGACACACTTGCAGAGCTTATTATCTTCACCGATCAGTGCAAGGTGTTTAAAACTCGCGTAAACGAGTTCGATAATTGCAAGGCAAGTGATATGGGTGAATATATTCCCGCAAAGCTTGGTATGGATCCCGGTGAAAAACCGATATTCATAAAGATTATTAAAGACTATCCCGAAAAGCACAATATGGTATTCTTGTTTGAAAACGGCAAGGGTGTTAGAATTCCGATCACATCATATCAAACAAAGGCAACAAGAAAGAAGCTTGTTGGTGCATACAGTGATGCTTCACCCATTGTGGCAGCATTTTATGAAGAAGAAAAGAAGCCGTATGATCTCCTTCTTGTAAACAACCAAAAGAAAGCCATTGTTGTTAAGACCTCACTTATTCCTCTCAAGTCAAGCAGAACAAGTGCAGGAAGCACTATCTTCACATGCAAAAAAGGTCAAAAGCTGACTCGTGCTACTGATAAATTCTCAGACCACCTTGACAACACGGGATATAAGAAAATCAAGATTCCTGCAACAGGATCTGCGATATCAGAAAAAGATATTAAAAAAATTTTTAATTAATAATTTTCAATAATATATAGGAGTACACTATGAAAAACCAGAAAAAAATCGTGAAAATCATCTGTCTTGTTCTTGCATTTCTTATGGTAGCAGGCGCTGCAACCATTATCATTTCCCTTCTTGCAAGTGCAGGCATTCACGCAGGACACAACCATTAATTAAAAAGCACTCAGGTCAAAAACCTGAGTGCTTTTTATTTACACAAAGCTACTATTGAATTTTATCAAGTGTTGCAAAGGCATATCCCTGCGCCTTTAATTCGGTAATTAAACGCTTCATTATCTTGGCATTCGTTTCACCCGTTGGGTGCAAGAGCATAATTTCACCATTGTGCAGATGGTCAAGTATCTTCTTAAGCGCTACTTTCTCATCCATTTGCCTTCCGTTATCCCAGTCAGCATAGGCAAAGCTCCAAAACACCGTTTTATATCCCAAGCTTTGTGCACGTTGTAGCATTTCTTTGTCAAAGGTGCCCTCGGGTGGTCGGAAAAATTTTGCCATCTCCTTGCCCGTCAATTCCCTATATTTGTCCTCAAGTCCCAAAAGCTCTTTTTGGAAAAGCTCTTCACTTTTACCAACAAGGTTGATATGATTTAAGGTGTGGTTGCAAACCAAATGACCTTCACTTGTCATTCTTTGCACCAAGGTGGGATTACGCTCAATTACGTTTTCCAAAATAAAAAACGAGCCAACAACTCCCTCCTCCTTCATAACGTCCAAAATTTTTGCCACGTTGCCGTTTTCATATCCCACGTCGAAGGTGAGATATATCACCTTTTCCTCATTGTTATCACCGTGGCTCTTGTCAACGTATATTCCTCCACATTCCTCCAAAAACGAAAACTGCGGCTCATTTATCGGTTGCTTGTGCTCACTATTTCTTTTGCAAAACCAATAAAATTCCTTTGCATTGACCTGAATTATCGGTGTAAGCGCAAATACTAACAAGCAAATGGCAATTATTCTAAAAGCATACCTCATCTTTTTCACTCCCTTCATTTTTATTATTCTCTCAAAAAGTACAATATTGCATTGAAATTACTGACATTAAAGCTAAAAGAATATATAATGAAGAAAAAATATATTGATTGTGCGCTTTGCAGCTGATAAAAGTCAGTTGCTTCTTTTTTTGCCAATTTTCACATTATCAACATTTATTGAATTTAATTTAATAAACAGTTGAAAATAAAGATATATAATATAATTACAATTTCGGGGGAGAAAAATGATAAATACAAAACGGCTTTCTTTGATGCTTATTGTAGTTTGGGTTTCCTTTTTGGGTTTTATAACCGAAAATATTTTCATTTTTATAAGATTTGGTTTTGTTGACAATCGCAACATGGTGCTTCCGTTTCTATTTGGATACGGCCTTGCAATACTAGTTATTTATCTTCTTTTCGGCACACCACAAAAACCGCGATTTTTTACAAAAGAAATCACAATAAAAAATAAGTTCATCTCCATGTCATATTATTTTATTATTTGCTTTCTTTCAGTTAGCATAGGTGAGCTTATTTTGGGGCATATGGTTGAGTGGATTTGCGATATTAAATGGTGGAATTACAGCAATATTCCACTAAATATAACAAGGTACACGTCCGTTCCAACAAGTGCTGCATTTTCACTTTTTATTACTCTATTTATGAGGCATCTTTTTTCTCCCCTGCTTCATAAATTTTCAAAAATCCCACCCAAAATTATCTTGATTTTAACGGTTACACTAATTTTTCTTTTAAGCATTGATTTTATTCACAGTGGTATATATATGCTCATAAACAAGCACACTTTGGATTTGTGGAAAATAGAAATAAATACTCAATAATATAAAAAAGAAAGGACATTTTCAGCATGAAAAAGCATATTGCAAACATTTTAACTGCATCAAGAATCGTTTTAGCACTCATTTTATTGATTTTTTTCAATAAAATTTCATTTTTATTCGTAATACTATATACAATTGCCGAATTTACTGATATAATAGATGGTACAGTAGCACGAATAACAGGCTCATCTTCAAAAATGGGCGCATTTTTGGATTCAATAGCTGACTTTTTGCTTGCGGCAAATCTGGTAAAAATAGTTATAACGATGAAACTACTAACCAAAAAGCTTGCAATATGGCTGACTTTAGCAATTGGAATTGGATTTCTTTCGCCAATAATTAATTTTATTAAGCACAAAAAGATATTCTTTATTCACTCCATTCCTTGCAAAATTTGTGGTGGTGTGATAAGTATTGTTCCCTTTGCTATATATTTCGGTTTTATAGAATCCTATCTAATTTTTGCGCTTGCCTTGGTAACACTTGCAATGATAGAAATATGCATTATGAGTATTCTATTGGATGAGCCAAATCCCGATGCTAAATCAATTTACTCTATAATTAAGGATAAAAATAAAGTTACAACGTAAGGATTGGAGTCAGATATGTTCAAAATTTTAATTGCCGAGGACGACAGAGAGCTGCGCGCACTATTCTCCCACATATTAACTAAAAATGGATATTTCGTTAAGGGAGTTTCTAATGGTAAAGAGGCTTTGGATGCCATTGACAAGGAGTATTACGACCTTATTATCTCAGATATTATGATGCCCGTGATGGACGGATATGAATTTATTCGTTTGTTAAGAAGCACTGGAAATCAAATCCCCGTTATGATGATAACTGCAAAGGACGCATTCGACGATATGCGTCAGGGCTTTATACTTGGAACTGACGATTATATGGTCAAACCAATAAATATCAATGAAATGGTGCTTCGTGTTGGCGCTCTTTTGCGTCGTGCACAAATGATTAACGATAGAAAACTCATTTTAGGTAAAACAATTTTAGAGCTTGATTCCCTCTCTGTTTATACCGAAGAAGAAAATTTTATTCTTCCACAGAAGGAATTTATGCTACTTTATAAAATGGCATCATTCCCCGGAAAAATATTCACACGTCATCAGCTTATGGAAGAGATTTGGGGATATGATAATGAAAGTGACACCCACACGGTTGACGTACATATAGCACGCCTTCGCGACCGCTTTAAAAACAATACCGATTTTAAAATCGTCACCATGCGTGGTGTAGGATATAAGGTGGTTAAGATATGAAGGAAAAGAACAATATTCAAATTACCCAAGAAAAAGAGCTGTTTCAAAGTATAAGACGAGTAAGGCAAAGATTCAATATTCGTTACCGCTTGGTGCTTGCAGTAACACTTGAAATATTAATAAGTGTAGTCATTGCTATTATAAGTGATGCCATAAGCAGATGGATTTTTGGTGACCTTTGGATGGTGCCCCTTTGGGTAGACCTTATCATTATTGCCCTGTTCGTTGGTATTTTCGCAACCATTCAGCTCAGCCGTTGGTACTTAAGACCTGTTAAGCAACTTGGTGCCGCCATGGAAAAGATTTCAGAGGGTGATTTCTCAGTTCGTCTTGAAACCAAATCAAGCTTAAAGGAAATTAAAGAAATTTTCTCGGGCTTCAATATGATGGCAAAAGAGCTTCAGTCAACTGAAATTTTACAAAGTGACTTTGTTTCAAACGTATCACATGAATTTAAAACTCCCATCAATGCTATTGAGGGATATTCAATGCTGCTTCAAAATGATGATAACTTAACGGAGGAGCAAAAGGAATACGTTAACAAAATAATTTTCAATTCGCGTAGACTTTCTTCCCTTACAGGTAGCGTGCTTCTTCTTTCAAAGCTTGAAAATCAAAGCATAGTTTCAAATAAAACACAATTTGACCTTGATGAGCAAATCAGAAAATCTATTCTTGCACTTGAACCACAGTGGGAAAAGAAGAATATCGAATTTGATATTGAAATGGACGACACCGATTTCATTGGCAACGAGTCACTTTTGCACCACATTTGGGACAATCTTTTAAGCAATGCCATCAAATTCAGTGATGACGGCGGTGAAATAGCAATTAGACTTAACAACTTTTCCGACAAGATTGTTTTCACCATTTCAGATAAAGGAAAAGGCATCGATGATGATGCCCAAAAGCATATTTTTGATAAATTCTATCAGGGTGACTCCTCACATAAGCAGGAGGGCAACGGGTTAGGGCTCTCACTTGTCAAGAAAATAATTGACCTTGAAGGTGGAGAAATCTCCGTTACTAATAACGAAGATAAGGGCTGTACCTTTACCGTTATTCTTAAAAAATAAAAACAGATCCCCCAAGCAACGCTTGGGGGATAATTTTATTTAACATTTTTCAGTTTCTTCTTCGGGGTCGTTTTCTTTATTGGGATCTACTGGGAAAATACCGCCTCCACCACCGCCAACATTAACCATTGCGCCACAAAGTTGACATGGTTTCAAATTTCCTACTCCACCTGTTAATTGCAAAACATGTGATTCTTTTCCTTAATTTTATTTGAAAATCTTATAATTGTTCAAACAGTTTTTCTGAAAGCTCTACTGTATTACCAACCACATTGTAATAAATTATTTCCCTATTAGCATCATACCATGTGTCTTCTTGCCACGACACATCAATCACATCCAAGCAAAAGAGTATATATCCACTATCATTAATAAATAATTCTTTAGGAATAGTGATGTTCTCACAAAAATCAAACACTCTATACGAATCCCACATAGTATAACCTTCACTATGCACCTTGTAGTCATCAGGATTATGATTTGTAACTTGCTTTATAAGATAAACATCACCATTTTCATTTTCAAAATACAGTCTAAATGCATAACAATCTAATCCTCTTAGACCTCCGTAATAAAAGGTTAAAGTTACATCATCTATATTAAATTCCCTTTTGTCACTTCGGTATGCGCAAAAATAATCCGTAGAAGCATCAGGATGTTCATGCCATTTAAATCCGGCTTCCAATCCTTTGTTTCCACACCCCACCAAGTTGATAGCACTAGAGAGCAAAAGAAAAACAAGCATCGCTCTTGCAACAAATTTTCTTTTGTTCGTTTTGGATTTCATAATAAAGTCCTCCTTTCGGGCGAAAAATCAAAAAACGCAGAGTTAGGCTACAAGTGCCCTGCTCTGCGTTACTTTTAGGGCACTTATGTGTCCTTTTTTATTAAATATCTCTTCTACCCTCAATTGCGCGATAAAGTGTTACTTCATCGGCATATTCAAGGTCGCTGCCAACGGGAATACCGTAGGCAAGACGTGTAATCTTAATTTCAAATGGCTTAAGCAATCTTGAAAGATACATTGCCGTTGCCTCACCCTCAACTGTGGGATTGGTAGCAATAATAATCTCCTTCACCTGCTCGTCGGCAATTCGAGAGAGAAGCTCCTTAATTTTGAGCTTATCGGGTGTCACGCCGTTCATAGGTGAGATAACTCCGTGCAACACGTGATACAACCCACGATATTCGCGCACCTTCTCCATTGAAAGCACCGCCTTTGTGTCCTCAAGCACCATAATTGTGCTCTTGTCACGGCTAAGGTCATTACAAACCGAGCAAACATCCTTATCCGTCAAGGACTGACACACAGGGCAAAGATGCACCTTTTGTTTTGCCTCAATTATAGTATTTGCAAAATTCTCCGCCTCATCATTACTAAGTTCAAGTATTGAAAAAGCCAATCTCATCGCGCTCTTTCTTCCAATTCCGGGCAAGCGCGCAAATTGCTCAGAGAGCTTTTGCAATGCTTCAATTTGCTCCGCCATATTAGAACATACCCGGCATGCTCATCTGTCCTGTGATGGCACCCATTTCTTTTTCGTTAACTTCGTTTACTCTCTTAATTGCTTCATTAATTGCAGCAACAAGAATGTCAGAAAGTGTTTCAATGTCATCAGGATCAACGATTTCGGGCTTAATGTCGATAGAAAGAATTTCTCTCTTACCGTTAATCTTTACGCCAACTACACCGCCACCTGCGGAAATGTCATATTCTCTTGCGTCAAGCTCCTCCTGCTTTGCAGCCATATCCTCCTGCATCTTTTGAGCCTGCTTAATCATTGCGTTAATGTTTGAAGGGCCGCCACCCATGCCACTTGGAATTCTTGCTTTCATTTTCTATATTTCCTTTCAATTATTTACATTTTAAAATTCATCGAACGCGTCAAGGTCAGCCAAATCATCCTCTAATTTAACCTTTCCGTTGTCCTGTTCAAATACAATATCGTTTTCGCCATATCTCTTATCAAGATTCTTTGAAAGAGATAGAGCAAGTGTATTCTTAATTATGGGCTTATCCATTGCGAAAAGTCCAAAACCGTCATAAAGAACGTGAATTCTTTCGTCAGAACCAATATATGCTCTTGTTTTCTTTAAAAAGGCATATGCACCATTATCAAGGGGCTGAACGCTTTGAACTGCATCACTCCACATCTTTAATGGCTTGATTGCTTCAGCATCGGGGGACAAGGCCACTCTTTTAACCTCACGAACGGGCTCAGGAGCAAACAAAACCTCTTGCTTTTCCTCATTCTTCACTTCTTCTCTTATTTCGGCCTTCTCTTTTTTCTTGGGCTTTTCCTCTTTGGGCTTTTCCTCTACCTTGGGTTGATTAAATTCACCGGAAGCAAGCTTTGCCTCAAGATTTGAAATTCTTAAAAGAAGCGCTTCAGTTGACGTGCTTAATGTATCGTCGCACATTTTAACGAAACAAAGCTCGGCAATAATTCTCTTAACAGCGCCACTTGCCTGCATGTCGGAAAGCGCATCCTCAAGCATTCTGCAATGATAGATGAGCATCTCGCGTGAGAATTTTTCAGAAAGCTTATTAAGACATCTAACCTCAAAGTCGGTAAGGTCAAGATATTTCGCACTGTCGCGCACGGTTTTAACGACCAAAAGGTCGCGATAAAGTGAGATAAGATCCTGCCAAAAGACTGTTATATCTTTTGATGAGGTAACAACCTCGTCAATTTCTTTAAATAAAAATTCGTAATTCTTTTCAGCAATCGCGTTGGCAACTGCCATCATTCTCTCTCTTCCTGCAGAACCGATTGTTTCGTTTACAACTGAAACGTCAATTTTCGCGCCACTTGATGCGCAAAGCTCAAGCAAGCTGATGCTATCACGCATACCACCCTGTGAATAACGCGCGATAAGACGGGCAGCATCGTCCTCAATTTTAATTCCCTCTTGCTCGGCAATGAACTTGATGCGAGAGGTGAGAACGTCGGTTGCGATTCTTCTAAATTCGAATCGTTGACATCTTGAAACTATGGTCGCGGGCAATTTATGAAGCTCGGTAGTTGCAAGAATAAAAATCGCGTGTGAGGGGGGCTCTTCAAGTGTTTTAAGAAGCGCATTGAACGCGCTGTTTGAGAGCATATGAACCTCGTCGACGATATAAACTCTATATTTTAAGAATGAGGGTGAATAAACAACCTCATCACGAATGTCACGAATGTTATCAACACCGTTGTTGGATGCCGCATCCATTTCGAGAACGTCAGTAGTTGAGCCGTTTTCAATAGCCAAACAAGATGGACACACTCCACAAGGATTGCCATCAATCACGTTTTCACAGTTCACTACCTTTGAAAGAATCTTTGCACAGGTAGTTTTACCTGTACCGCGAGATCCACAAAAAAGATATGCGTGATTAAATTTACCCTCAGTTGCCTCTTGACGTAAAATAGAGGTAATATGCTCCTGTCCACAAACATCCGAAAAGCTTTTCGGACGCCACTTTCTGTATAACGCTTGATGCATAAATTACCTCCTTAAAAAATATAGTAAAGGCCCCGAAATAAGACCATACACCTTAAGATCGAACATCACCCCTATGCGACGTACATACCTACTGCTCAAAGCAGGCACCCTCGCGGCACACCGGAGAGACTGCTTAGTGCTGCTTGGTTCCCCACCTGACACATTTCACAATTTCCGATTGCGCAAGACCCACTTCTCAACACAGCAGAATACGACACAGACCATAAAAGCTCAGCCCTCAAAAAAGGAATGAACCCCTGCTGTAGCGGATTTCAGGTACAGGGCTCCGCTAATTCCCCGGCTGGTATGGCCTTATTTCGTGGCCTTTTTAGTTTATTTATATATACTATAGTATTATAACAAATTTTATTTAATTTTGCAAGTGATTTTTCGAAATTTTTCTTTGAACTTCCAAAATATATTTTCATATACTGAAAATAGTGTTGTGTGACCATTAAATTGGGATTTATCGCGCACTTTGTTCGCACGAACCAAGGCGATAAAAAAGTTTTTATCCAACTTTTTTCAAAAAGTTGGCGCGGTGTGGAGCGCGCAGCTCCACGAATACGGCCTTTTTCTTTTTGCAAAGCTTTTTCTTTTGGGCCTCTTGCTTCAAAAGAAAAAGCGTTATAACCGTTTTGATAGCAAAACCATTTAGCCGCTTTTCTTTGGCAAAAAGAGCCGCAAAGAAAAGCTAACAAAAGAAACGGCGAA
>JAZTYY010000081.1:0-2776 GCA_045637205.1 Eubacteriales bacterium | reverse complement strand
TCGGTCACGCTCGCGTTCTGACAACACACCGTGTTGTCATTCATTACGCTCACGACACTTTGTGGCGTCGACCCCTACGGTTTGTAAGTTGATTTTTGCTAATTTATAGCCATTTTAATAGCAATATGGCTATTATACAACATAAAAATTACCACAATCATTGTAGGGGTCGACGTCCTCGACGACCCGTTACAAAGGCAAACTAATTTTTTAAACTCACCCATAAATCCCAATTTATCATTCATAATCAAAAAAGGGAACTCTTTCGAGTTCCCTTGATTTTTTATTCAAATTATCTCTGGATACGACCGGAGCCGTCGCCACCTGCGAGCTTTTCAACTTCAGCAAGAGTAACCATGTTATAGTCACCCTCGATGGAGTGCTTAAGAGCAGAAGCTGCAACTGCAAATTCAACAGCCGCCTGAGTGTCCTTGCCTGCAAGGAGGGAGTAGATAAGACCGCCACCGAAGGAGTCACCACCACCAACACGGTCCATGATGTGAAGGTTATACTTCTTAGAGAAGCAGTATTCGTCGTTTGCTACGTTATAGAGCATTGCAGACCAACCGTTGTCAAATGCGGAATGGCTTTCACGAAGAGTAATAGCAACGTACTCAAAGTTGAACTTATCAGCAAGCTGCTTTGCAACGGACTTGTATCCCTCGTGATTGAGCTTACCACCGTAGATGTCAGTAGCTTCAGCTTCGATGCCGAAAACGTCCTTTGCGGCTTCTTCGTTAGGGGTGCAAACGTCAACGTACTGGCAAAGGTCTGTCATTGCAGCTCTTGCCTGATCTCTTGTCCAAAGCTTACCGCGATAGTTAAGGTCGCAGGAAATCTTGATGCCACGAGCCTTAGCTGCCTTACAAGCATCCTTACAAATTTCAACAACGTTCTCACCAAGTGCGGGAGTGATACCTGTGAAGTGGAACCAATCAACACCCTCGAATATAGCATCCCAATCGAAGTCTGATCTGGAAGCCTTTGCGATTGCGGAGTTTGCACGGTCATAGATACATACGGAGCCTCTCTGAGAAGCACCCTTTTCATTGAAGTAGATACCTACTCTGTCACCACCGCGAACAACCATAGATGTGTCAACACCATATCTTCTAAGGCTATTTATAGCAGCCTGACCAATTGCATGTGCAGGGAGTTTAGTAACGAACGCTGCATCGAGGCCATAGTTAGCAAGAGAAACGGAAACGTTAGCTTCACCACCACCGAATGTGAATTCAACGTGGTCGCACTGAACGAATCTTTCGTAGTTATAGGGCTGAAGTCTGAGCATAAGCTCACCAAATGTAACAACTCTTTTCATTTTAATAAATTCCTTTCAAAAATCTATATAGTTTCTAACAAATTAATGACAAATGTGGAATGCGAAGCCGCCGATTTCATCAGCAAGGTAGATGAAGGTCATCTTGCCTGCTTTGTCAAAGCGAGCTGTGGAGTGGTCGAATCTTACGCCACGGCGTTCAAGGTGATAAACAGCTCTTTCAACGTTGTTTGTCTGAATGCCAACGTGACCGTGTGTGCCCTTGCCGGGTGTGTGCATGATTTCGATTGACTCGGAAGCAAATGTAGAAGCACTTGCTGCTCTTGTGCCAAGACCGAAGATGCCGTTGATTGCGTTTGCATCGTTATTAGCTGCATCAGCACTTGTTTCGTTAATTGCCATGTGCTTAAATTTGAAGCCGAGCATTGTGTCAACTGCTTGACGAACGAGCTTTGTAATGCCGTCGAAGTCGCCACTTGCAATCATTTCGGGCTTAACCATCCAGCTACCGCCACAGCAAATAATCTTATTGAATGAGAGGTAATCGTTTACGTTACCGGGGCCGATGCCACCTGTGGGCATGAATGTAACTGCACCGTAGGGAGCACTCATTGCTTTAATCATATTGATACCACCGCTTTGTTCTGCGGGGAAGAATTTAACTGTTGTAAGACCGAGAGAAAGTGCCTGTTCAATTCCTGTGGGATTGTTGATACCGGGAACTATGGGGCAACCCTTTTCCTGACAGTACTTAACGATTTCGGGATTGAAACCGGGGCTAACGATAAACTTTGAGCCGGCTTCAATAGCGTCATCAACCTGTTCCTTTGTAAGAACTGTACCTGCACCAACGATCATGTCGGGATATTCCTTTGAAATTGCTGCGATAGCATCCTTAGCTGCTGCTGTTCTAAATGTAATTTCAGCGCAGGGAAGACCACCGTCGCAAAGAGCCTTTGCAAGAGGAAGAGCATCTTCTACTCTATCAATTTTAATTACGGGCACGATACCGATAAGGGATAATTCTTTTAATACGTTCATATTTTTCTCCGTTCTATGCTTATTTAAGCATTTAAACTTTATTTTTTGATATATGGCAACATTATGCCATCCTATTTCAATTTACATTTTATCAGTAAATAAGCAAATTGTCAATAGTTTTTTTATGAACAAATATAGACTATGATTTTTGGATTGCAAAATGTTTAAAATTTTGATTTATCGGGATGTTCGCACTCACTTTTGCGATTGTTTCGTCCACCTTTTTAAAGGTGGTGCTCCACGCACAGTGGCGCGGGTACGGGGCGCGTAGCTCCGTATTCGCCGTTTCTTTTGTTAGCTTTTCTTTGCGGCTCTTTTTGCCAAAGAAATGCCGCTAAACCCTTTTGGTATCAAGATTTGTTAGACGCTTTTTCTTTTGCCACAAGAGGCACAAAAGAAAAAGCTTTGCAAAAAGAAAATGCCGTTTTTACGCTCAAGCCGCTGGGCTTCCGCTTT
>JAZTYY010000080.1:0-2245 GCA_045637205.1 Eubacteriales bacterium | reverse complement strand
TGGATGAAATCAAATCCGCCTTTTATTAACCTGCCATAAGGCAGATTTCATCGCGCAAGCGATTTCATCCACCATTTGTGGATTTATTCCGCAGAAGGCGGATTTAGTTGCGGTGCTTCGCACCGCTAAATCCCAATTTATTTGTGTTTATTACGCCCAAAACCCTTGACAAATCAAGGCTTTTGCTATAAAATAGATTCATAATTACTTTTACTAAAAAAGGAGAAAACTATGAAAGACAGAAAAGACATACCTGCAAAATATAAGTGGGACTTATCCGTTATCTATGCGGATGAAAAGGCTTTCTATGCTGACTATGCTCAAGTAGAAAAAATGATTAAGGAATTTCCTAAGCACGAAAAAACAATGACAAAGAGTGCAGAGGGACTTTACAATTGCCTTCGTGCAATGTGTGACGTTGAGGCAATTATTGAAAAGCTTTGGAGCTATGCATCTCTTAACTTCTCAGTTGATTCTTCAAACAATGCTTTCCAGGCGCTCAACGGCAAGGTTCGTTCACTTGCGGTTAGAGCAGGTGCTGCTTCTTGGTTTATCAGCCCCCGTTTGCTTTCTCTTGATACAGAGCTTGTTCAGGGCTGGATTAAAGAATATCCCGCGCTTGAAACATTCCGTCGAATGATTGAAACAACTATGAGAGAAAAGCCCCACCTTCTTTCCGATGAATGTGAGCAGCTTATCTCAAAGCTTCAGGACGGTTTTGGAACACACAGTGAAATCAGAAGCATTTTTGCAAACAGTGACCTTCGTTTTGGTAAGATTAGAAATGAAGATGGCAAGCTTGTTGAGCTTACTGACACAAACTACGTTGCATTCCTTATGAGTGGCAACCGTAGAGTGCGCCAGGCAGCTTTTAGAAAGCTCTATGAAACATACGCACAGTTTGGCAATACTTTTGCAACCACATTCAATGCAATGGTTCGCGAAAGAGGAACACTTGCAAAGGTTAGAGGATATAAGGATTCCATTACTGCATCCACATTCCGTGATGAAGTAACTCCCGAAATTTATAATAATCTCATCAAGTCCGTGCATACAGGACTTCCTGCACTCTATGAATATTATGCACTCAAAGCAGAGGTTCTCGGTGTACAGAAGCTCCATCTTTATGACGTTTACGCACCTCTTATTGGTGAGCTTGAAAGAGTTTATACCTATGATGAGGCAGTTGAAGAGGTTCTTGAAACTGTTAAGATTTACGGTGACGAGTATTACAATGCCCTCAAAGCAGGTCTTACAGAAAAGGGTTGGGTTGACGTATATCCCTCAAGAGGTAAGAGAGGTGGTGCATTTAGCTCCGGTACACCCGATACAGAGCCATACATTCTTCTCAACTATAAGGAAACTCTTGATGACGTTTCTACTCTTGCTCACGAGGCAGGACACTCAATGCACACATGGTTCTCAACTCACTATAATGAGCCACATAACTCAAATTATACAATTTTCGTAGCTGAGGTTGCATCCACAGTTAACGAGCTTCTTTTGATGCATAGAAAGCTCCGTGAATGCACGGACGATAATGAAAAGCTCTATATTCTCAATCAGTTGATGGAAACTTATAAGGGTACACTTTACCGTCAGACAATGTTCGCAGAATTCGAAAGAGATATGCACGCAATGAGCGAAAAGGGAACTCCCCTTACAGCTGACGTGGTTAATAAGCACTACTACAAGCTCGTTAAGAAGTATTTTGGTAAGGACGTTGCAGTTGATAAGCAAATTGCTATGGAGTGGATGAGAATTCCTCACTTCTACAATAGCTTCTATGTTTATAAATATGCAACTTGCATTTCCGCTGCTTCTGCTATCGTTAAGAGAATTGAAAATGAGGGTGCGGCTTATGTAAATCAGTACATTGATTTCCTTAAGTGCGGCGGCTCAAAATCTCCTCTTGATTCACTCCTCGTTGCAGGAATTGATATGAGAGACCCCAACGTTGTAAACGGCGCAATTGAAGATTTCAAATCCGCAGTTGAAGAATTCAGAACAATTTATAACAAGAGAAAATAATCAAAATAATAGGGGCAATTTTCAAAATTGCCCCTGTTTTTTTGTGTTTCAAATTTTGATTTATGGGGGAGATTTGAAGAAATGAAATCGTGGCAAAAGCCACGATGAAATCCAAACAAGTTTGGATGAAATCCTCGGCTTAATGCCTTGGATGAAATCAAATCCGCCTTTTATTAACCTGCCATAAGGCAGATTTCATCGCGCAAGCGATTTC
>JAZTYY010000079.1:0-1539 GCA_045637205.1 Eubacteriales bacterium | reverse complement strand
CCACCCTTATGCTCGCATGCTGGTGCTTCCTGATCACAAGCAACGAATGCTGCTACTACAAGAGCCAATACCATCACAACGAGAAGTGTTTTGATAATTTTCTTCATAAAAATTATCTCCTTTCATATTTTCCCTTTCGGGTTGTTTTAGTAAAGAGATAATACGCGTAGTTATCTCTTGTACTTATCTATATTATACAATTGCTCGAAAACTAAGTCAATAGAAATATTATATTATATATATTATTGTGCAAACCCCAACATTTTGACCATATAAAACCCCCAAAATTAGTGCACAATGCATAATGTTCATTTAATAAAAAATATAAAAAAGAAGGGCTTTTTGCCCTTCTTTTTTTATTTTGCAAGCAAGTGCAAGCACTCTTCAAACTTAACTCCATAGGGATGATTTTCTCTATCAGGGAAGGTTTGCTTAATGCACGCAACCGTAAAATCAACTGCAAGTTGTGTTGATTTATAAACGTCCTCACCCTTTGTGAGTGCACCACAAAGAACACTTGAGAAAACGTCACCCGTTCCGTGAAAATAGCAAGGCATATTTTCTCCGTAAAGATACTTATATTCCCCGTTTTCAACGTCGAAGGCAAGTGCGCCGTGACGTCCGTCACCGTATTTTACACCTGTAATTACAACCTGCTTGATGCCAAGCGCAACAAAGCCGTCAATAAGCTCCTTGATGTAATTTTCGTCGTATTCACCCTCGTTTTTAAACTCCTTTGAAAGAAGCAAGCAAGCCTCAGTAATATTGGGGCAAACCACGTCTGCAATTTTCACAAGCTCAAGCATTTGAGAAGGAAATTCGGCAGGAAATCCGGGATAAAGCTTACCGTTATCCGCCATTGCGGGATCAACAAAAATCATTGTATTTTCATTTCTTGTAAGCTCAATAAACTTAATTGTGGAGGCAATTTGCTCCTTGTTTGCAAGATATCCTGTGTAAAGAGTATCAAGAGCAATTCCTTCCTTTTTCCAATGCTCAGCGATGGGCAAAAGCTGGTCGGAAATGTCACAAACGGTGTATCCGGTAAAGCCTGCGGTGTGTGTGGACAAAACCGTTGTAGGAACGATTGCGCATTCCACTCCCATAGCAGAAATTATGGGCAAGCCAACGGTTATTGAGCATTTTCCGAAGCAGGATATGTCCTGTATAGTTGCAATTCTTTTCATTTATATACCTCTGTTTAAAAATTTCGAATTTTGATTTATAGGGGAGTTTGCACTCACTTTGTGCTGTCGTTTTGCTCCGCTTTTTCAAAAGCGGACGCCCGCGCGGCGCAAGCGCATTACGGCCTTTTTCTTTTTGCAAAGCTTTTTCGTTTTCGGTTTTGCGAAGCAAATGACTGACGTGAGTCAGGCAAGAAAAGAGGGGCCTATGGTTTCAAAAGAAAAAGCGTCTAACAAATCTTGATAGCAAAATCTTTTAGCCGCTTTTCTTTGACGAAATAAGCGCAAAGAAAAGCTATCAAAAGAAACGCTGAATACAGGGCTACTCGCCCCGTACCCTCGGTCGCTTTTAAAA
>JAZTYY010000078.1:0-69314 GCA_045637205.1 Eubacteriales bacterium | reverse complement strand
GTGCTTGATAAGACCAAGACCGATAGCAGTAGAGATCTTGCCTGCGCCTTCCTTACCAACAATGTGTGTGCACTGATATTCGAATGCCTGGCTCTTTACGAATGAAAGAGTAGAACCGAGATACTGACGTGCATAGTTAGTATAGTTACCTGATGCCAAAGACCAAAGTTCTGCAAATGTAGCATCAGCGATAACGGGCATTTCCTTACCGTTGAAGTTAAATGTTACGTAAGAACCATCTGCATTCTTCTTAATGAAATCATCAGGACCGTAGGACATAAGGATCTGACCCTGTTTGCTGTATGCATAGTCGATAAGAGCAAGAGCTGCGTGAAGCTTGTCGGGGTTACCTGCAACACCTGCAAGAGAGATGCCCCAACCGTCTGTCTTAACAGATCTCCAAGATTCTGTGAATCTCATGAATACTTCGCCTGTACCGTCGTTCCAACGAGCAACGGGAACCATAACTGCCATGTACTTTTCGCCTTCACTAAGAACACCTGCAGAGGGTTCGTTGTGAATTGTCTGAGTCTGGTTGTAGTCATAGTGCATGAAACCAGCGTCATCCTTAAGCATGGGCTTTGTATCTGTATCAGAACCATTAATGAAGGAATCAGAAATAAGACCTTCTTGAACGAGAGCGTTCATTCTTTCAAGAGCAACGTATGTAGCTTCTTCCTGACGAGCGTCGTGAAGCAAGCCGTCGTTACCTACGTAGAGGTAATCCTGACGAGATTCAAGACCACGTACACCGAAGAGTGTTCCTGCAAAACGGAACATGTCAACACGTCTCTGGTTGTTATCGTCTTCACGAGAGAAGATACCTTCGATAGAATCTCTACCGTTAAGAGTCTGAGGGTTAGCAACTACGCAACGAAGAAGAGCAACAAGCTCGTCTGCGTCCCAAGCAGCGTTCTGACCTACGAAGAGGTTAGATCTCTGTGTGCCGTAGTAACCATTGTAAGCTTCATCGATATAATCACGAAGCATGTTAACTGCCTGAACACCATTAATTGTGCCAGCAGCATTCATTGCAGCAATAATGTTACCTGCTGCATCATAGTCCTTAGTGATTGTTTCAACACCGGACTTGTCAAGCTTAACAACTTCAACAGAAACCTTACCACTTGTGGGCATGTAAGGTGTATATACTGTTGCTGCAAGATTGTTAGAAGCTTCAGCTACGAATTCGCCTTCACCGTCAAGGAGCTTAGCAACCCAGTCAGTTCTCATAAGAGGCATACGTTCGATATCGTTTACACCGTCGAAGTAGGGTGAGAAGTAGATAGCGCCGTTGTCTGTGCTACCTGTGATAGAAAGACGAACGATGGGATTAGCCTCGAGGTAAGCTCTAAAGTTGGGCATATGATCGAGGTAGTCAGCGATGTTAACAAGCTTACCAGCTACACCGTTTTCGTTAAGAACGGATGCAGAACCGGAAACCATGTCAACCTGGTCGAGCTGTTCTTTCCAAACGTTGAATTCCTTTTCAGCGGAACCAGCGCCTGTCCATTTGTCTTCAAATACAACACCGAGTCTGTTCTGAACTTCTACCCAAGTGGGCTTAAGTGAGTTAACGCCGTATGTTTTGCCGTCAGCAAGAGTAATGCTGTCTGCGCCCTCAAACAATGCGGGGTCAGAGAAGAACAAACCTGTGTCAAGGTTGTTGTAGCCTGTGGCCATTCTAAGAACTGTGCCTTGAGCATACTCAAGGTCAAATTCTGTAGGAAGCTGTGATTCACCACCACCGGTTGTTACAGGGGGCTCAGGATTAACACAAGCTGCGAGAGTGAGCATCATTGCAAGGATTAATGCAATTGATAAGAGTTTTTTCATGGTGTTTTCCTCCATATAATAATTTTTTTATTACTACGAGTGCTCTAAAAACTCGTTAATAATCATTTTAGAGTGTTATTCCTTAACGCCACCCATATTTACACCCTTAGCAAAATACTTCTGAATGAAGGGGTAAATAACGAGAATCGGAATAACGGAGCAAACTATAAGTGAATAGATTACAGAGTCGGAGGCATAGGGTTTATTCCAACCAGCCATAATATCAGGGTCCTGATACTGTTCCAAAGAACGGCGAATGTAAACCTGAAGTGGCTGTTCATTGGGGTTCATAATCATTCGACGAGCCCAGAAGTAACCGTTCCAACGAGAGATACCGAAGAGAAGGGCAACAGTTGCGATAGTTGACTTGCTCATTGGCAAATATACGTTCGTAAGAACCTGGAATTCAGAAGCACCGTCAACGATTGCAGCTTCTTCAATTTCTGAAGGAACACCTTCAAAAGCATTACGAAGAAGAATAATATTCATAGCAGCCATACCCATGGCAATAACTACGAGCCACTTGTCATCTGTGATACCAAAAGTACGGAACACGTCTTGAGTGTTAAGGTAGTTGATGTACTGAGGTACGATACCTGCTGAGAACCACATTGTAAATACAAGGAAGAAGTTAAGACCCTTACGGAACAACAATCTCTTCTTAGAAAGGGCATATGCACCAAGAATTGCTACGAACATAGCCCAAAGTGTACCATAGAAGGTAACGAACAATGTATTTGTATATGAGTTCCAGAAGTTGTTATCATTAAACATCAATGAGAACGCTTCAAACTGAACGTTTTGGGGCAAAAGAACGATTTTACCTCTTTCAACCTCCTCAATACCACTAATTGAAGCGGACAAAGCATAAATGAAGGGGTAAAGACAGCAAAGAGCAAATACTGTCAAAAGGACGTAGCTTATGATTTTAAATAAAAGCTCGGAAAATTCAAGTCTTCTTTTCATTTAAGTCTACCTCCTTAATAAAGTGAAACGTCGGAAGCTTTACGTGCAATTGAGTTAGCACCAATTACAAGAAGCATACCAATTACGTTGTTTATCATCTCCGCTGCGGAGGTGATACCGAACATTGCCGATGAGCCTTCAAGACCGTAACGGTTTGCGAATGAAGAAACAACTTCAGCGGTCATATAGTTACGTGTATCAGAAAGAAGGAGTACCTTTTCATAACCAACGTTAAGAAGAGAACCGATTCTTGTGATAAGCATAATTACAATAGTAGAAAGGATACTGGGAAGAACAACGTATCTCATCTGAGCCCACTTGTTAGCACCGTCGATTTGTGCCGCTTCATAGCTTGTGGGTGAGATTGCGATAATCGCTGCGAAGAATACGATACTGTCATAGCCGGCTGTTTCCCAAATACCACTTATTTGATAAATAGCACGGAAATATTCGGGCTTATACAAAAGACCGAATTCACCGACCTCAGGAGTGATAACACCAAGTGTTACCAAGAACTTTGAAATAACACCCATTTCGATACCTACAACGGGGGAAGCAGCTCTTACAAGCATTGTGATAAGAGATGTCATAACAACCGTTGACATGAACTTGGGCAAATATGTAAGCACCTGATAAATGCTTCGTGCGATATTAGATTTAATTTCGTTAAAGAAGATGGCGATTATGATGGGCATGGGGAAGCCGAAGCACAAACCATAGAAACTAAGCAAGAATGTGTTTCTAAACGCTCTCCAGAATTCAATGGAAATAGTTGTTTCACCAGCGAAAAGCTGTTTGAAATATGAGAATCCTGAATAGAACTGGTCTGAAACTCCCTGAACTGCATCGTAAATCTTGAATGAGCCAAGGAGCTCATACATTGGCATATAACGCCAGAAGAAGAATACGAGAATCATAGGAATAAGCATTAAGTAAAGTCGCCAGTCCTTAAGAATTGTCAACCCCACATGCTTCCAATGATGCTTTTCGACATCATCACGAACCTTTTGTTCGGGGTCCTCATAGTATTTTCCTGTTTGTTCATCATAAATGAGATAATCAGCTGCTTTTGATTTCATAAGAATCTCCATTCGGTTTATTTATAATAATGTAGAGTATTGTCAAAAAGGGTCGTTGAGATTTGCTTTTTGTTCTTCTTGTCTTTCTTTTTCAAGACGAAGGAGATAGGATTTTTGATCCTCGATAAGCCCATCAACGTTTTTGGCTAATGCCAAAATTATAACAGCGAAGAGAAGGGAAAGAATGTCAGTTCCTAAGAACGTTAAGAACGTTTCTAATTTAAAGCTGAAGAGCAATGAGCAAACCCATCGTCCAAAGTTTAGGGCAATGTAAAGAACACAGGCCATAACCAGCTTAAAGAAGAATTCTTTTCTTATCTTTTCTCTTGTTATTTTTTCAAGCAGTGGGAACATTCTAACTATGAATAGGCTTCCACAGCAATATATTATGTATTGAGCAAGGCTGGCACCGATTGCCGTGCAATAGACAAATGCACCTATGAATGAGGGCAATACACCATATACTCCCCATCGCATAAATGTTATGCACGTTAAGGCAAGCGTAACAGAAACCGTCATTGCCTGTAACTGAAACGCATTGTCAGATGCCCAGGAGGCAATTGCTTCAAAAACCGCAGTTAAAATGCAAAGAATTGAAAGGTCAATCGCGCGATATTGTTTAAAAGTAATTTGTTTCATGAAAAGTTCCGTTTTTTTGTTTTTATTAAGTAGTAATTTATGTGTAATATTGTAAAAGGTACAATAACCCACTATTCAAAATTATTGTATTACAAAGTGAAAATACTGTCCTTGATTTTTTTGATAAGAAATTGAACTTATCTTTGATTTTTTGATGTGTTTTTAAAATAGTGCTTATGAGTGTAAAAATACAAGGGGCGATTTTGTGCAAAATGACGAAAAACAAGTGATTTCGATTGATTTTACATTATTTCAAGGCTGTTCTTATATGCTGAAATAGAATAGTAAACTCCAATAATCACCGTGAATATAAGGAAAAAATAGGCAATACATATCAAAAAAGCAAAGAAATTTGGCTTTTTATTAAATCAATTTATGAATTTAATAATTATTCCAAGTGAACAATTTGTGAATTTATTATTTATAAGGAAAAAATAGAAATTAAAAATTGACAGAGTTAAATATAAGTGTTATAATAAATTTGTATGTGATGCTATATTGACATATAGCGCAAAAAATTCAAAAACAAGGATGATTTGCTATGATTAACGTTAACGAAATCATGAACAATTTGACATTGGAAGAAAAGGTTTGCCTTCTTTCTGGGCATAAATCTTGGCACACTAATAAGGTTACAAGAGTTGGATTGCCCTCCATCTTTTTGACTGACGGCCCACACGGTCTTAGAAAGAAAAAGGAAGGGGATAAGGTTGCAGGTCTTGGTCAGACTGAGCTTTCAACATGTTTTCCTGCTGCTTGTACAACGGGCACCTCATGGAATAAAGAGCTTCTTTATAAAATGGGTGTTGCGATGGGTGAGGAGTGCCGTCATTATAACGTAAATCTCATTCTTGGTCCCGCTGTAAATATTAAAAGAAATCCTCTTTGCGGAAGAAACTTTGAATACTTTAGTGAGGATCCCCACATTGCAGGTAAGCTTGGTGCGCGCCTTACTCGAGGAATTGAGGACATGGGCGTTGGCACAAGTGTTAAGCACTATGCTTGTAATAATAATGAAAAGAACCGTTATTTTGGTGATTCAATTGTTGATGAGCGCGCTTACCGTGAAATATATCTTAAAGCATTTGAGCCTATAATTAAAGAGGGTAAGCCTCAAACGGTTATGTGTGCTTATAATAAGGTTAACGGAAAGTATGCATCTGAAAATCCGGAGCTTCTTAACGGAGTTCTTCGTGACGATTGGGGCTTTGAGGGTCTTGTTATGTCCGACTGGGGTGCAGTAAATGATAGAGTTGAAGGTCTTAAGGCAGGTCTTGACCTTGAAATGCCTGGAGATATTGGACATAACCGTCAGGTAATAGTAGATGCAGTTAACAACGGCACACTTTCAATTGATGTTGTTGACCAAGCAGTAAGACGCGTTCTCAATATGATTTATAATACAAGCTTAGTTGAAGGTGAAGTTCCTGCTAAATTTAATGAGCATGCTGAGCTTGCTAAGGAAATTGCAGTTGACAGTGCAGTTTTGCTTAAGAACAAGGATAATATTTTGCCCTTGGAAGAGGGAAGAAAATATCTTGTTATTGGTGAGATGTTCGAAAAGATGCGTTATCAGGGCGCAGGCTCATCACTTCTTCGTCCATATAAGCTTACCACACCCAAGCAGGCATTTGATGATAATAAAGTAAGCTACACATACGAAATGGGATATAAGCTCAACTCTTTTGAGGATGATCTTGCTTTAATTGAGCAGGCAATGCTTAGAGTTGAAAGAACTGATACAGTTATTTTCTTCGGTGGACTTTCCGAATATGCTGAAAGTGAGGGCTTTGATAGACAAACACTGTCACTTCCTCAAAATCAGCTTAATCTTTTGAAGAGGATTGCAAAGCTCAATAAAAAGGTTATATTCGTAATGTTCGGTGGAAGCCCTATGGATATGTCATTTGAAGCTAACGTTGATGCCGTTTTGAATATGTATCTTCCCGGTGAAGAGGGTGGAGAAGCAGCATACGAGCTTCTTTTCGGTAAGGCTTGTCCTTCAGGTCGTCTTTGTGAAACATGGCCTGTAAAATACGAGGATGTACCTTTCCATGATGAATTTACAGCAACAACTAACGATAGATATAAAGAGAGCATCTTTGTTGGATATAGATATTATTCAAGCTTCGGTGTTCCTGTAAAATATCCCTTTGGCTATGGACTTTCATATACCAGCTTCTCATATAGCAATATGAGAGTTGAAAAAGAAAACGGTGAGATTAACGTTTACGTTGACGTTAAGAATACAGGTGACGTAAATGGTTCAGCGGTTGTTGAAATTTTTGTTGAAGCGCCCAAAACCAATGTGGTTAAGCCCCTTCGCGAGCTTCGTGGCTTTGAAAAGGTTCAGCTTGAGGCAGGTGAAACAAAAACAGTATGTGTTAACGTTCCCGTTAATGACTTAAGATACTATATTGACGGTAAATGGTCTCTTGAAAACGGTGAATATAAGTTCTGTGTTTGCTCCGACGTTAATACAGTGCTTCTTTCATCAAACGTTACTGTTGAAGAGGGAGAAGAAATCAAAGAAAATGCCGCATATACAAAGCTTTATAACGTTTCTAAGGAAAAGTTTTTGAATATGCAGGATTTCCAATTTGATAACCTTATCGGTAGAAAGATTGATGAACCCGAGGTTAAAAGACCTTATGATTTGAATACCCCCATTAGAGAATACAAAACTTGGGGTGGCAAATTCATATATAATCTCATAATGTTTGCATTTAAGACAATATACACACTTGAATCTAACAGTAAGGAAACTCCCGATAAAGAGACAAAGGTTAAGAATGCATACTTTGGTTGGCAGATTATGAAGACTATGAGCTTGCGCTCAATGTCCTATGCAAGTGAAGGAATGCTTTCACACAATATGGCATGGGCACTTGTCGATCTTGCAAATAATAAGCCATTTAAGGCAATATTTAGATTGATTAAGGGCGAAAAATGCGTTAAATTGCCTAAATAATGAATAAATCCCTGCAAAAATGCAGGGATTTTTCTTTTTTGCTATTGAAAAACGTGTAGAAATGTGTTATTATGTATCGACAAAAGAATAAACACAGTTCATTTAGTCGGGTGCGCTGCTAGACGGCGTTATTCGGGGATAAGGAAATCACGGTGTGAATCCGTAGCAACAGCCATTACCGTATTTTATCATTAGATAATAAGTCGGAATGCTTATCGTTCTGTGACACGTAAAAGGACTTTCGGGCAAATAGGGAAGACGGTGTAAAAAATGGGTACGGCAGGGTACTCTTGTTTTCGCGCGCTTTTCTTGGGAAAGGGCGCTTTTATTTTATCCTTTTGAAAAAGAAAGGAAGAAACAAAAATGAAAACCAAAATTATTACAAAATTATCCCTCGTTTTAATCATCGTAATGATGATATCACTCTGCTCTTGCGATTTGATTAAACAAACAACCACAACAACCTTCGTTCCAAGTGAAGAATCTAAAGTTCCTGCTTTTTGGAATACTGCTAAGTACACAATGGACACAGAGCTTGGTGAAGGCGCAAAAACCTTTATGTTCAAGGTTGATGCAGATGGGTATGCCATCACATTTACCATTCATACAAATGAAACAACTGTTGGTGCTGCACTTCTTGCTCTTGGTCTTATTGAAGGTGAAGATAGCCAATACGGACTTTACGTTAAAACAGTAAATGGAATGCTTGCAGATTGGGATATCGACCAAACCTACTGGGCGTTCTATGAGAACGGCGAGTATGCAAATGGTGTTGATGCTACCAACGTAACAGAAGGATATACATATTCTTTCGTTCGTACTAAATAATTATGTCAAAAAGAAACAAAAGGAATCTTTCAATTACTGAAATATGTCTTTTTGCGATACTTGGCGCGTTAATGTTTGTTTCTAAAATAGTAATGGAAGCGTTACCCAATATCCACCTACTTGGAATGTTGACGGTGACTTACACAATAGTTTTTAGAAAAAAAGCATTGATACCAATTTATGTTTACGTATTGCTTAACGGACTTTTTGCGGGCTTTAATTCGTGGTGGGTGCCTTATCTTTACATTTGGACAATTCTTTGGGGAATAACAATGCTTTTGCCAAAGAATATGCCAAAGGTAGTTGCACTTGTAGTTTACCCCATAATTTGTGCATTGCACGGTCTGTTTTTCGGTGCTTTATATGCACCTGTTCAAGCGCTGATGTTTGGATTTACCTTTGAACAAACTTTAACTTGGATTGCCGCAGGATTGACCTTTGATATTGTGCATATGATAGGCAACTTTGCCGTGGGATTATTGATCTATCCCGTTAGCCAGGCGCTAAAAAGATTAGTTAGAGATATTTAAGGAGTGGCTATGGATATTACTCAAAAGCTTATAGAAATGCAGGATTTAAAATATCGCGATTTTACATCTCCGCTTATTCCAAATGTGTCAAAAGAAAATATGATTGGCGTAAGATTACCTGGTATTAAAAAGCTTGCCAAAGAGTTATATAAAAGTGGTGAATATATTGAATTTATCAATATTCTACCTCACACATATTTTGAGGAATATCATCTTCATTCTTATATTCTCTCAGAGATAAAAGATTTTGATATTTTCATAGAAGAAATTGAAAAGCTGTTACCATATATTGATAATTGGTCAGTGTGTGATTCACTTCGTCCAAAGTCCTTTGTAAAAAACAAAGAAAAAGCTTTAATTTACATTAAAAAGTGGCTTAAAAGTGAGCATATTTACACACAAAGATTTGGCATTGAAATGCTTATGGTACATTATCTTGGCGATGATTTTAAAACCGAATATCTTGAACTTGTTTCAAAAACCCAAGGAGAAGATTATTATCTTAAAATGATGGTCGCGTGGTATTTTGCAACTGCATTAGCAAAGCAATACGATGAGACCCTGCCATTCATCGAAAACCACACTATAGAAGATAAATGGACACATAATAAAGCAATTCAAAAAGCACTTGAAAGCTATCGCGTAAGTGAGGATAAAAAAGCTTTACTAAAAACATATAAACGATAAAAAACCTGCGGATTTTTCCGCAGGTTTATTTTATATATTCTTGGTTTTCGGTTAGTTTTTTTACAAAATCAGTAATTTCATTGCCAACTGTGATAAGCTCATCAATGAACTCCTTAACTGTCATTCGCGAAATTCCCGAATGCACAGCGGCAAACTGAACAAGGCGGTCACCCGTGACAACTCTAATTCTGTAGTTAGGACCAAGCTCGTGCATCATACGTTCAATGTAGGCATCTGCCGTTTGATTTTCCTTAGTGAAAACCACCTTGTAGCCGTCGTGCTCAAACTCCGAGCCAACACCCTCTTTAACTAAGTAGGCATCAAAAACCAATACCAAATTTTCCTTTGTAAATGCAACGTAATTTGATAAAATGTCCATCAAGGTTTCTCGTGCTTTTTCAAGTGAATAATCCGATATTTCCTTCAAAGAATCCCACGCATAGATAAGGTTATAACCATCAATGATTATCATACTTTCTTGCTTGATTTGAGCTTTTTTGCTGGGCCTTGACTTGCCTGCTGAAATGACCTTTGGCTCACTGTATTTCTTTCGTCTTATAGGACCGAAGGTGCGCATCATAATTGCCTCAACTTCCTCATCTGAAAGTGAGAAATTCTTGGCAAGGGAAGCTACTCTTGGAATAACGGTTACAGCATTTTGGGAGAGGGAAATACCTGCTTCAAGATGCTTGTACTGTTCAACCTCTCTCCAATTTACAACAAATCCTGCACCGTGGGCGCAAAAAACGGAATGGGGAGAATTCTCCATGTCACTTTCGGGGTCGTAACCCGTTTTAGCAACAATTTCATCTTGATTGTGGCACTCGTCATAGCCGTCACTTACACAAGAAAGACGACCAAGTCCGCGAGTGTAGGAAATAACCTCACTAATGTAATCGTGAAGTGTGGCAACAGGTGCTCTACCTACGATATTTGTGAAATCTTCGGTTGTGCTTTCAACCTCAAATTCAGCCGAGCGCATTTGCAAATCGTTCATTGCACGTCCCACCAAAGAGGAGGGAATTTCAAGTCTAAACTTGTAATATGGTTCAAGCAAAGTGCAACCACCCACCATAAGCCCATGACGCACTGCACGCAAGGTTGCTTCTCTAAAATCTCCACCCTCGGTATGCTTGAGATGTGATTTGCCTGCAACGATAGTAATCTTCGTATCGGTAAGCAATGCACCCGTAAGTACACCACGGTGATTTTTCTCATACAAATGGGATAAAATGAGGCGTTGCCAGTTAGTTGCAAGCATATTTTCGGGAATTTTGCTATCGAAAATCAAGCCCGTGCCTTTCGGTTGCGGCTCGAGTAAGAGCTGCACCTCAGCATAGTGACGAAGCGGCTCAAAATGTCCAATACCTATGGCCCTTGATTTGATTTTTTCCTTGTACAAAATATTGCCTGCACCAAACTCGCATTCAATATTGAATCTATCGAAAATAAGTCGTTTGATAAGATCAATTTGAATCTCACCCATAAGGCGCGCCTCAATTTGCGAAAGCTCCTCGTTCCAGTAAAGATGAAGGGAAGGCTCTTCCTCCTCAAGTTCTTTGAGTTTGGGAAAATAAAGGTTTTGGTCGCATCCCTCGGGTAAAATTATTCTATATGATAATACAGGCTCAAGCACGGGCTTACAAGTGTCACTTTCAATGCCGAGCCCTTGTCCTGCAAAGGTTGAAGAAAGCCCGATAATTGCACAAATTTCACCTGCAAAAACCGAATCTACTTGCTCAAATTTGTCACCTGAGTAAAGACGGATTTGACTAATTTTTTCGCAAATCTTCTTGCCATCAGCACTCAAATATGAAATCTCATCACGGGCAGCAAGTGAGCCACTTGTAACCTTCATATATGAAAGACGAGTGTTTCCAACGCGTGAAATTTTATATACCTTCGCACCGAATTTTTCACTCTCATAAAGGGGTGAAAGTGAATATTTGTCGATGGTTTCAAGTAAAAAATCAATGCCGTGCATTCTAAGGGCAGATCCGAATACAATGGGGAATAAAGCCCTATCTGAAATAAGAGTTGCAATCGCACCCTCATCAATGGGCTCTTCGGAAAGAAAATCCTCTAAAAAAGCTTCGTTAACAAGTGCCAATTTTTCGTCAAGCTCATGCTTTGATTGAGTGTCAAAAAACGCAACGCAATTAGGTGAAAGGGTTGAAGAAATCTCGGCTTCAAGCTCGTCCTTGGTTTTTATTGCAATGTCACTTTTGTTAACGAAAATAAATGTGGGAACGTTATAAAATTCAAGCAAATTCCAAAGTGTTCGAGTGTGGTTTTGCACACCGTCCGCGGCACTTATAACTAAAATTGCATAATCCAAAAGGGAAAGAACACGCTCAGTTTCAGCTGAAAAGTCCACGTGCCCGGGTGTGTCAAGGAGAATAAAATCACAGTTCTCGCTACTAAAACGAGCCTGCTTTGAAAAGATAGTTATACCACGCTCACGTTCAACGTCATTTGTGTCAAGAAAGGTGTTTTTGTGGTCAACTCTGCCAAGCGTTCTTATCTTGCCTGAAATATAAAGCAAAGCCTCTGAAAGAGTAGTTTTGCCTGCGTCAACGTGTGCCAAAATACCAATAGTCAACTTCTTTTTCATATTTTTCTCCTTTCCTAATTTTTTGTTATTATACCATAAATAAAGGATATTTTCAAGCACATAAGTATAAAAAACAGGAGCAAAATTGCTCCTGTTTTTTAGTTTATTAGTTGAAAATGTATTTGATACTAACTGTGTTTTCCGATTCAGTAACATATGAAATTGAAATTGCTTGTGCTGAGCTGCCTTTAAATTCAAGCTTAACAGAAGCATCAGTAACACTAAGGCTTGAGCCCATGAAACTTGCAATGTTTGTTATGCTGGATGAATATGAGGTAGGCAATGTTACGTCGGATGTACCAAGACATGTGTAAGAAAAGTTGAATTTCGGAACGTTAAATCTTTCAGTATTTTCGGTGTAAGTACCTTCTTCAATAGAAATGTAACCTTCGGGGATGGATATTTGATCACCTTCAATAGTAAATTGATTAAGACGTTCAATGCGATATGTAACTACTCTAACACCGTTTTCAAGAGAAACGTTATATGTTTCGTTAATTACTTCGTTGTTTGTTCCGATTATGGAAACCTCAATTGTGTAATCAGTAAATTCTTTTTCAAACATTGAATTGTATGATGCAAAATCTACGTTTTCTTCAATTGTAGGTGTATTGTTTGTGTTATCATCAAAGCATGAAGGGAGGCAAATGACGATTGATATTAATAAAAGTACTACTATTAAAATTCTTTTCATAATAACCTCCTAATCAAAGATACTTTTTGTTAAGAAGAGAATAGATAGCAAAGCAAAGCTCGTCTGCTGAAACAACGTCTACTACAACGTAGTGATATCCAACTGCATCTGCTTCTTCATTTACTGCCTCAACTTCATTATTGTATTGTGAAACGATTGTTTTAAGTGTGTTGTATTTGCCACTTACAGAAGATTTCTGAGAATCTGTGAGAGTGTTGTATATATTGATTGCTTCGCAAATCTTGATATACTTGTCCCTTCCTGTGTAAACACCTGAAAGAAGCTTTGTTACAATATTTGAGAAATCATCGGTTGTGAAAGTGGGAAGAGAGGGGTCAACTTTACCACATCTTGAGCAAGTACCGTTGCTATATGAGTGGTCAAGCTTATCCTTATAATTGTCTATATAACTATCACCACAACGACAAGTATGAGTTGTAAATCCTTCGTCCTCACATGTGGGAGGAGTCACTGCGTTGGTGTACTGATGCTCATGTCCTACAATCGGAATTGTAGCTGTGTCGTTGTAATTACAGGTTGCACAAATTCTGTGCTTTGAGCCTGTGGAGGTTTCAGTTGCTTCAACGTCGATAATCCAATCTCCGTATGAGTGACCTGTAGCCTTAATTGTTTCGGTTTTTGTTGTTCCACAACGTGAGCAAGTATACGTTTTCACACCGGATGTTGTACATGTTGCATTTGTTGTGATAGAAGCTGTGCCGTATGAGTGGCCAAGAGCAGCTATTGTTTCAGTTTTTGTTTCTCCACAGCCACTGTCTGTGCAAGTGTATGTCTTAACGCCTGCTGTTGTACATGTAGCTTGAGTTGTGATAGTGCCATTGTTCCAATGGTGAGAATTAGACTGAGCTTCACCTGAGGGAGTAGTCATATCGGCAGGAACCTCACGACCAAAAATGAGCCATGCATATTCGGGATAGTCAATGAAAATGTTTCTGTTACCCTGAATATCCTGAACTACTTCGTTTCTACCGAGCTCCCAAGTATCTACTGGGTCGAGCTCGCACCATTCAAGAAGAACGTCAACGCTTTGGAATACCTTAGTAATATCAGTTGCACCCCAAGAAGAGCCCCATCTTACGTAAACGTAAAGACAGATTCTTGCAACGTCACCTTTAACGTTGTCAAGGGGTTCAAAGTATGTGCTGTTATAATGTCCGCCAAGTACACCACTTGCGGGGTTTGAACCGTATTTTGCTGTGCCACTAGGAGCATTTCCGTATTTTTTGTTACCACGGCTGCTATTTACACTTGCGTCGGAGGGACGAATATGATGCAAGTCAGCACCACCGCCAGTTGTTGTATCTCCACCAAGTGATTTAGGCCAAACGTGTTCACGGTTCCAACCATTCCACTGATTCATGGTAGCGGAGTAGCTTGTGTAGATAAGAGAAACTCTGCCGTCCTCATTTTCACAGTCAGTACGATTTGCTTTGTAGTGACAATCATCATAAGAGGATGTGCGAGAATGTGTGCTCTTCATAAGAGTTGCAAGAGCATTCTTGATTTCAGTAGCGCTCTTTTCTGAAAGCACGTCATATTCATAGTTTCCTGAGTAATAGGAATCAGCGCTTGTGCCGTTGAGGGTTGTTGCTACAACGTCACGCTGACCTGAGTTGTATTGGCTTGAATATTTAGATGGCTGAGCTGCAGCTGCGTAATAATCGACAGAAGCGTCGAGGGGAGTTAACGCAAGTGCAGGGAGCACTGTTGATTGCAAAAGCATTACAAGCAAGAGCAATAAAGTAAGTAATTTGATGGTGTTTTTCATATCAAATCTCCATTTGCACAAATTTTTTCAATTTAATTATATCACATATTTATGAATAATTAAAGACCTTTTTCAAAAAAAGTACAAATTTTTATTTTTTGGTAAATAAAGCTCGAAATTTGCAATAATTATTGCAAAATTATTGTTTATATGTTATACTAATTTGTAATGAAGATGCTAATTTGGATTGGAGAAAAAATATGATTTTTGAAAAACAAATAGTTAATGGATATAGAGCAATGGCATATACCCGTTGCGATGACAATGGTACGGCATTTTATTTTACTGCTAAGGATTTTACGGGACTTAATTGTGAAAGCTATAATTTCAACTCATCTAAAGGACATAAGCTTTCAGGATACCTTTATTCCTATGAGAATCCCATTGAAAAAAGAATAGTTGTATTCGACCACGGCTTTGGTGGTGGACACACCTCATATATGAAGGAAATTGAGATACTTTGTCGTCACGGATATCTTGTGTTTGCATATGACCACACAGGCTGTATGGAGTCCGGTGGTGAGACACCTAATGGAATGTCTCAATCGTTGTGCGATCTTAACGATTGTCTTTTAACACTTAAAGGGGACAGCCGTTTTGCAGGATATGATTTTTCAGTAATGGGACATAGCTGGGGTGGATTTTCGACATTGAATATTTCAGCACTTCATCCTGAAATTTCACATGTGGTCGTACTTTCGGGCTTCGTTTCAGTGAATCTTCTTGTTAATGCCTTCTTTGGTGGAATACTTAAGCCATATAGAAGGGTAATTATGGAGCTTGAAGAGTCAACCAACCCTGAATTTGTGAAATATAGTGCCGTTGAAACACTGGCAAATACTAAGGCTAAGGTGTTGCTTATATATTCAGATAACGATATGCTTTGCAGCGCAAAGGTGCATTATAACACATTGAAAAATGCGCTTGATGGTAAAGAAAATATAAAGTTCATTCTTGAACACGGTAAGGGACATAATCCAAACTATACAACTGATGCGGTTGCACACCTTGGTGAGTATATAAATGCAAAAAACAAGCTTACCAAACAAAAAAAGCTCACTACCGATGAACAGAAAAAGGAATTTCTTAATTCATTTGATTGGGATTTGATGACCAAGCAGGACGATAGAGTTTGGAACGAGATTTTTGATTGTCTTGAAAGCTAATTTAAATGAAATAGTTTATAAAATTATAATGGAGGAGAGAAGGATATGTCAGCATTTTTGGATACGTTGCGCAATATACATCCAATTTTGGTTTGTCTTATGGTATGTGGCGCTAAAATAGTTGAAATAAGTATACAGGCACTTAAAACCTGTATGATGGTTAAAGGGCAAAGATTAAAGGCAGCAATGCTTGGCTTTGTTGAGTGTATGATATGGGGACTTGTAATATCAACGCTTGTAAGCACGCTTGGTGATGATTATTTGTTACTTGTTTTTTATTGCTTTGGTTATGCGGTAGGACTTTTCCTTGGTTCAACTATTGAAAGTAAGTTGGCAATTGGTACAAGCAACCTTGAGCTTTTTGCAAATGATGAAAATACTGAGCTTATAACCACATATCTCAAAGAGAGAAATATGGGGTATACAGTGCTTGACGGATATGGATCAAAGGATAAGATGAACATGATTTTCATTGTTCTTGCAAGAAAGGAATCAACTAAAGTATTAAAGGAAATCAGAAAGATTTGTGACAATAAGGTTTTCGTTGTTGCAAGTGACGTCAGCAAATATGCAGGCGGCTATGGAATGCTCAAATAAAATAAGCCGAGAAGCTTGTGCTTCTCGGCTTTTATTTATGCTTTAGCAGTATATGTAGTTACGTCAAGAATTGTTTCACCGTCAATTTGCAATGGTGTTGGACGGTCAAAGGTAACAGTAATTTCGTGGCCTGTTTTAATTGTGACCATATTTGCATGTTTAACGTGCTCTCCCTTGAAAATTTTTGGGAATACCATTAAAGCTTTTAATTTACCTGCATTGTGATACAAGAGTATGCTCAAAGATTTGTCGGGATTTGATCTATCTTGTTTAGGAGTAGGCATCATACCACCGCCGTAATATCTACCTTTCATGGTTGGCGCTAACCAAACCTTGCGATATTCACTTGTAACACCGTCAACACTAATCTTAGCATTTCTTGGCTTGAAGTGGAAGAGAAGACCTGTTATAGCAATTGCAGTGTAATTTATTGCAGTTTTACCCTTAGCCTTTTGAATATCACCCTGCTCACAGCAGTATCCATCAATACCAAAGCCTACGTTGTTCAAGAAATGATAGGTCTTGCCCTTAACCTCAACTATTGGCAAATCCTTCAAATAGGGTTTGATTGAAAAGGGCTTGTCTGCCTTTTCGTGATTCAAATCACGCGCAAAGTCATTACCTGAACCGTTTGAGAAGTAAAGAATATCGGCTTTGATATCAATATCCTTTGTGCGATTTACGAATTGATTTATTGTGCCGTCACCACCACAAATAATAATCGCATCATCTTCACACATTGTTGAGCAAAACTCCAAGTAACTCTTTATTGTTGTTATGTCATATAATTTTCCCTTGAATTGATTTTCTAAATTGAGTAACTTTTCATTTGTCCAATTTTGTTTTTGTCCGGAATGTGGGTTATACAAAATGTAAATCATAATACAAAACATCCTTTTAAAATTAGTTACGATAATGATACAACATTTTTTTCAATATTTCAATACATTTCGACATTTATCAACAATTGTTGACAAAAGTGGATAAATATGATGCTTACCTGCTTTTAATCTGTTTTATTTTATTTTTAGTTAATGTATGGCTAATGTTTGTAACGAACTTTATGGTTTCATCATCGCATGAGCCATCAAGACAAAGTGTTAACCAGTGCTTTTTGTTCATGTGATAGGCAGGGAAAATACCTTTTTCTTGCCAAAGGTCATCCATAATTTCCGGGGCACATTTAAGGTTTACGACATCAATATACTCATTGCTGTCAATGCCTAATTTGGACTTTTTGATAGTCATAACAAGCGCAAACCACTTTTTGTTGTCAGGGTGACGAAAGACCCAAGCGTCAAGCTCATCTTCAAACGGGCAATCATATTTTATTCCATAAAAATCCTCAATATAGGATGCAAATTCATATTTATTCATTAATAAATCACCTACTTTTTTAAAATTATATCACATTTTGGAATTAATTTCAATTGTTGTTGCAATTTTATTTTTTAAATGGTATAATAAATTTAATGAATCTTGGAGGTACATAAAATGAGAAAGAATTTTGGACCTAAATCATGGCTTTATCCAATGCCCGTGCTTATTGTTGGCACATATGATGAAAATGGCAATCCTAATGCAATGAATGCTGCGTGGGGTGGAATATATGATACGAATCAGGTTATGGTTTGTCTTGCTCACGAGCATAAAACAACTGAAAATATAAAGAAAACAGGTGCTTTTACACTAAGCTTTGCAACTGCCCAAATGGTTGCTGAATGCGACTACGTTGGTATTGTTTCCGCCAACGACGTGCCCGATAAATTTGCAAGGGCGGGATTTCATGCAACAAAGAGTGAATTTGTCAATGCTCCAATTATTGAGGAACTTCCAATGACCGTTGAATGTCGTTTGCTTAAATTCAACGAGGACGAAATTTGCATAGGTGAAATTGTAAACGTTAGCGCCAATGAAGAAATCCTTAATGAAAAGGGACAAATCGACGTACATAAGCTTGATCCCATTACTTATGATAGTTCAACTCACACATATTGGAAAATTGGCGAAGCCGCAGGTAAAGCCTTTGCCGATGGAAAGAAAATTAATTAAGAGAAAAATATGATTATTTATCAAGAAAAAGATCTTCGAATATCCTTAATAACCCCTCGAATTTTGAGAACTGAGAAGGGTGCTTTTTGCGATTTGCCAACTCAAGTAGTTCAAAATAGAGATTTGGGAAAAATTAACTATTCTGTCAAGGATGACAGTAAAAATCTCAAAATAACTACCGATGAAGTTGAATTCAAGGTTGATAAAAATAGCGGAGACGTAATTTGTGCGAAATTTGATGAAAAATGCCATAATTTCTCACAAAAATCATTGCCAGGCACCGCAAGAACACTTGATATGGCTAATGGTGCTGTAAAGCTTCAAGATGGCATTACCTCAAAATATGGAACGTCCGTCCTTGATGATAGTAAAAGCTTGATTATCAATGCCGACGGCACAATCTCTTTGCGCGAAAAATGTAAAGATAGATATTGGTTTGCCTACGGTCAAAATTATCTTGAACAACTTAAGGACTTTTTCTCGTTAACAGGCAAAGTGCCACTTATCCCCAAATACGCGCTTGGCAACTGGTGGAGTAGATATAAGGCATATACTCAAGAGGAATATCGCACCCTTATGAAAGAGTTTATCAATCGCGAAATTCCGATTACCGTTGCCACAATTGATATGGATTGGCACTGGACCGATGTAATAAATCGCTTTGGCGAAGAGGCGAGAAGTGAAAAGCCCAAATGCCCTGAAGAAGTTATATATTATCATTTTCTTCAAGGTTGGACGGGTTATTCTTGGAATACCGAGCTTTTCCCCGACTACAAAGAACTTTTGAATTGGCTTCACGAAAATGGATTTAAAATCACACTAAATGTTCACCCATCTCAAGGCGTACGCTTCTTTGAAGATGCTTATACAGAGATGTGCAAGAAGCTTGGTAAAAATCCCGAGGATAAGGAAATTATCTCGTTTGACGTAACTGACCCCGAGTTTATGCGCGCTTATTTTGAAGTGTTGCATAATCCTTTAGAAAATGACGGAGTTGATTTTTGGTGGATAGACTGGCAACAGGGAAAACGCTCTAAAATTGAGGGGCTTGATCCCCTTTGGGCGCTTAATCACTACCATACGCAAAATGCTGATAGAGGTGAAAAGCGTCCACTCATCCTTTCTCGTTATTCAGGGCTTGGAAGCCATAGATACCCACTTGGTTTTTCGGGTGATACAATAGTTACTTGGAAGAGCCTTGATTTCCAACCCTACTTTACAAACTGTGCTGCAAATGCAGGCTACACGTGGTGGAGTCATGATATTGGCGGTCATATGAAGGGTATTCAAGACGATGAATTATACCTTCGTTGGTTGCAATATGGAGTGTTCAGCCCAATAAATAGATTGCACTCGTCAAACTCAGATTATATGGGTAAAGAGCCTTGGAAGAGAAGCTATGCTGTAAATAAAATCTCTGAAGACTTTCTTCGTTTGCGCCACAAGTTGATTCCATATCTCTATACTGCCAATTACCGCACACATACATACGGTGAGCCGATTTGTATGCCGATGTATTATAGATATAATTCACCCGACGCATATAAAGTGAAAAATCAGTATATCTTTGGTGGACAGCTTATGGTTTGCCCCATAACTAAGCCACAGGATAAGCGCCTCAACCTTTCAAGCGTTGACGTTTGGTTGCCCGAGGGTAGATGGACTGATATTTTCAATGGAAGAATATATCAGGGTGGCAAATGGGTGAAGATGTATCGCGATCTTGATTCCATTCCCGTCCTTGCCAAAGAAGGTGCAATCGTGCCAATGTATAAGGATGGCAAGACAAATAGTCTTTCTCTCGACCAGCCTCTTGAAATTCACGTTTGGAGAGGGAACGGTACATATGAATTGTACGATGATGATGGCGAAACTAAGGCATTTGAAAAGGGTGAGTATGCGATAACTAAGTTTGAGCTTGAGGAAACTGAGGATGAGCTTAGCTTGAAAATCACGCCACCTGCAAATACCTTTAGCTTCTTGCCTAAAACAAGAGAATTTTGCATTAAATTTAGAGATTTGGAGGTTGAAGACGTGCAAATTACCCTTGGTAATGAGCCGATAGAAATCTCATTTAAATCTCCTAAGCACAAATCAAACGTTGATGCAAGTGAGCTTAAAAACAACCTTTTAACTCGCGTTCAAAAGCCTAATTTGTGGAAGGGAAAGGCATTTAGTAATAAATACCCCAAATTCGTAAAAGAGGCACTTGATGAAATTGCCGCACTCTTCTAAAAGATAAGCCAACGACTTTTTTAGCCGTTGGCTTTTTTGTGTAAATAATAGGGTAATATTATGTCAATTACTATTGACAAGCGTCGTTTTAGGTATTATAATGTATGTAAAGTTATATTTCCGTTGAAAATCAGGTCATATAACTTAATTTTTTAACGATTTGTAAGTGATTACTTACATTGTAAATTTGGTGAGGATAAAGAATGAACAGAGGTAATGAGGTGCGTCAAGCACTAATGCAAAGTGCAATTCGCGTAGTATCTGCTCAGGGAATTTCTAATGCAACCACCAAGGCACTCTCAAACGATTCAGGTCTTAGTGAGGTATATATCTATCGCTATTTTGAAAGCAAGGACGACTTGCTAAAGCAAACGTTTGATACCTTGGATAAAGAGCTGATGTTTGTGATGAAGGAATCTTGGAGTAAAATTGATGCAACTAAAAATGACGGTGTAAACCTTGGCTTTAAGGCAGTGTTCCATGATTTTTGGAGATTTACACTTTCAAACAAGGATAAATGCTCATTTTTTATCCAATATTATTATTCTTCATACTACTCAAACAATTTTGAAGAGAAAAGAAAGGCAATATATCAGCCTCTGCTTGACGTTATGGAGCCTGTGTTTGCACAGGATGCTGATGCTTGGGTTGAGTTGAATCATATGTATGATATTGCTTTTCCTAAAATTCAAAGAGTGCTTCGAGGCACGTTGCCAAATAACGAGGAAACTGAGAGAAGTGTATATTTAGAATTAAGAACCGTCGAAGAAAAGAAGATTCTTTGGGAAAAGTCAATCGGTTGATTTAATTAGTTTTATTGATTATTACATTATAAAAAATTGAAAGAAGGAGAAGTTATGGATAATCAAAATCAAGTAAGAAAATGTACAAAGTGCGGTGCTCCCTTGACACCTGATAGTGCGTTTTGTACTACGTGCGGAACTCCTGTTCCTAAGGCAGCTCCCACAAAACCACAGGCACCCGCATTTGAATTTTGTGTTCATTGCGGAAGTAAGTATCCTGTAGGTGATAAGTTCTGTCAAAACTGTGGCAAGAGCACAGCACAGGCTCCTACTCCTGTATTGACAAAGGAGGAGATGGATAAGCGCGAGTATGACAGTGCTGTAAAAATGCTTGAAGCAAAGCACTTTGATCAAGCGTTGGCTATCTTCCAAAAATTGGGTGATTATGCTGATTCTAAGGCAAAGGCTAAGGAGTGCATGGAAGCTAAGGAATTGGCGCGCAAGGAATTCGTTTATGGTCGAGCAACATCAGTTATTGTTGCGCAATCAGTAACAGACGTTCAAATTAAAGAGGCAATTGCCGCACTCAAGTCAATTGGTGAATTTAAGGATGCTCCCAAGAAGGTAACAGAAGCTGAAGCTCGCCTTGATAAATGGTATAAGGATAAGGCAGCATGGGAAGAGGCTGAAAGAATTCGCAAGGCAAAGGCAAAAGCAAAGGCAAAGAAGATAATTCTTATTTGTTCAATTGCATTTGTTGCATTAGCTCTTATTGTAACAGGCATCATTTTGGTAACAATGTCACACGATATTACATATAACCTTGATGGTGGTACACTTGCAAATCCCAATCCCGACAGTTACACAATGTTGACTGGGGATATTGTGTTGAATAACCCCACAAGAGATGGTTATGATTTCATCGGTTGGGAAATTGATGGTGAAGTTTCTTCTAATGCAACTATTCCTCAATTTAGCTTTGGTGATAAACAAATTACAGCTAAGTGGGACGCTGATGATTATACAATAACATTAAATGCTAACGGTGGCGTAGGTGTTGATTCAACATTTAGTGTAGAATATGGTTCTTACTATGAATTACCCAGACCTACAAAAACAGGTTATACTTTTGATGGTTGGTATAGAAATTATAAAAAGATTGCGCAAAACGGTAAATGGGATACTATAGAAAATGAAGACGAACCAATAACATTCGTGGCTCAGTGGTCTCCTAATAAATATGACGTTACTTTTGATGACGTTACTACAAAGAGTAGCTTGGTTGTTACATATAACTACAACTATAGTGGATCAAAGAATTCTCAAGTAACTATTAGAAACGGCAATACATTGTCTTACCCCAGCATTCCTACAAGAAGTGATTACGTATTCACAGGCTGGTACACAGATAGTAATTGCACAACAAGATATAATTTCACAGGTACAATTACTGCTGATATGACATTGTATGCCGGTTGGACACAGATGTCTATGTCTAGTGCATATACTGAAGTTCAAATTAATCCCAGTGATTATACATCAAGCTCTAATGCTTATAGCTTGTCAACCAGATACACAGATTCAAGTGACAAAAAGCATATCTATCTTGTAGCTAATGAAACTGGAACACATAAAATCTATTACAAGAACTCTTATTCAAGTTCTTCATATAGTTACTATCTCCAGGTTTATAACTTGACTAAGGGTACAACAATTAGAAGCAACAGTTATGTTTCTTCCACATACTATGATTATATTAATTTTGAATGCTCTGCAGGTGACGTAATTGTTATTTCTATTTATAAATACAGCACATCATCCTCTTACTATTCAACAGCATACTTCTATTTCAATGGATTTAAATCCACGTCAAGCGCTACTGCATCAGTTTCAGGACTTGTACATCAAGCATACTCCACATATAAATTGGAGGCTACATATGATTCTACATTCACATTGCCCACACCTACAAGACCGGGTTATAGATTCCTTGGCTGGTATATGGGTAATACAAAGGTTGAATCCGGAAGATGGACAATTGCTGAAGATAACGTTATCTTGACTCCTAGATGGGAAGAAATAGTGTATTATAACGTAACCTTTAATAATGCTACTGAAGCTTATAAAACAATTAAGGTGACATATAACTATAATTATTCAGGATTAACAAACTCAGTTGTTGAACTTAGCAACGGTCAAACGTTGTCATATCCTTCAATTCCTACACGTAGTGGATATATATTTGCTGGTTGGTATACTGATAGCAGTTGCACTAATAGATATTCCTTTAGTGGCACTTTGACACAAGATATTACTTTGTATGCTAAGTGGGTAAGCTGTACATATAATACAATTAGCGTTGGTTCCTCTGCTTCTGTATCTTTAAATGGAACATCAGTTCGTTATTATGCATTTGTTCCGTTGGTAAGTGGAAGTATTACTGTTTATAGCTCAAGTAACTATGATACTTATGGTTACTTATATGATTCCTCATTTTCAACACTTACATATAATGATGATGGTGGTTCAGGGGGCAATTTCTCATATACTTACAATGTAACAGCAGGAACTCTTTACTATATTGGTGTAAGAGCTTATTCATACTCTACATCGGGTTCAGCTACTGTATATATCAGTGGTACACTAAAGCCAACAAGTGTAGCTACAGCACAATGCTCTGAAGTTTCAGGATTGATGTATAGCAGCACTTCAACATACGTTGAGCGTGTTGGATATGGTGAAACATATACACTTCCTGAAATTACACGTTCAGGATATACTTTCCTTGGTTGGTACTACGGTAACCAAAAAATCGAATCAGGCGTTTGGAATATTGCGGGTAACGTAACACTCCAGGCTAGATGGGAAAGACAATAAAAAATTTGATGGGGAATCACGGATTCCCCATCTTTTTTATATTCCATATGTGCCTGTCAAGGGGTCTTTAAAAATGGCAATTTCGGGAGCTTCAAACGTAAAAATTATGAATAGAAGGGAAATAATCACAAGAAATGATAGTGACAATTTAGGGGATTTACACCCTATCTTCATCGGATCGAATAGCTTTGCCTCATAACGATATGAAAGGGCAGCGGCAATAAAGAAAATAGCAATGTTTAGCCAATCGGGATAGCCGCCAATAACCCCCTTTAGTGTGTAAAATATAGTTGGAATTAATATCAATCCCAAAAGAATTCCGCGTAGCTTGATACACCAAAAATCAGTGCGCTCCTTAAAGAAAAACCATTCAAAAAAGGCAAATAAAAGCATTGGCCAAAATAGTATCTTCATATGCTCCCACGTGGATTCATTAACGGCAGAAAAGGGTGCAATCCACGTGGACATATCAAGCCAATCATATAAAAAATGCAAAATTGTGCCCATTAATGACGTGAAGGCAAAGCCCAAAAATTGCCAAGATTTAAATGAATGCTTCATAAAAAATCCTCCCAAGAAACATCATTATGAAATTATATTCAAAACTCGCGTATCTAATATTCCATTTTGGAAAAATTTACAATTTGGTAAAAAAGTTGTAAAAAAATGGGTTGATTTGTTATATATCTTGTGCTATAATTAGCACTGTTAATGAATTTTTTACTATATATAGTAACATTTCCACACCGAGTTGTGTGTGGCGGTAACGAAAGGATATAAATTTTGTGTCCTTTCGTTACCGAAAATTGAGCTTATTTAGGAAAGGAAATGTTATGAAAACAAACAACTCTATTTTCACAAGAGTGCTTGCGCTTGTGCTTTGCATGATTATGGTAGTTGGTCTTATGACCTCTTGCTTCCAGAGTCAGCATAGCCACGAAGATGGTGTAAATGAAGGTCAAAAAGACGATTTCATCACTGTTATTCAGCCTGGCACTGTAACAAAGCCCTCAGTTGAGGATGCAAAGGATCCTAACGAGGTGTATTCCGCATCAACAGAGATTTCTAATGATGCACTTATTTACGGCGCACTTTCAAGTGACGTTGTAATTGGCGGAGAAGAGGGCGTTACAGCTTTAATTCCCGCGGACGTTAAGGTTGAGCTTGGTGCATCATCTCTTGCACTCTCAATCAAAAATGTAGAAGAGGAAGCAGCACTTGACGGTGAAGTCCTCACAGATTTGGATGTTCATATTTCAGGCGTTGCGCTTGATAACAAAACACCAATCACTGTTAAGCTTGGTGCAATTCTTCCCATTGGACTTAAAAATACTGAACTTAAATTCTATCATCTTGAAAACGGCGTACCCGTTCTTATGATGAGAGTTAATAGCGTGGCTGATTTTGCTATTCATAATCAGTACGTGTATAACGAAGAAACGGGTGACGTAACAATTCACGTTTCATCCTTCTCAGTTTTCTCAGCAAGACAGACTAATGTAAGTAAGTGGGAAAATGATACTGTAGCAAATACATCTTGGTACAACGAAAATGATACTCAATTTACACTTAATGATGTTGCAGACTTCCTTGGTTTTAGAGACCTTGTTGATGGAGGCAATAAATTCGAAGGTAAGACAGTAACTCTCGCTACTGACATTGACCTTGATAATAAACTCTTCAACCCCATCGGTGGAGGTTGGGCATATAACGGTGGTAAGACATTCAATGGTACTTTCGATGGTGGAAACCACACAATCTATAACCTCCGTGTTAATGGTTGGGAACTTGATGCAACAGATAAGCATTCTGGCACAAGCATGGGCGCAGGCTTGTTCTCATCCATTCATAATGCGACAATCCAAAATATTGCAGTAGTTGGCTCTGAACTCATAGTTGAAACAACTTCTATCGGTATCATCGCTGGTTGCGCGCAGGGTAAATGCACATTCGAAAATATCATCGTTTCCGATGCAACCATTGGCAACTACCAGATGCGTAACGGTGGTATCGTTGGTGATATTTACGTTATCGAAAGTGATAACGTTCCCGAAAACGAATATTCACACACATTCACAAATATCGTAGTTGACTCCACAGTTAAGCTTTCATCCATGTGGGGTGATTTCGACACAGGTAACGGTGGCGTTATCGGTGGTAAATATGGTTCTGCAAAGGTTTTGATGCAAAACGTAATCGTTGCAGCCGAAATCGATGCATTCTCCGACGTTACTGCTGCTTATCAGTGGTATGCATACCGTCGTTGTGGTATGCTTGTTGGCTACACAGGACAGAATAGTCCAAAGCAGGCAACAAACGCAGCCGCTGACTTCTTAACATGCGTAAACGTTAACGTTTACTATGGTGACTGGGTAAATTATACATATTATCAGTTTGCAAATCAGGATAGCTCTTGGCAGAGCAATTACCCTTGGGTAAGAGCACAAGAAAGTGACTATAATGGTCCTTTCAGTAACGTTAGATACGGTAACCCCGTAATTAACGGAGTTAAAATCAACACTATCGAACTTGCAGAAGCAAATAAAACCGGCTTCGCAGCAATCACATTCAACCAGCTCTACGGCGGCGGCCAGGGTGTTTATGGTACTGCCGAACACAAAACCGGTGGAATAATTACACACAGTAAGACATCAAAGACAATTTATATCCATAATAACCTCGACTGGACAAATCTTAAGCTTCAGTATTGGTTCGCAAATGGTGATGATACTTGGACAACAACCATTGACGGTATTGATATGAGCACAATGCTCCTTGAAAATGGTATATACAAACTTAATCTTCCTATTTACGTTGATGGCTTCAAGATTGTAGCAGATGGCGACAAGGAAATTGAATTTGATCTTTCTGAATTGGCAGAAAACAACACCTATACAGTTGGCGGTGAAGAACATGTACACGAATGGGATGCAGAAGGCAATTGTGATTGTGGTGCTAAATCAACAACCAAGTGGGAATTAGTAACTGATGCTTCCAATATCAAAGTTGGTGATAGCATCATTATTGTTGCTACAAATAGTAATGTTGCCTTAAGTACAACTCAAAACAAAAACAATAGAGGTCAAGCATCAGTTAAAAAATCCGAAAATGTTATCACATTTGGTGCAGATGTACAAATTATCACTCTTGAAGCGGGCAATGTTGACGGAACATTTGCATTTAATGTTGGAGATGGTTACCTTTATGCTGCAAGTTCAAGTGATAACTATTTAAGAACCGAAACCACGTTATCCAATAACAGTAGCTGGACAATTACTATTGAAGATGGTGTAGCCACAATCACGGCCAAGGGCTCTAATACTCGCAACTTATTGAGATATAATAGTACAAATTCTCTTTTCTCTTGTTATGCATCTGGTCAGCAAGACATTAACATCTACGTTCAGAGAATTCAAGAAATCTGCGCAGTATGTACAATGGAAGAAATTAATAGACAGAATCCTACTTGTTTGGAAGATGGATATGTAAATGAACAATGTACAGAATGTGGCAATATTGTAACTACTAATCTTGACGCATACAGACATAATTATAGTGGTACAAACCCCTATATCTGTATGAATAACTGTGGTGTACACAACTTGCCCGAAGCTGGTTCAACAATCACAATTCAGGAAGCACTTTGGATTGCAGAAACACTTGAAAACGGTAAAGAAACATCTAACAAGTATGTAATTACTGGTGTAATTGATGATAAAGACCATCCTTCTAACACTGGTGCAACCACTATTACAGTTGGTGAGCACTCCATTTATATTACAAACATTCATAATATAGATGGTTCTGTTGGTTATAAAGACTTCATAACCAAGATTAAAAACGGTGACGAAATTACAGTTTCTGCTAAGATTGCAAAGAATGACTCCAGTGAAGCACAGCTCCGTGAAACATGGCTTGCTGCCCACCTTGATACTAACGAAGACGGCACTTGCGATTACTGTGGAACAACAATTGGTGGTACAGTTGAACCCGATCCTGAAGCACCTGTTGAAACAACAGTTTCCATGAATATATTTGCTGACCAAGGTTCACTTGAAAACAAAGTAATCACATGGACAAGTGGCGATATAAAGGTATCTAATGCACAAGGTAGTTCAACAAGTGCTATATTAACGACTGATACAAATCTCTTTAGAGTTTACGCAAATAGCACCTTCACTATCTCTGCTCCGAATATTTCAAAAATTGTAATTACTTGTACAAGCAGTTCTTATGCAACCGCTTGTAAAAATACATTCTCGAGTGTTAATGGTTGTACTGCTACCATAAGTGGTTCAGTAGTAACTATTACTTTTGAAACACCAGTGGACACCGTTACTGCTAAGGCAACTGCACAATTTAGACTTAACAACATTGAGGTAACATATACTACAGGCGACAATGGTGGCTCCGAAGGTGGCGAAACACCTACTCCCGAACATACATGTACAAGTATATGTGATAACTGTGGAAAGTGTACTGACACATTATGCACTGAAAGTGTCTGTGTAAATAATCAGTGTCCAGGACATGAATCAGTCACAGAACCCAGTGTAGTTCTTGAAATTACACCAAGTGATTTCAATGGTACAAGTTATGCTGCAAATAACAATACAAAGGCAGAAAATGGTTACAGTTACACATCAAATCAAGTAATGCTTCAATCCAATATAATGCAATGGCAAAAGAGCAATGGTTATATTACTATTTCCTCTAATGAATTTGTAAAACTCGAATTGAAATCAACAGCTGGTACATTTACTGTTACTGTTGGTGGCAAAACCGTTACTGGTACAACAACTAATGGTGTAACAACATATGATTTGACTGGTCTTACTGGACAAATTAAGATTTCTGTTGGTTCAGTATTAGGAAAAACTGAATATATCAAATTCTACAAATAATCCCATAATTTTCCCATCCCCCACCCTCGTGGTGGGGGATTTTTTTGCGTCGAGAAAATAAAGTGGGTGGCATTTTGCGAAATTTCTTGCATTTCAAAGTGAAAAATGCTACAATGGTTATGGATAGTTCCAAATTTACAAAATTTAGTGAGGTGCAAAATGGCTTTCAAGGTTTTTTTGATATATCATTCGCATATTGATATTGGATACACGGAGCGTCAAGAGAAAATTGCAGTTTATCAAGCTGATTTCATAAGACAAGCGGTTGATTGCATTCTTGATAAGCAACAAAGAGCTTGCCCATTCAAATTTACTGCCGAGGGCTTTTGGGCAATTGAGCAATATTTGAATAAATACGGTGAACAGGGAAAAGAGCGCTTGATTAAGGCAATCAAAACAGGTCGCTTTGAGTTTGTGGCAAACTATTTACATTTTGCTGAACTCTTAAATTATGATAATTTGCGCAAAAGCTTGAATTATAGTCTCGATTTTGCTAAAAATAACGAAATTGCATCTCCAAAAATTGCAATGGCATCTGACATTAACGGCTTCGGCTGGGGATATGCTCAGCTTTTGTACGATATTGGTGTCGAAAACTTAATGACTTGTATTAATACTCACCACGGTGGTGCGCCTTTTATGAAACCGTTGATTCCTTTTTGGTGGAAAACGCCAAACGGCAATAGAATCTTAGTTTGGAACGGTTTGACATATCACAAGGCAAATTTGCTTGGTCTTATTCCGGGCTCAACTCCTTGCGGTGATCCTGGTATTCCCGGAATGCTTCCTGATAAGAGTCAATTTGTTAACGTCGTTGATTGCGATAGCTATGCAGCGCGTCGAATTTTCGACATGGTGGAGGGCGTAAAAAAGAACGGATATCAGTATGATTTTATGCCAATTATGGGAGGAGGTCTTTATACTGATAACAATCCCATTTCTGACAATCACTGTGAAATAATTGATCAATTTAATGAGAAATACGGTGATCAAATTGAAATTTGTTGTGCTACCTTGGATGAATTCTTCGCATATTTGAGAGAAAACGTTAAAGATATTCCCGAATATGAGGGTGACTGGCCCGACTGGTGGACTGACGGATGTCTTTGCTCACCAATGCAAACAAGAGTATTCCGTAACGCGCAAAGAAATCTTAAAATGATTGACAAGCTTGATAAGGAATACAAAATCATTGATAAATCCGAGCGTGACAAAATTGTTAACAAGCTTTGCCTTTATGCCGAGCATACGTGGGGACATTCTCAAACGTATACCGACCCATATAAGCTTTTAGTTCAACAGCTTGATTTAAGAAAAGACAAGCATGCTACCGACGCTGACATTTTATCAAGCACAGCATTAGATAAACTGACAAGAGCGCTTGGAGAGGGTGAGTTTACCGTTAACCGTCCGATGAGCTATACAATTGTCAATCCACATGATTTTGACGTTTGTGAAACCATATATTTGTCAACGGACTTTTGGGAGGAAGGCCATTTTGAAAATATGATTTTCCACGTTGAAGACGAAAATTGTAAGAAATACTCTGCTCAAAGAATATATACTTTAAGGGGAGCTTTTGTAGCATTTGACTTGGATTTAAAGGCAAACGAAAGACTTAACGTGAAAATTTGTTTTGAAAATGGGGAAGCGCCAGAAGAAAATTTGGATATTAACTCCTTTGAAAATGAATTTTACTCAGTTGAGTGGAATGAATATAATATTACCTCCGTAAAAAACAAGAAGACAGGTCATGAGCTCTTGTGTGATGATGCCCTTGCCCTTGGTCAACCCGTTTACCAGGTGTTTAAGGGAGGTATAAGATCGGATGCCGCAGGCTTTGGCTATAGTTCAAGAAAAAAGCCAAAGGATGAAATCTTTTACGGTAAATCCTTAGGCTTAAGTGTCAAATCCAACGGTGCCGTAAAGACCATTTTGCAGGTTGAATATAGTATTGAATCGACAAAGAAATGCTTTACTGAAATTGTATTGTATAAAAATCGTCCCGAAATTGAAGTCAATATCAATATGGCAAAGGATCTTGTTATGGACCCTGAGGGAATGTATATGGCATTGCCCATTCAAGCATACGAAGGCAATTGGTATTTGGATAAGGCAGGTTGCACATTTAAGGCAGGTACTAATTTGCCTAAAACATGCTGTGACTATTTTGCCTTTGATAGAGGGTTTTTCAGCAAGGGTGCTGATGAAACCGTGGTTGTAAACTCTAAGGATGTCCCTCTTATGACTATTGGTGGAATAAAGCTTTGGGATTATACAACCGAAATCGATCCAAGAGGAACGGTATTTGCATGGCTGCTCAACAACAAATGGGAAACTAACTTTCGAATAAGTTGTGCAGGATTTTATGAAAACCGTTTTACTATCACAATAGCAGGTCCAAATTGTGACGTAAATCAAGCATTTGAAAAAAATGACCTCTATTGCCTATCATTGAGAAATTAACAAAAGAACAAAGCCCTAAAATCATTGTGTTTTTAGGGCTTATTTAAATTATTAATTTTATATTAATAAAGTTAATATTTATGCAAAACTATTGCAGTATTATATTTTATGTGGTATAATTTATCAACATTTTTCCAATAAAATCAAAAAAGGAGAATTATGATGGATAAAAAGAAGAAGATCAAGAAATGGATAATAATAATTTCTCTAAGCTTGATAGGTGCATTTTTGTTAAGTGTGTTAATACAATTTGGTTACAATATGTTGTTTGTAAATCCGGTAGTGGGTGAAACCACTAAGGGAGGAGACGGCAAGCTTACCGAGATGTTGTATCAATCAGAATTTCTTGATGATTCATATTTTGAAGACACAGCACTTATTTCTAAAAATCTTGAGGGTGCGATTGAACGTATCGATGTTAGAGAGGACTGTGCGGATTTTACAGCATGTGGTCTTATAAGATTTTACATAGAAAACGAGCATCGTTTGGCTGAAGAAAATAAAGAAGAAATTAAAAACTGTCTAATTGGCTTTAAATATTGGATGGACCAATATGATGGTAGATCCGATAGTATGTGCCATTGGAGTGAAAATCATCAAATTCTATTTGCCGTAACGGAATATCTTGTTGGATGCGAATGGCCTGCTGTCACCTTTGCTGACGGAAAAAGCGGAGAGGAGCATATCTCCATGGCTAAGGAGAGAATCAATGCTTGGATGAGCCAAAGATATTACTATGGATTTAACGAATACTATTCAAATAACTACTATCCCGAAGACATTGCACCCATGGCAAACTTTATTCAGTTTGCAAGGGAAGAGGATTCTGATATGGTTGCTCGTATGAAGATAGTAATGGACCTTATATGGATAGATATTGCAACACAGTCATATAAGTATGTGGACGCTGAAGGCAACGTTCAGTATGCATTCGTTTCAGCAAGTGGAAGAATGTATATGGATAACAAGTCAAGTGATGATACGGGAAATAGACTTCGTCCATATATTAATCTTGTGCTTGAAAACGGGGATGCATATAAAACCGAAAGTAATAGATTCTTTGTTTGCTTTAGAAGAATGTATGAAACAAAGGTGAACGGCGAGCCCATTTATCAAGTTCCTCAGGTTATTAAGGAAATATTTAATGATACCTCCGAAAAGCAAATAGTTAAGTCATCAAACGGCATTACACTTTCCGAATTGGTGGCTGATGGGTTTGTTGGTCAAGATGTTGAACAAATTATGATGCAAATGGGCATGGAGGCCTTTTCAAATGAAGAGGTTATTGATAACTCCATCGACTATCTCAATAAGAACAAGCTTTTCAATAATGAGTTTCTTAATGATTTCAAGATTGTTAATCTTTGGCCTTTAACAGTTACTAATACCCTTGGTGGTCTTTCAGGAATGCTCAACCCTTCAACTGATGGTAAAGCAATTCAAAGAGCCAATGTTTATACGTATCAAACACCGTATTATTCTATGAGTACTTCTCAAGAGCATTTTGCGGGGGATTATGCTGATCAGCATCAAATTCATGTATCCACCCTTGCAGGCAATCTTTCTATCTATACGGCTCAACCTATGAGAAATAGCTCAAGAGGACAGTATTGGGTTGGATACGGCCGTCTCCCTTATTCTGTACAGGATGAAAATATTAATATTTCTATTTATACAATTCCGGATAAGGCAGGGATGCTTGAGCCTCACGTTGTAGGATATACCCACGCATATTTTCCTGTCGGACTTTTCGATGAAGTAATTACGGACTATCTTGATCAAGGCTATATCTTTGGTCGCAAAGGTGAAACATATATCATGCTTCATGCAATTTCCGATGGTGATGGCAAGCTTATGTTTAAAAACGATATGTCTGGTGTTACTGCTGAGGATTTGGAAAGTGACCGTAGCAAGATTAAGGATAACGTTAGAGAGTTGATTGAAGCGAGCGGAGATCTTAGATATGACCTCATTTTTGAGGGAGGAAGTACTCACGCTTGGATTACAGAGCTCGGTTGCTTAAAGGATAATGGAGCATTTGAGCAATTTGTTAGCACAATGCTCGCAAATAGATGCGAGTATAGTGATATGACAGTGCATTATGAAAGTGTCGGCAAGGTATTTGACGTAAAATATGATGAATATTTTAAGCTTAACGGTGAAATTGTTGATACTAATTATGCAAGATACGAAAATGATTACGTAAACGGAAAGGTTGAGAGGGGCGCTGACATAATTGAGCTCTCTTTCAACGGTAAGAAGCTTACTCTTAATTATAACGAAGGGACAAGAGAAAACTGACTATGAATTTTGGAGTTCAGACCTTTACTATTAGAAAAGCACAAAAAAAGAATATTCGCGCTTCCTACCTTCCGTTGATAGAGCTTGGAATCAAAAGCTTTGAGGTGGCAAGAATTGATTTTAATTTTAAAAATGCCAAAGCACTTAAAGAATTGATTGATGAATTTGGCATCCAAATAAGCTCTATCCAGGTGAAGCCAAAAAATGTTTATGGTGATGTGGATGATATTGTTGAGTTTTGCAATATTACAGGATGTAAGAACGTTGTAATTTCAATGCTACCATTCAAATGCATTTTAGGTAGTGAAAACGAGTTTTATAAATTCGTTGATTCACTTGATGAGATAACTGACGTCTATGCAAAAAAGGGAATAACCCTTGCATATCATCATCATAATTGGGAGTATATTAAGCTTTCAAATGAAAAAACGAGAATGGCAGAGCTTTTGTCAAAGACCAATAAAATTAAATTTGTACATGACACGTATTGGACTGCTCGAAGTGGCAAGGAGCCATCCGTTCAAATAAAAGAATTCGGTAATAGACTTCTTGGAATACACCTTCGCGATCTGACTTTCAAAAAGCGCGGTATTGACGTGTTAAGTGTTGATACCTCGGTTGGAGATGGTGTTATTGACTTTACCAATGTGCTCAAAGCTGCAAAAGAGGTTGGTTGTAGCTATTATGTAATTGAGCAAAAGACCAAAACTCCATATGCTGATATTGATAAAAGCTATAAATATCTTAATTCGATAATTTCTGATATCAAGGAGTAAAATTATGCAAAATAATATAACGAAAAGTATGAGAAAAGGAGAAAAGGCATTTTTTGCCCTTGCCGATTTTTACGGTGGTGGTGGACAAGCTCTTATAAGCGTAGTTTATCCTCTTTTCTTCTTGATAAATATAGTTGGACTTTCCCCAAGATATGCGGGATACGTAATTCTTATTTCTGAAGTATGGGATGCCATTAGCGACCCACTTATGGGAATAATTTGTGATAATACAAGAACTAAGATGGGCAGACGCCGTCCATATATTTTGGCAGGTGGAATTCTTTTGATTGTTGCCTTTGCGCTTGTATTTCTTCCTGTTGGTTTTGAAAGTAAAATTGCAAAATTTATTTACTGCACAATTACATATCTTTTCTATAATACCGTATCAACAGTAATAAACGTTTCCTATAGTAGTATGTCGGCTGAAATAAGTGCTATAAGTGCTGAACGTGATAAAGCTAACGTGCTTAGATTGGTTGTTTCAACCGTTGGTACTGCAGCATGCACGCTTCTTCCTTCTATCTTTACAGGTATGTATGGTAAGGGTCAAATTAATTTGACAATTCTTTATCTTATCCTCGGATTTGGATTTGGAATACTTTTTGCATTGCCCGTAATACTTTGTGCAATTTTTGTTCGTGAGAGAGTGGAGCTTCCAAGAGAAAAAACTCGTTTTAAAGTTACTGAATTTGTTGCTCCCCTCAAAATTAAGCCCTTTAGACAGCTTTTGGGCATGTATCTTGGTCAGGCTGTTTGTATGGAAGTATTTTCCGCAGGCATTATTATGTTTGCAGAATACGTAACCAAACCCAAGGGTAGCAGCACTATCTTCCTTGGTATATTTATCGCAGTTCAACTTCTTGCATTCCCGTTGATTAATAAGTTAATTAAGAAAGTTGACATCAATCGTATTTACGGCTTTGGATTGCCACTTTCTATTGTTGCAATGTCGGCGTTTGGACTTTTCGGCTCAAATCTTTACGTTGCCTATGCTTGCGTATTTTTCGTTGCAATCGGCTTTGCAGGTGCGCAGCTTACAAGCTGGATTATGTTCCCACACGTTGTTGATGCAGGTGAGCTAGTCAGTGGAAATCGAATGAGTGGCGCATGTAGTGCATTGATGACCTTTGCGCGCAAAACAGGAGCGGCTATAGTTATTGCTGTGTTTACTGAAGTGCTTGAGCTTACAGGCTATAATGCTGATGCTGAAGTTCAGCTTTCTTCTGCCTCTAACGGTATAAAATATGTTATGTCAATCACGTGTATAATCTTTATGTTGTTTGGATTTATAATGGCAAGGAGATACGTATTGTCAAAGGATAATAACCAAAAGGTTGAAAAATATCTTGCCTTGCAAAGAGAAGGTAAACTCGATAATTTGACTGATGAAGAAAAAATAGAGCTTGATACTCTTAAACGTACTATTGCTTGAGAAAAATATGAAATATAATGAGAATAATTATTTAAAGGTTAAAAAGCTTGCTGATTTTGTAGCATCCACTTGGGAGCCCAAAATGAAATGGATGTGGGGAGAAGCGCTTTTGGGATATGCCCTTGATGAATTCGACAAGGAAAACGGAAGAGAAGATTATACTAAATTTCTTTGCGATTACTGTGATTATTGGGCAAAGGTAGACCCTGCTGTTGATCAATCCGATACTGCAGCCCCCGGTCTTATTACCTATGCTATGTATAAGCGCACAGGCAATCCCGAATACGAAAGACTTACAAACAAGGTTATAAATTATATTCGCAATGAGCCAAGACTTTATCTCGATTGCCTCAATCACCTGGGCAATAGTAAAAAAGGAAAGCTCTATCCTAAGAGTGTCTGGGTTGATAGTGTAATGATGTTTTCGGTTTTCACATCTCTTTATGCAAGGGAGAGTGGGGACATGGAATTAATTGATTTTGCTGCGCGCCAGCCCAAGCAATATGCATCCATGATGATGGACAAGGAGCAAAATCTTTGGGCACATTCATATTGGGTAAAGCAAAAACGCGCATTTCCTCAAAATAATTTGTTTTGGGGTAGAGGAAACGGATGGGTAATTTGCGCATTCCCAATGATACTTGATAATATTGGTTTGGAGCACAAGGAATCTTCCACAATTATTGATCTTTTTCAAAAGACGAGTGAGGCACTTCTTTCTTGTATGAGAGATGACTATACCTTTTCTACCTTGTTAAAGTATGATTCATATCGTGAGCTTTCCGCAACTGCACTTATCAGTGCCGGATGGCTTCATGGCATAAGATGTGGTTACTTGGATAAGAAATTCCTTGAACCTGCAATAAAGGCATTTGAAGCTTGCGTCAATGCTATGGAGAGTGATGAACATGGTACGTATATGCCTGAAATAAGCGGCCCAACCATCCCACTGCCCATATTCCCAAAATTGGGATATACACTTATTCCACGCGACAAGAATTGGAGCTATGGTATAGCAGCACTCATTTTTGCTGCAATGGAATATAAGAGATATTTTGAAAACTAATGAATATTTCAAAATTTGAAAAAGTCGGCTTTAGCCGACTTTTTCTATATTGTCTCTAAAAACCGACAACTTTTGTTAAGGTGAAGTGAAAAAGTGACAACTCAGACTTTACAAAAGGAAAATAAAGGTGTATAATGGTGACATAATAGATGATTAATCCGAAAAGGAGAAGATTATGAAAGAATTTGATGTAGTAATGTTAACGGCTGATTATGAAGAAATTCCTGCAGGAACATTAGGAACTATTGTGCAGAAATATACGGACCACTTGTTTGAAGTTGAGTATTTCGACTACAAGAACGATACAATTAGCGTTGAAACAACACCGATTATGGTGCTTGATATCGTTAAAGAATTCTAAGTTGATAAAAATGATGGAGGTTAAATATGGGACTTTATTTGGAAAATTTGAATATGGATTTCTTTCGAAAAAGTGAAGAAGATTTTGGCTCATTAATGGGATTGGTAGCAAGCGAAGGAAAAGCAATATATGGTTACTATAAATTACCGTACATAAATCATCATTTAGGCGCTGCACAGCTCATAATGCGTACGGGGTTTCGTGATCAAACCGACGAAGTGAATGGCACAGCTTACCAAGGACTTGGTTTGGATACACACATTTCGGGCCACTCAGTTTGGCAAGTCAGGTTACACGGAATGAATATCAATAGAAAAGATGCTGATCTTCTTGAAAGGCGAGTAGCAGTTACTCGAATGAACAGAGAAGGAATGGCGGTTGTTAATATTGTAAATGCCGATGTTTTGCCAAGTTTTATGGAAGATGATGTTGTGAGAATGCAAGTTGCTGCATATCCACAAATTATTGAATACTACAAAGATGAAGAGGAATATACAGAACATCAACCGGTATCTAAAGATGGTCACAAGTGGTTAATAGGTGAAGGTACGGTTATGCCTGCAGGACTTATGAGAAATCGTGACCCTAATTCCGAAGAGTTTGAAAAAGACGAAAATATTGACGATATTACAGTTATAAGAGGCACAGTCAAGCATTTGTATTGTGGTAAAATTACATTTGAGGGTGAGTCTCACAATGCATTTATTTTATGCGGTATAAATACTGATTATGGTGAACTTGAGATTGTTCATACAGTAGATCAAGTAGATGAGGAGCTTCGTTGCAATATGGAAGTTGGTTCAACAGTTGTTATGTATGGTACACTTTCGGCAGATGTAGCTATATATGAATACGAAAAAGGTATAGTGAAGAACGAGGAAAATAATCTTGCTGCAATGCGCTATATGTTTGCGGGAAATGATGCCGACCGTATAAAATCAATACTTGCTGAAGACGTAGTTTATTTATCTCAAAGTGGTAATAAATATGTAGGTATAGATGCAGTTATAAATCAATTTAAATATGTTAAAAGTGCTAACCCCGACCAGTATTTTGTACATTTTGCAGTGATTAAATCAATAGATGATGGAGAGGAAGAATTAGAATATTCGGTTGGCAAGAGATGCTTGATATTGGCATCAAAGGAAGAAACCAATTATGAATCAATTGCATTTTTAGATTTTGATGAGGATTGGAATATATGCAAAATTGTGACAAGCACTAACCCAAGATACCATTTTTCTATTCAAAAACCTGTGTTTGAAAAAGAGGAATAAGTTTATGAAATCAACTGAAAAATACAATAGAATAAGACCTTTAAAGATATACGAAATTCTCAAGAGGGAGACTGACGAGGAGCACCCGATGGGTACCGAGGAGCTACGTGCGAAGCTTTTGGAAAGTGGAATTGAGGCGCACAGAACGACAATTTATGATGATATCAAACTTCTCAACGAGCACGGATATGAGATAATGTGCCGACGTGGAAGAAGTAATCTTTATTATGTTGAAGACCGTAGCTTTAACGCGCCCGAGTTACATATCTTGATGGACGCGGTGCAGGCGGCATCGTTTATCACCGAGAAAAAGAGTGCCGAGCTTATACAAAAAATAGCGGATCTTGCAGGTAGCCAAAAGGGACTAATCTTGCAGAACAATATTGTAAAGTTCAATACGCAAAAAAACACCAACGAAAGCATTTATTACAGTGTTGACACCATAATCAATGCGATTAACGTTGGCAAAAAGATTATTTTCTATTATTTCGACTACGATATTAATCACAACAAGGTGTATAGAAGGGATCACCATCACTATATTGTAAATCCCATTGGTACAGTATTTGCCGACGGGCATTACTACCTTGTAACCTTCGACTCTCGATATAATAAGATATCAAACTACCGTATCGACCGTATGGAAAAGGTCGAGATCGAGTGGACAAAAGACGTTGAGCTTCCACCAGAAGATATGCATTTTGATATTGCACAATACAAAAAGCAGCTTTTTGGTATGTTTTCAGGTGAAGCTACTGCGGTGACGATTGACATCGACAGATCTCTTGTTGATGCCGTGTTCGACCTTTTTGGAGAACACACGAAGATGGTAACAAGTGGAGAAAATACCGTTCGTTTCACCGTGAACGTTCAAGTTAGTGACCTCTTCTTCGGGTGGTGTTCTTCATTTGGGGAAAAGGTAAAGTTGCTTGCGCCAATATCGGTTGTAAATGGTTTTAAAAATTATATGGAAACTATTAACGAAATATATATTTAAAGGAGTATTGACTTACCATACATTATGGGTAACGAAGTTTATTCATACTAATTTCACAAAATATTCTTAAAGGAGCGCACAAGCGCTCCTTTTTGTTGTCTATTGTCTATAAAATATAGTCCCTAAATTTGTCGTTTTTACTGAAAATATTATTATATAATAATATTATTTGACAATAATTTCAAAAAGTGGTAAAATTTAAGGTAGAAATGCCGACGGGCTTAAACGTGAAAGAAGAAAAAGTTATGAAAAAGTTTTTAAAGCTATTATTTCTAGTAGTAGTATTAACGTTTTTACTCATCTTGAGTGCATGTAAAAGCAATAATACTCAAACTACAACGAAGCAAGAGCCTCCTGCTCACGAGCATGTTATAGTGATTGATGAAGCAGTAGTGCCCACTTGTACTAAAACAGGTCTTACAGAAGGTAAGCACTGTGCTACTTGTGGAGAAATCATTGTTTCACAAGAGGTTCTTCCCGCACAGCACACAGAAGAAGTTGTTGAAGGTATAGCTCCAACATGTACAGTGGAAGGTCTTACCGAAGGTAAGAGATGCTCCACGTGTGGAGAAGATCTTGTTCCCCAAGAAAAAATCCCTGAAATTGGACACACTTTAGAGTATTATCCGGGAACACCTGCAACTTGTACTGAAGACGGTTTTTCAGAATTTGCATCATGTAAAACCTGTAATGAACTTGTTGTTGAATCCAATCTCATTCCCGCGCTTGGACATGTCGAAGTGATTGACTCTGCTAGAGCGCCCACATGTACAGCTAAGGGTTATACCGAAGGTTCTCATTGTTCAAGATGTTATACAACTTTTGTTGAGCAAGAAGTTATTCCTGCTCTTGGTCATACCGAAGTGATTGATCCTGCGGTAGAACCAACTTGTACAACATATGGATATACAGAGGGTTCACATTGCTCGGTTTGTAATAGAACTATTGTAAGACAAGAGCGTGTGTCTAAAACTGACCATACACCTGTAACACACCCCGCAGTTGCCCCCACCTGTACTAAAGCAGGTAAAACAGAAAGCCAGACTTGTTCACATTGTGGTAAAACTTTGGTTTCAGCTACAACGCTTCCTGCTCTTGGACATACCGAAGTTACAGATCCCGCGGTTGCATCAACTTGTACAAGTACAGGGCTTACCGAAGGTAAGCATTGTTCTGTTTGTGGTACAGTTACCGTTAAGCAGACTACAGTTTCTATGAAAGCACATACCGAAGTTGTTGATCCCGCAGTTGAAGCAACTTGTACAAGTACAGGGCTTACCGAAGGTAAACATTGTAGTGTTTGTGGTACAGTTACTGTTAAGCAGAATACCGTTTCTATGAAGGCACATACTCAAGTTGCTGATAAAGCGGTAGCTGCAACATGTACAAATACTGGATTGACAGCAGGCAAACATTGCTCAGTTTGTGGCACTGTTACAGTTGCACAGACGGTAATTCCCGCGCTTGGACATAGTGAGGTCATCGATAAGGCGGTAGCACCTACTTGTACAAAGACAGGTCTTACAGAAGGTAAGCATTGTTCGAGATGTGGAGAAGTTCTTGTCGAGCAGCAAATCGTTTCTAAACTTCCTCATACAGAAGTAATAGACAAAGCAGTAGCTCCCACATGTACAAAGACGGGTCTTACAGAAGGTAAGCACTGCTCCGTTTGTGGTGCTATTACAGTTGCACAACAAACCGTTTCTAAACTTCCTCATACAGAAGTAATAGATAAAGCAGTAGCTCCCACATGTACAGCAACGGGCCTTACCGAAGGTAAGCACTGCTCAGTTTGTGGAACTGTTACAGTAGCGCAGCAAACCGTTTCTAAACTTCCTCATACAGAAGTAATAGACAATGCAGTAGCACCCACATGTACTGAAACGGGTCTTACAGAAGGAAAGCGCTGCTCAGTTTGTAATAAAGTCATTGTTGCTCAGAAGGTTGTTCCTGCGCTTGGACATGTCGAAGTAATAGATAGTGCAGTATCTCCAACATGTACAAAAACAGGTCTTACACAGGGTAAGCATTGTTCGAGATGTAATGCAGTTCTTGTTGATCAGAAGGTTGTTTCTGCCCTCGGTCATGTTGAAGTAACAGATAGAGCAGTAGCACCTACATGTACAGCAACAGGTCTTACACAGGGTAAGCACTGTTCAAGATGTAACGAAGTTCTTGTTGCACAGGAAGTAGTTCCAGCGCTTGGACATAAAGAAGTAATAGATAAAGCAGTAGCACCCACATGTACAGCAACAGGTCTTACAGAAGGTAAGCATTGCTCAAGATGTAGAGAAGTTCTTGTTGCACAGGAAGTAGTTCCTGAACTTGGACATGTCGAAGTAATAGATAGTGCAGTAGCTCCAACATGTACAGAAACAGGTCTTACCGAAGGAAAGCATTGTTCAAGATGTAACGAAGTTCTCGTTGCTCAGAAGGTTGTTTCTGCACTCGGCCATTCACGTAGCGGTGTGGTTGTAGAAAACAACATAGATCCTACATGTACGGAATCAGGTTCATATGATAGTGTCGTATATTGTACAGTGTGTGGCGAAGAACTTAGTCGTAAAAAAATTACAGTTAAAGCTCTCGGTCATGCTACGGTGATTGATAATGCGGTAGCCCCCACATGTACAGAGACAGGTCTTACACAGGGTAAGCATTGTTCAAGATGTAATGAAGTTTTCGTTGCACAGCGAGTAGTTTCTGCACTTGGACATACAGAAGGCGAATGGATTGTTGATTTGGAACCGACTATAACCGAAGATGGTAAATATCATTCTCTCTGTGCGGTGTGCGGAGAAGTATTGGTGGAAGGTGGAATTTTGTATGCAACGGGTTCTATTGGATTGGAATATTTGTTAAACAGTGATGGAAAAAGTTATTCTGTAATTGGAATTGGAACTTGCACAGATACTGATATTGTAATTCCGAATATGTACAATAGGCTTCCCGTTACGATTATTGACGGATTGGCATTCGACGATTGTACATCTCTCACAAGCATGATAATCCCCGACACCGTGACAAGTATTGGTGATTTAGCATTCTGGGATTGTATTTCTCTCACAAATGTAACTATGGGCAATTCTGTAACATACATTGGTTATGGGGCATTCGAAGGTTGTACATCTCTCACAAGCATAATAATCCCCGACTCCGTGACAAGTGTTGGTGAGAGTGCATTCTGGGATTGTGAATCGCTCACAAGTGTAACATTAGGCAATTCCGTGACGAGTATTGGTGATTCTGCATTCTCGGGTTGCTACTCACTTATTGAAATTTGCGACAAATCGTCATTGAATATCACTGCAGGTTCCGAGGATAATGGATATATTGGTTATTATGCAAAGCATATTATTACTGATGAATCTGAATCATATTTGAAATATGTAGGTGACTATATATTCTATGATGATGGTACAGATGTATATCTTGTAAAATATACTGGAAATGATAATGAAATAGTTCTTCCTGAATATTATGAAGGTATCGACACTGAAGCAACTTCACCTGAACATAAAGAGCTTAAAGACTATGAAATTTATTACTGTGCATTCCGTAATAATAGCAAGATAACAAATATAACGATCCCTGAGTTTGTGAAGGCTATTCATGACTCAGCGTTTTGGGAATGCTACTCACTTGTTGAAGTTTGCAACAAATCGTCATTGAATATCGTTGCAGGTTCCGAGGATAATGGATATATTGGTTATTATGCGAAGCATATAATTACTGATGAGTCAGAATCCTATATTAAATACGTTGGAGACTATGTATTCTACGATGACGGTACAGATGTATATCTTGTAAAATATGCAGGCAATGATGTTACATTAACTCTTCCCGAATATGAGGGTGGAAAAGAGTATGGTATTTATCAATATGCATTTTATGGTAATTACAAAATTATTAGTGTAATGATTCCCGATTTTGTAACAAGTATCGGAAAGAATGCGTTTAAGGATTGCGACTCGCTTGTGTTTAACAAATATTATGATACTTATTACCTTGGTAATGCAAACAACCCTTATTATGCATTGATCAAGTTAGATAATTTCAAGGACGAGCATTGTGTTGTTCACAAAGATACAAAATTTATAGCCGATTCGGCGTTTGATACTTATTATGGTTCTGGTTCTGATGTTGAAAGTATAACTTTCGAAGGAGAAATACTCCCATATGCTTATGATGATCTTGGTGACCTTACTACGATTATAATAAAAGATGGAGCAACATCCATACCTGATAACGCATTTTCAGATTGTGATAGTCTCGTAAGCGTTACGATAGGCAACTCTGTGACGAGTATTGGTGATTCTGCATTCTATTGGTGCGAGTCGCTCACAAATTTAACGATTGGCAAATCTGTAACAAGTATTGGTGATTCTGCGTTCTATAGGTGCGATTCTCTCGAAAGTGTAACGATTGGTGATTCTATGATTACCATTGGTGATTCTGCATTCTATGGGTGCGATTCTCTCGAAAGTGTAACGATTGGTGATTCTGTGATTACCATTGGTGATTCTGCGTTCTATTGGTGCAATTCTCTCGAAAGTGTAACGATTGGTGATTCTGTGATTACCATTGGTAATTCTGCATTCCGAGAATGTCATTCGATTATAAGTGTAACAATACCTGACTCGGTAACGAGTATTGGTGAGTATGCATTTGAAGGTTGCGAATCGCTCACAACTGTAGTCATAGGTGACTCTGTGACAAGCATTGGCGTGCGTGTATTCTCTAGGTGTTATGCACTTACAGATATAACAATTGGCAACTCTGTGACAACTATTGGTGATTCTGCATTTTCAGGATGTGATTTTACAAGTATAGTAATTCCTGATTCTGTGACGAGTATTGGTAATTCTGCATTCTATGGATGTAATTCTCTTATAAGTGTAATAATCCCCGATTCTGTAACAGATATTGGTGAGGATGCATTCTTCAGTTGCTCATCCCTTGCAAGCATAGTTATCCCCGACTCCGTGACGAGTATTGGTGATTCTGCATTCTCGGGTTGCTACTCACTTATTGAAGTTTGCGACAAATCGTCATTGAATATCACTGCAGGTTCCGAGGATAATGGACGTATTGGTTATTACGCAAAGCATATTATTACTGATGAGTCAGAGTCCTATATTAAATACGTTGGAGACTATATATTCTACGATGATGGTACAGATGTATATCTTGTAAAATATGCAGGCAATGATGTTACATTAACTCTTCCCGAATATGAAGACGGCAAAGAGTATGGTATCTATCAATATGCTTTCTATAATGAAAACAAAATTGAGAGCATAACAATCCCAGACTTTGTGACGAGCATTGGTAATTATGCATTCTATGGGTGCCAGTCGCTCACAAGTGCAGTTATAGGCGACTCTGTGGCAAGTATTGGCGAGGCTGCATTCTTTTGGTGCGAGTCGCTCACAAATTTAACGATTGGCAAATCTGTAACAAGTATTGGCGAGTATGCATTCTATTTTTGCAAATCGCTCACAAGTGTAACAATACCTGACTCTGTGACAAGTATTGGTAAGGGTGCATTCAACGATTGTACATCGCTCACAAGTGTAGTGATAGGCAATTCCGTGACGAGCATTGGTGATGGTGCGTTCGAATATTGTAAATCGCTTGCGGGCATAATAATCCCAGATTCCGTAACGAGTATTGGAAATTCTGCATTCTCTGGTTGCACATCGCTCACAAGTATAGTAATCCCAGACTCCGTAACGAGTATTGGAATTTCTGCATTCTCGGGTTGTGCATCACTCGCAAGTATAGTAATCCCTGACTCGGTAACGAGTGTTGGACATTCTGCATTCTCGGGTTGTGCATCACTCGCAAGTGTGGTGATAGGCAATTCCGTGACGGGTATTGATGATTATGCATTCCGTGATTGCACATCGCTCACAAGTATAGTAATCCCTGACTCGGTAACGAGTATTGGTAATCGTGTATTCGGGGATTGCACATCGCTCACAAGTATAGTAATACCAGACTCAGTGACAAGTATTGGTTTTTCTACATTCGGTAATTGCACCTTGCTTACTAGAATTAATTTTGAAGGTACAGTTGAGCAGTGGAAAGCCATTTTGCTTCACGAACGTTGGGACACTAATACAGAAGAATATACAATTTATTGCACCGACGGTGAGATTGCTAAAGATGATACGGTTACTTATTATCCCTCCGAAGGTCTTGAATATACGCTCAATGACGATGGCGAAAGTTATTCAGTAACAGGTGTTGGTACTTGTACTGATTCCAATCTTATTATTCCAAGCATCTATAATGGCTTGCCTGTAACAAGCATTGGCAATAGAGCATTTTATCAATGCAAATCTCTCACAAGTGTAACAATCCCCGACTCCGTATCGAGCATTGGAGAGAGGGCATTCGCATATTGTACATCACTTACAAGCGTAACAATTCCAGAATCTATAACATGTATAGAAGATTTTACTTTTTGTGGATGTACGATGTTAGAAATAACCGTTCCAGAATCCATAAAAACTATTAAACCTGAAGCTTTATACAATGTTAAAACTATCATAGTCATGGGAACGAATAGTTGGTCTGGTACAGGGGCTTCTTGGGCAGAGTATTTTGGCGGATCTGTGGTTGATAAAGGCAAAAGAAATTTTTCTTCAAGAACACTTTCTTCAACATATTACTCAGAGGAAGAGAGTATAGCACCCAAAAGCGGTGGAAGTAGCGCATATTTGAATCCTTGGACTGCTACTTGGACTAGATAGCTGATTAAAAGCAAATTTTTTATTAGTAAATAATAAAAACAAATAATAAAAAGGAGCGCTTCTGCGCTCCTTTTCTTTATGCTGCCACTCATATATAGAATAGGTATATTGACTTACCATAATTATCCTAGTATAATGATAATAGGATAAAATGCACTTAATATTGAACGCCAAAGAGCGTCTATCTTTTATGATAGGCGCTCTTTTATTTTTAAAAATATTTTGGAGGTGAACTTATGGCAGCTTTAGTATCAATCGGTGGTTTCGATTTTCCCGAGCCGTCAACGTATAATGCAACCACATCTACAATTGTTGATTCGGGACGTAATGTTCAAGGCAAGGTTGTGGGTGCTGTTGTAAGACACGACGTAGCCAAAATAGAACTCTCGTGGAAGTATCTCACCGCTTATGAGTGGGCGCAAATAATTATTTTTATCCAAGAATACAAATTTGAATGAATTTTTCAAAGATATATTAAAAAACATATTGAAAAATGTAAAGTTTTATGATATAATACGAAAAGATGCGAAAAAATCGCGAAAGATATAATAATATTTTATTGACTATATAGAAAATAGTAGAATGGAGAAAAATATGTCTGAAATTAAAAGAATTGGCGTTTTGACCGGTGGTGGCGACTGCTCAGGTCTTAATGCGGTTGTAAGAGCTGTAACACTTACTGCAATTAACAAATACGGTTGTGAGGTTATTGGCTTCAAAAAGGGATATGCAGGATTATATGCAAATAATTATATGGAGCTTACAGCTGAAAATACAGCACACATCTTGAACCAGGGGGGAACAATCCTTAAAAACTCAAATAAGGATAACCTTTTCAACTATGCTTACCGTGATGAAAACGGAAACATTCAGCACAAGGACGTAAGTGACGTTGCTGTTCAAAACCTTAAAAATCTCAACATTGATGCTCTTGTAGTTATCGGTGGTGACGGCACTCTTACAAGTGCACGTGACTTTGCAAGAAAGGGCGTTAAGGTAATTGGTGTTCCCAAGACAATTGACAATGACGTTTCATATGCTGATATTACATTCGGCTTTACAACTGCTCTTGGTGTAATTTGCAATGCAGTTGATAGAGTTAGAACAACAGCATTTTCACACGATAGAGTTCAGATTCTTGAAGTTATGGGTAGAAACTGTGGTTGGCTTGCACTTGAAGGTGGTCTTTCCGGTGGCGCTGATATTATTCTTTTGCCCGAAATTCCTTATGATATCAACAAAATTGCTGAAGTTATCAAGGAACGTGATGCAAAGGGACAGTATGATACAGTAATCGTTGTTTCTGAAGGCGCTAAGCCCAAGGATGGCGACGTTGTTATTAAGAAGATCGTTGCTGACAGTGCTGATACAATTCGTCTTGGTGGCGTTGGTGATCAGCTTGCATCTCAGCTTGAAGAATTGCTTGGTGGCAAGGAAGTTCGTGCAACAAATATCGGTCATACACAGCGTGGTGGTGAAACATGCCAGTACGATAGAAGCCTTTGCACAAAGCTTGGATCACTTGCAGTAGATGCTCTCTTTGAGGGTAAGAGCGGTGAAATGGTTACAATTTATAATGCAATTCCTCAGACTGTATCACTTGAAAAGGTGCTTGGTAGTGGTGCTACAGGTGAAACAAGTAAGGGTGGTAGCCACAACGTTGATCCCAACGGCTTCGTAGTGAAAACTGCTCGTAATACAGGTATCTCATTTGGTGACTAATTTACACAATCAAATACAATATAAAAGAGCTTGACCAATAGCGTCAAGCTCTTTTTTGCAAGTAATTTTACGAAACAATTAAAAAATAATGTTGATTTGTGGTTGATTTCGTGATATAACTGAAATTTATTGGAATAAAAATAAGAGTCAAGAGTTGTCAGTGAACCTTGGGATACAATTTCCCAACATTATAACTCGTCTTGACTCTAATACCATTATACACAAAGCAAATGCGTTTGTCAATACTCAAAATAAAAATGGCAATAAAAATTCCGCTCGCACCCCCGACCAAGCTCAAAAGGATGGAATCAACAAGGAAAAGATTGCTTTTAGAACTATCAGAGATACCGACGAAAACGGCAAGCCTCTTGACACAGGCAAATACGTTGCTTATCAAATATTGATAAATAAAGAAAAATCGGACGCCCATTTGGACGTCCGATTGGTCTAAGTGACAGGACTTGAACCTGCGGCCTCTACCACCCCAACTGGTCAATTTTTAAACTTTCGGTCATTACTCACAGCGAGTAGAGGCATTAAGTTCATTATTTGACCTGTTTTTTTGTGTGAAGTGAATAGCGTTTTAGCATCATAAAATAACTTAAAAGCATCATTGCGTAACAAACTGCGTAGCGAATATAACCAAATTGCGTAGCAGGGAAGACAATGGAATTATATATGATAAGGCGGCGTAGAAATTCGTCGCCTTGTTTACATAATATTGTTGAAAAAGGACGAATTTTGTGATATAATATGCATGTAATACACATTTAGCACAATTGTCAGTACGAGGAGAAAATAACATGCGGTTACAGGAAATGCAAATATTCAATAGAGCGCCGTTCGAAAATTTGAAGTTAAATTTTGATAGCAATATTACAGTCCTGTCTGGAATAAATGGGGCTGGTAAAACAACTATAATGTCTTATGTGGTAGATGCTTTTTTTGAATTTGCCAAGAAAGGTTTTGCTTTTCAGTTTGAGGGGATTGAAAACAAATTTTATAGAGTATCTTCTGGAATTACAGTATTAGACAAATCCAAACATTCGTTTGTCTATCTGAGGTTCGTTGATGATAATGAAAATATTGATTATATTGATATACGTGACTTAAGTGATGAGAGTAATTATAATCAAGATGTTGAAATTTCAAATCCAATTGCATATGCTACATTAAAAAATAAGTCTGATAAATCATCTGTTGTTAAATACTTTACCATAACTGATAAGGAAAAGATTAGAAACTTGTTTGAGTCAAATTTAATGACTTATTTCCCGGCGTATAGATATGAGCAACCCTCTTATCTTAATGATCCATATGCGGTATCTTTATCATTTAAGAAGGATATGGGATTTACAGGATATCTGACTAACCCGATTGAAGTAACTTCTAATTTGCCAGATATTGCGAATTGGATTATGGATATAGTCTTGGATAGCGAATTGTATAAAACTGGAGCTCAGAGAAACTGGGAACATCTAAACAAGATCTTTAGTGAATTGTTACGATCCAAGGTTAAAGTGCCAGTAAGACTGGGAATAGGTCCGCGTCAATCTGGTTTTACAAGAATCCAAATTATTGAAAAAATTAGTGGCCGACATTTATATCCATCAATATTCAATATGTCTTCCGGCGAATTAGCATTAGTTAGTCTGTTTGGAGAAATCACCAGACAAGCTGACAATATTCAGCATGATTTCAGTAGCGTATCGGGAGTAGTTCTTATAGATGAAATAGACAAGCACCTACATATTAAACTGCAGAAGGAAGTTTTACCTTCTCTTATGAAGCTGTTTCCTAATGTTCAGTTTGTAGTAACATCGCATTCTCCGTTTTTTAATTTGGGACTTGAGCAAAGTGCAGATATATGTTATTCGATATTTGATTTGGACAACAATGGATTAAGGTGTACACCATACAATAATGATCTTTTCGAAGAAGTATACAATATGATGGTGAGTGAGAATGAACGTTTTGCAAAAAAATACAATTTGTTATTTGCAGAAACCGAAAAATCTCAAAGACCTCTCATTATTACGGAAGGAAAGAGTGATTGGAAGCATCTTAAATCAGCAATTAAGAAGCTTGGTCTAGACTTGCCCATAGATATCTATGAATATGAAGATACAATGGGCGATACTACATTAATGGAACTTTTGAAACAGTTTAATATTGCTTCTCCCAGCAGAAAGTTGATCGGTATGTTTGATCGTGACAATGAAGAAATATGCAAAAAAACTGTTGGAGATTCAGGAGTAGAGTATATTGAACTATATCCTAACATTTATGCATTTTCTATTCCAATGGTAAATGAAGATGTGTATGGAAAATACACGTCTATTGAGCACTATTACTCTAAAGATGATTTGTTGAAGGTTGATTCTCAAGGGCGTAGATTGTTTTTGGGAGAAGAATTCTACTCAACGGGTATAGGTAAGGACGCAAAGTATCAAACGCGTATTAGTGGCATTAAAAATAAGGTGTTAATAAATGGGGTGATTGATGAAAAGGTTTATATGGTAGCAGATGACCCAGAAATGCAACATTCTGTTGCATTGCCTAAGGATGATTTTGCACAATTGATCTTAGATCAAGATGAGTATGCAGCAGACTTTGATTTTTCGAATTTTGCAAAAATCTTTGATGTTATTAAGGATATTTGTGGAATAAAAGACCCCATTGAGGTTTGATATTTAAATTATAATATAGAACTTCGAAATAGTACTATTAAGTGTAAATAGAGCAAAAATCTCCGCAAGTGGTCAAACATGTGGTCAAAGGCGAAAAACGGGCTTGTTCAACCCTCGAAGCAGGTAAGAACAGGCCCATTATATTGGTTGCGAAAACACGATAAAATAAGTTCTAAGCAGCGGGGAAACAGTATAAGGGTGTGGCGCAGCTGGTCAATTCTTGCACTTGGGGTCTCTACCACCCCAAGGTAGCGCTCTCCCAGCTGTATTACCTTATTTTAGTGTATTTTTAGACAAATTGCATAACTTTTTTAATAGTGTACCGCCGAGAATCTAGCCGATTCCGACGGTACGTTTTTTAAACTCAGGACTTGATGCGTAGCGGCCTGCGTAACAAAACTTGAGTGATTGCGTAACATGAAATGAATGTTCATTAATACTAAAATTTTTTATAAATACTAATTTATATCTTGTCAAAAAAGAGAATGTATGGTATACTAGGGTTGTATTATTCGCCCCGTGGAATAAATGGAGGTAAAACATGAAGTACATGACTGCAAGCCAAGCTGCTCGAAAGTGGAACATTTCGCAGAGAAGAGTTCAAATTTTGTGTGCCGAAGGAAGAATTAAAGGCGTTTTCAAACTTGGAGATGCATGGGTAATCCCGGAAGATGCCGAAAAACCAATTGATGCAAGAACGACGAGGGAAAGCAAAAATGATTAAATATAATGTATTAGATTTGTTCTGCGGAGCAGGCGGATTGTCATGTGGATTTGAACGCGCAGGCTTTAACATAGTCCTTGGAATAGACAATGATAAAAAAGCACTTGAAACCTTTGAAGCGAACCATAATGGCGCAAAGTCTATATGTGGTGATATCACAGAAATCGGATACGCTGATATCAAGAATGTAATTGGCGATAAAACCATTGATGTTATTATTGGAGGCCCTCCTTGTCAGGGATTTTCTCTTTCTGGTCCTCGCAACTTCAATGATCCGAGAAACAAGCTTTATTTGAGTTACATACGCTTGGTAGAAGAAATCAAGCCTAGAGCATTTGTTATTGAAAATGTTCCGGGATTGGTTGGCTTGTTTAACGGAGAAGTAAAAGATAATATCATCAAGCGTTTTACTGAGCTTGGATATACGGTTAAATATCAGATACTCTGTGCTGCGGATTATGGTGTGCCTCAAAATCGCAAGAGAGTAGTGTTTGTTGGAATGAAGAATGGCGAGAGCGAATTCTTCTATCCTGACGCGCTTGATTATGTTGTGACTTGCGAAATGGCTCTTTCTGATTTGCCATCTCTTACGGATGAATTGGGTGAAGAAGAACAAGAATATGTATTTGCTCCACAGAATGCATATCAAAAAACCATGAGAGAGAAATCACGCAAAGTATACAACCATGTTGCAGCTACGCATTCGGAAAAAGTACAGCATATTATCTCTCTTGTTCCCGATGGTGGAAATTATCGTGATTTGCCTGAAGAGTATAGAAGCAGCCGTAACTTCCATGTGGCATGGACTCGATTTGCAAGTCAAAAGCCTGCGCCGACTATTGACACAGGACATAGACATCATTTCCATTACAAGTACAATCGCGTTCCTACCGTAAGAGAATGTGCGAGAATACAGTCGTTCCCGGATGATTTTGTATTCATAGGTAACAAAACACAACAGTTTAGACAAGTAGGTAATGCGGTTCCGCCCCTTATGGCAGAATGTATCGCAAAACAGCTTGAAAAAGCATTGGAGGATTAATTATGAGTGAATACAGTATTCCAAGTGAATATTATTTTCGCATACATCATGTCCGCCCTAGATTCAAAGGCGATATTGAAAATGTACTCATATATTTTGCAGAAGAATTGACCGCAATAGGGGAATTGCCCGTTGATGAGTTTGTCTCTAAAATAAATGCTGCGATCTATAGATATCCCGGAAACGCACACAGAGAACTGAAAACAATCAATAACTGGAGAACGGAAATCTCCTCCCTGTTCGGTTTTATTCAGCAAAATGAATCTACCGCTAAGCCCGGCAGACGTGCTATTGAGTTGGCAGAAAAACAAGACTTGGTCGAGTTTTTCAAGGCGTATCTCTATAGCTTCCAATATCCCGGCGCACATATAAAATCTCATGCTGTGTTAGAACAGATTGAGCATGGAATTCATTTCAAACCGGCACAGTATATTCTCAAATTGTTGAAGCATGCGTGTTCAGAAGAAGGAAAGAATATCGGTCTAACAAAATTTGAGATCTGCCATTGCGTATTTAACGATTTGAGATGCACTCGTGATAATGAAGATGTTGCTTTGACATGGAATCGAATTAAGGAAAACCGCAGATTGGGATTAACATATGATCAGACAGGCGATGTGATTCGCTATGCAGGCGATATCGTCGATTACATGGAGATTGCCAACCTTCTGGTTACGTACGATAGCAGAACATATTATCTCAATTCTCTTGAAGAAGATGCTATTATAAAATTTGTTGAATCGACTGAATGGTTCAATCAATATGATGTTATGATCAAAGCTAAGTCAGGAACACTCGAAGCAATAAATGATTGCAAAATCGGCTGGTTTAACTTCGTGAATCGTGACATGTCTGATACAGATTTCTCTACGGATATTCTTGCATATATTGCAGCCGATGCCGAAGAGCTCACCGCTTTGAAGAGCGGAGCAGAGGAATTGAGTGATACTGAGGCGATAGAAAAAGAAAAGATCAAGAGCGAAGAAATCATAGGCGAACGCTTAAGAGCAGGCGTTGATGATTTCACTACCAAGGACATCGGTGATATTGGAGAGAATCTTGTTCATGGCCATGAGTGCATGAGAATCAAAATTGGTGGTCGTGAAGATCTTATCCATCTGATAAAGCGTATTCCTACACAATTTGCAGTTGGATATGATATCAGCTCTGTTGAGCTTGATGAAAGAAAGCGCTATATTGAAGTAAAGACCACAATCAGCGCAAAGCCCTTGCATTTCAACAAGATTCATTTGACTAAAAACGAGTGGAATACTGCGAATAGCACTCGTGATCGTTATTATGTATATCGTTTGATGATAAGCAAAGGCGAAAGAAAGTTGTTCCTACTGCAAGATCCCGTTGGACTTTATAAAAAGGATATGATCGATATGATTCCGACAGATGGTGCAGATATTACATTTGATCCCAAGGTTGTTGGGGCGTTTGAGGAGTTGTTAACATGGCGAGCTTAAAGGTTGCATCGCTCTTCTGCGGTTGCGGAGGAACGGATGTTGGATTGCTTGGTGGCTTTGATTTTCTTGGCGATAATTATACCAAGAATCCAATGGAAATTGTTTATGCAAATGATATAGAGGAAAGTGCCTGCCGTATATTTGAGGAGAATTTTGGTGTGATTCCGGATAGACGAGATATTAGAACTGTCCCGGCATCAGAGATTCCTGAAATAGATGTACTTACGGGCGGATTCCCGTGTCAATCTTTTTCGATTGTTGCACAAAATCCTAAAAGACTTGGATACAAAGATGAGCGTGGAATGCTGTTCTTCGAAATGTGTAGAATTTTGAGAGAAAAGCAGCCGAAGTGTTTTATAGCAGAAAATGTTAAAGGATTATTGTCGGCAAATAAGGGTGAAGCATTTCCGCTTATTATAAGCGAATTTGAAAAATCAGGTTATCAGGTAACACATAAGCTTATCAATGCTGCTGCCTTTGGAGTTCCGCAAAAGAGAGAACGTGTAATTATCGTTGGAATTCGAAATGATCTCGGATTTAAATACGAATTTCCCGAGGATGTGCTTGTGGAATATGATTATGCTGTTCTTGGCGATGTGGTAGAGAACCAAGTTGACGAAAAATACTTCTTTAGCGAAAAAGCAGTTCAGGGAATGAGAGCAGCCAAGAGAGATATGAACAAGGGCACAGCTCAAGACTTGAATAAACCTTGCAATACGGTTGGTTCGCACTTAGCAAAGGTGTCTTTGAATAGCACTGATCCTGTATTGTTAGATGGTGGCAGATACAGAAGATTTACACCACGTGAGGTTGCGAGGATTCAATCTTTTCCCGAAACATTTAAGTTGGTTGGAGTAGAAGGTGCTCAGTATAGGGCGTTAGGAAATGCAATTCCTCCCGTAATGTTTTGGTACGTAGCACATCAGCTATGTGAGTTGTTGAGAGAAAATAATCAATTTTAAGGAAAATATAAAAGGTCTGTGTCTTTTAATAAAAATTCAAGTAACAGATTTTGCTTTTAAGTAACTTGGGTTTAATTTGCACAATAACTTTTTATTAAATCAGGAGTAATGTATGAGACAAAAGATAGATAAAAGAATTCCTAGATATGGTCAGCTTATACTTCCCACTTTCATTGCTTTAAAGAAGCTTGGTGGATCGGGAAAGAATGAAGAAATATTGGATCAGATTATTTTGGACATGAAAATTCCCGATGAAGTGGTTGATATTTTGCACAAGGGACGAACTAATAAATCTGAGCTATCCTATCAAGCAGATTGGGCACGTACCTACCTTAGACTTTACGGAGTAATTGAGAATAGTGCTAGAGGCGTTTGGACAATTAGACCGGATTATGTTTCGGTTGATACAATTGACAGCAAAGTTATTGTTGATTCAGTAGTACAGAATAATCGAAATAAGTCCGGCAATAAGGCAGCCCAAAACGCTCCGTGGGTCGCAAGAAACGTTCCTGAGGATGATGATCCTACAAACGATTATGCGGAATATCCTGACGAGGCAAAGCCATGGAGAGAACAACTAGCAGAAGTACTTCAAAACATGGATCCATATGCCTTTGAAAGATTATCTCAAAGATTGCTTCGAGAATGTGGTTTTTCTCAGGTAGAGGTTACTAAGAAGTCTGGAGACGGTGGAATTGATGGAACAGGAAAACTGCGAATTAACGGTATTTTCAGTTTTAACGTTGCTTTTCAATGCAAAAGGTATAAAGGTTTAGTTGGAGCAGGCGAAATTCGTGATTTTCGTGGATCCTTGACGACCGATATTGAAAAGGGTGTTATGATTACTACAGGTTCTTTTTCAAAAGCAGCTAAAGAAGAGGCATCAAATCCTGGCAAGCAGCAAATTGATCTTATCGATGGAGAAGAATTCATAAATAAGATTGCTGAATATGGGATTGGAGTCAAACCGATTACTACATATGAAATTGATGTAGATTTCTTTAAGAAGATTTGATAGGACGATTTGAAATACTTGCTTGGAGGTGTTGGCATGACAGAAGTTGTTGCAGCTCTTATATGGAAAAACAATAAATTTATGATTTGCCAACGTCCGGCTCACAAGGCGAGAGGACTTCTTTGGGAGTTCGTTGGTGGCAAGGTCGAGCCAGGAGAAACAAAAGAGCAAGCGCTAATTCGCGACTGTAGAGAAGAGCTTCGGGTGACGCTATCTGTTGGTGACATATTTATGGATGTAGTCCATGAGTATCCCGACTTGACAGTACATCTAACATTATTCAACGCTACCATATCCAAAGGTGAACCGCAAAAATTAGAACACAACGATATTAAATGGATCGCAGCGAGTGAAATACCGAATTTCGAGTTCTGCCCGGCAGACCAAGAAATATTGAGAACTATATCAGAAATATTTAAATAAGGTGTTTGTGTGCTATTCAACGAACTTCTTGATTGGCGCATATATTGGTTATCAACTGTAATACATTCCCGAAGAATAGAGAGAAGGCAAAAGAATTATCGACATCACTATAGTCGATGTTTCTTGTGGTGGAAAAAATGAGTATAGAAAATTTGAAAACAAAATTCAATCAATTAACACTGGAATCAGAGGATCACTGGGATTATAGGGGCAATAGTAAAAGCGAAAGAGATTATGTACATGGTTTTTGTACCTATCCGGCGATGATGGTTCCAAAGATGCAAAGGGAAATATTGGATGTCTGTCTCTTGAATTTGGAAAACCCAAAGCCTTGTTTGTTAGATCCTTTTGCAGGATCTGGAACTATTCTAGTAGAAGGTATGTTGCGAGGATTAGACATAGTTGGTGTTGATGTAAATCCGTTAGCGATTCTTTTGTGCAAAGTAAAAACAACGATTGTTGAGATTAAGACATTACAGCAAAAATCAGAAGCCTTGAAACAATCTATAGCTACATTTGCAAATGATGTTCCTAAGCACAGCTTTAATGGTATAGATAAATGGTTTACAGAAAAGGCAATAGCAGATTTGTCGTTGATTCGTCTCAACATATTAAAAGAAACCGATGTTGTGTTTAGACGTTTCTTTTGGGCAACGTTTTGCGAGGTTGTTCGAATCGTATCTAATTCAAGAGATTGTACTTACAAATTGCATATAAAAGAAGAAAAGGACATTGAGAATTACGATAAAGATGCAATAGAAATTTTTTATAATACCCTAGATTTTAATGTGGAAAAATACATTTCGTTTTATAACACATTAAATAAATCTGGATATATAAAGAAAGAAGGGAATAGATATAAGGGCGATGTTCAGATTGTTTTAGGAGATTCTATTCAATATTTGAAGAAAACCAGACGAAAATTTGATTTGATATTAACATCACCTCCATATGGGGATAATCATACTACCGTTTCATATGGCCAATATTCAGTTATGCCTTTGAGGTGGATAAATTGTTTGGATATAGATGATAATTTTGATGAGACGGTCTTGGCCACGCTTTATGGTATAGATAATGTATCTTTGGGAGGAAAATCAACCAAAAGCTCAATGACCGTAGAAAGAGAACGCGTATTGCTCCGATCTGCAACATTAAAACAACAGCGTGACTATATTAGAGAACACGCAGAAAAGCAAGTAAATAAAATGGTGGCATTTTATAGTGATTATGATAATTTCCTTTCAGCTATTTCTAATAGAATGAAATCCGGAGCTGTATCAGTGTGGACTTTGGGAAATAGGAAAATAGCAAAACAAGAGATTTATATGAATAATATAATGGTAGAATTAGCGGCTCACTATAATATGGCGCCGGTTACAAGTTTCTCAAGAAAAATCTTGAACAAGAGAATGCCCGAAATAAGTGCTTATACAGGGGATGAACAAGCATCTCAAACGACTATGACTCGAGAACATATATTAGTTTTTACAAGGGAGGAAACGATAAATGAATGATCAACTTTCATTGTTTGATAGCAACTCTGATTATTACGAATCTGATGTGTCTAAGTTTGATGAAAAGACGGCGGTGTTTCGTGTTCATGCATCTCTAATTTACAAGCTTGGAGAATCTTTGATTGCTGATGAAGTTACAGCATTATCAGAGTTGATTAAAAATGCATACGATGCAGATGCGAAGTTTTGTTCCTTGACTATTGATACCAACTACGAGGAAATTATAAACGAAATTTCATGTCGGGGTAAAATAGAGCTTGCAGATAACGGATGCGGAATGGATTTGCAGACGATCGTTAATGGCTGGTTGACGTTGTCCAATTCTCCCAAGAAGAAAATGAAAAAGGAGAAAAAAACAACACCTAAATATCATCGCTATCCACTTGGTGACAAAGGATTAGGACGATTGTCTGTTCAAAAGCTGGGTAGATATATGCAGATGATTACCAAGTCCGAGAATTCTTATATTGAATATACGGTTACTATTCCTTGGGGTGACTTCTTAAAGAACACCACTATTGATCAAATCCCGGTTACTATAAATGAGCGTAGCGTAGAAGATAGTAAGTCGTATACGCGAATTGTAATAAAGGATTTAATTAATAGTGATCTTTGGAATAGTCAAGAACAGATTAATATTCTTAGCAATAGTATAAATAAAATAGTTTCCCCATTTAGAAGTAAAGAGAATAGTTTTAGAGTATTGGCTAGTGTTAATGGTCAATCTATAGAACCAATAGATACGATTTTTGAGGATCTGCTTTTGCGAGCTAGAGCTAAGCATACTATTTCCTATGAAGCGGGAAAAAGTGTGTTAAATTCATTCTACACATCATCATTTTTCTATAATAGAGATATGATTAAACAAATTCTTCAAAATGCATTCTCTATGAATAGATCCTCGTTGGATGATTTTTGGAATGTATGGAAAACAACTTTATCGCACTTTGATTATCATGCGGAAGAAAAAGATGTTTTCACATCAGCTGATGAATGCCTTTTTGAGGAGCTCGTTTATGGCGAGAAAGGAAACGCATCTTCCGCAGATCCTGGTCGGTTTGAATGTGAAATATATGAATACACATTAGACAAAACGTTTTTGGATGATTTTTATCACTTAATAAGTTACTCCGAGCTGATAAGTCAGACGGAATACAAAGAGTTTATAGAAAGATTCCATGGTATTAAAGTAGTTAGAGATGGATTTATTGTTCAGGGGTTTGGTGAAGGAGATGGTGGTGACTGGCTGGGATTGTCTTCTTCTTCGAAAACAACCGGATCATTCTTTGATTTTAGAAACGATAGTGTTATAGGTTGTGTATACCTAACGGGAGATCATAATTCTGTTTTGAAAGAAACTACTAACCGTGAAGGTTTCGTAGAGGACAATTATTTCCGTACTTTTAAGAAAATACTGACTGATTCCATAAAGAGAATTAATAAAAATCGAAATAAATTGAATGCTGCAATGCGTGAATATTTGCAGCAGGCTATAAGCACTACGGCGGATCCAAGCAATCCTTCTGCATCATTTGAGCCAACCGTGGTGAGAGTAAAAGACAAATTAGAAACGACATATGAAAGAACTGTAGCTCAAACGAGATTAATGAGTGAAACTTTAGAGGCATGTTCATCTGTAAAAGCTGAGATAGAGGAAATTCCTTTCATATTACCTGAGACCAAGGCTTCGTTTGATCAAGTGTATGAAAACATTAAGCAATTGTCAGATACGTATGCTCAACTATTGGAAACGCAAAAATTCCTTGCTCAACAAGTGGAATCTATAACTTATGATTTTGAAAAAGTCAATGTGCGATTACAGGATTTGTTTGAATTGGCAGGATTGGGAATTTCTGTCGAGATGTTCTCGCATGAATTTGATTCTTCCATAAGAAATATACGGACAAAAAACAATTCTATTATTGCTAACACCCAAAGTATAACATTAGATGTCTTGGTTAAGCATATCCACTATGTGAACCATGCATTGGATTCACTCAGAAAGCAGATGTCGTATTTCAATCCTGGATTGAAATTTGTTAGATCTGAAAAGCAAACATTTTCGTTTAAGGAATTCATAGAAGAACATCATAGTTTTTATTATGAGAGATGCAAGGCTGATGAAATCAATTATACAATAAACGTTCCTAATGATTTTATGGTTACTGTTAACCGCGGCATGTTAAACCAAGTATTTGATAATCTTTTCAACAATTCCGAATATTGGTTAGACTTCTCTAAGAAAAATGAGCTTGTTGAAGAGAAATCATTTACTGTCGAGTGCGTTGGCAAGGGAATAGTGGTTGTATATGATAACGGAGTTGGTATAAGTAGGGATATAGAAAACAGACTTTTTGAGCCATTTGAAACTAAAAAGGCCAAGGGCAGAGGTCTCGGCCTTTATATAGTTGCCAACAATCTCAAATATCATTCTTCAAGAATTCGCTTGTTAGGTGAACGAAATCAGTTTGGAAATCTATTTAAGTTTGAAATAGATCTTACCGCTACAATTAAGTAATTGTTTTGGGAGGACGTTTAAATGCTAAATAGATTATTTGAGTTAGAGAATATCAAATATGTTATCAGTGTGGATGATTGTTTCGCCGACACCAATGAAAAAGAACTCCGCGACGAATTGTTTGTTTCTGCCATGGTTTCGTTTGATGTTATTAAGGCATTGATGTGCGATTTTGAAAAAAGTGATAAGGTGGAGGAAATTGAAGAACTTCAAGAATTAGGTATGGATCACTCGCAACTCGTTCAAGAATTAATAGATAGCTTGACTATTGAGCAGGTTAAGGAGTGCTCTAAATTATATCCTTCTGCTAAGGAGAATCTTGAAGGAGAAAGAACGGGAATAACGGCCTTTTTGGAAAAACTGAAGTCGGATGGTATGATTGAAAAATACGTAACGATTTCCAACACACACGAAGCTGAAGTTTATGATACTGAATCAGCCGGCATGACAAATGGGGCTATTTTATGGTTGATAGATAAAAGCTTTATAAATGTGGGTGAATCTGCCACAGCAGGAATTGAATTTGCTAAAAACAAAGTCAAAACTTACCAATCAGTGAAACAGTATATATTCATGCTTACAACCATAAATAGCACCTCGGAAAGAGAAGAGGATGTAGCAAAAGATTTCGATCAACTGTTGCTTGAGAGTGGTGCAGAACAGCCATCATTTATTTATTACATCAGCAAAAACAAAGTGCTTGGGAAGAATTATGATAAAATTGCAAAAAGCCTAGCCTTTGGTTTTAAGCGCAAGGAGTGCTATATGCTGATGGATATTTACATAAACTGCTTGAGAGATAGTTGTGATCCGACAATTGCTGCACTAAGGAAAATTGATCAAAAAACCTTGGATTACATATTTTCAAATAAGGTTGAGGCTAACGGAGAATCACATTTTGATTTTATTGCAAGATTGGTTAGTATTTTTTATGATAGAGAATATGGTGTATTACTGACTAATAAGCAAGAGGAAATATGCCAACATATTCAGTTATACCAAGAAATTTGCAAAAGAGCGCCACAGGAACCAGGCAATCTACATCCTATTAATGAAATTATGGCTAATGTTCGCAGAAAAGAATTGTATGATATCGGTGTTAATGCCAGATATTCTGAAATAGCGACTGGTGATATTTTCAAAATCAAAGATCAGTATTATATATTGGTCACTCAAAGTTGCGATACTGTTTTAAGAAAAGATGGAAAACGCAAACTTGATAAAGCAATCCTGTTAAAGATTAAGGACAATCCTCAAGTGAAATATAAGTATGATCTTTCTTGTTTTTGCGATGAAAAAACAGATATGAAAAGACCTGCGGTTATTTTCCAAAATTATGAAGTTTTGCCTTTCGAACTTCTCGATTTGTGTGCCTTTGCGATTGATGGAATGTCGTCTATAGATGTTGAATCCTTTGAAAGCGAAACAACTTTTTATTGTGCTATGACACCGAACTATAGACTTCGTTATGAGATGGTTAAACCGGTGATTTCGAAGATATATAGCCAAAAACTTTTGGTAGATAACCATTTTAGTGGCTCGGATGTTTCAACCTCTTTAGAGTCTATAAAACAGGCTTATGATTACATATCAGAGTGTGATACATATCTGAGATCTTTTGATATTAAGGATAATTTGCTGACATATCCAATTCAACGAGTTGCTCGGTTAAATGAATTATCGACAGTAGAATTATTAAAAGAATATGGTAATGTCTTATCAAGAATAGGCCAACCGTTTGATTTCACAAAATCAGACTGTGCAACAGGTTAACGTTGTAAGTGCGAAGAAACAAAGTAGGCGCATATATGGGATATGATCTATATGCGCCTATGATCTTTTTGTATACTTGTCATGACATTGAAAGAACATGAATTTGGAAGGTCATATTTATGGGTAAAAATTATAAATCTGAAATCACAAAAAAATGGGGAAATACCGAAGCATATTGTGAGCACGAACAGAAAACAAAGAACTACACAAAAGAGAAGTGGGCAGAGGCGAACGATGGCATGATGGCAATCTTTGCCGAGTTTGCCGCGTGCAAGGCGAACGGTGCGAGTGCCGATTCTAACGAGGTACAATCGCTCGTTGCAAAGCTTCAGTCGCACATCACTGCCAACTACTATACATGCACCGACGAGATCTTCGCAGGACTTGGCAAGATGTATGTTGCCGATGATCGATTCGAAAAAAATATTAACAAGTACGGTGAAGGAACTGCTGAGTTTGCTTCAGAGGCAATAGCAGTGTTCTGTCAGGAGAAGTGATATGATAAAAGAACTTATGCACGACCCGATATTCCTTGCAGGGAAGTCGGAGGTCGCAACGAAAGAAGATATGCAGGTCGCGCAGGACTTGCTTGATACGCTGATGGCGCACAGAGAAAGCTGTGTTGGTATGGCAGCTAACATGATAGGTGTTAGAAAGCGTATCATAGCTTTTCTTGATGAGAGCGGACGAATTCCCACTTACACGGTAATGCTCAACCCTGAAATTGTCAAGAAGGACGGTTTATATGAAACAGAGGAAGGATGCTTATCACTTCTTGGTGGACCTCGCAAGTGCAAACGCTATAAGACCATTAAAGTTCAGTTTCAAACTCTTGAGATGAAAACTCATGTAAAGAATTTTACAGGATGGACGGCACAGATCATTCAACATGAAGTAGACCATTGCAATGGTATATTAATATAAAAGGAAGAAAAGAGCTTGACCTTGACGGTCAAGCTCTTTTAACTATGATATATGTATCAACCTCTGAAATGATAGCGCAGCCGCCCCAGGTTCCGTGTATTTGACCGGCATCGTCGATGTGGGTAATAACGCCCTCTCGGTCGGTGTATTGTGGTTCGCCATCCATTTTGATGATTTTGACAGTGTCGCCGATTTTGATGTTATCCATAAGTACTCCTTACTTTGACTTTGCTTCCTTTTTATATTTATAATAAGAGTTTCTAGAGCAGCCACAAAGTTTGATGACGTCGGGATCTTCAAGACTACCACCAAAGTCTTTTGAGTGCTTCTTAATGATAGACATACACTCAACTGCTTTTTTGGTAGTGAGAGTAGTTCCTTGAGGCAGACCAATCTTGACACCATTCTTCTTAGCTTCTCGCATGCCTTGGCTGATACGCGAGTGAAGGTCGGTAACTTCTTTCTCTGATTGCTCAAAAGCTGCTTTAATCTGCTGCTCGGCTAATGCCATCATAAAGTTATTTATGAGTTGAACGTTGCCTTTGAAGAAATCATCAACAGCAGTATTACCGGTTTCTATATTGATATTGAGAAGATTGTTCTTAGTGGAGTCAAAGACAGAAGTGTTAATAAGCGGTTCATTGAGAAAGATGAGGTTGACACCGGACTCATAGAGCATCTTATAATCCTTAAAGCCTTCATCAGCATTACGGCTCATACGGGAGACGCTATCAAAAACGATAGTGTCTTCCTTTTTAATTATATTAATAAGCTTGTTCCAATTAGGTCTGTCCTGTTTGGTTCCGGTGTAGAACTCTCTAATGATGGTGGCATTGGGATAGACTGCGGTGATGTTTGTAATCTGACGAGCAATCCTCTGGTGTGTGGTTGAAACACGACAATAAGCATAAATCATATGAATAATCTCCTTGGCTTGTATTAAATGATCCTAAAGTAACCTTTGGTACTTATATTATGCCGTGTTTTGTTCGTTTTGGGAGCCCTTTTTGATAAAAATTAGTACAATGTTTGCAATTCTTTGTTTTAATACTGATTCTCGACTTGAAATAATAACAAAAGTATGGTATACTGTGACAGTACCAAAACTTGGAGGGAGCAAATCATGTCAAAAAGATGGTCATACCACGAAGATTTAATTGTGTATTATTATTGCTATGAACACGGATGGTTGTATACTAGCGATGCAGAATTAGAGGAGCTCTCCAGTCTGTTAGCTGAGGATGGATTTACGCCTAGGAGCAAAGGTGCCATAAAGAAACGTGCTCGCGATTGCGAGATTGTAATCCAACAACGTGGTATATCAGGCTTGCCAAAGCAACTTGAATCTATTCATCAAATTGCCTCTAATGAGAAAAATAAGAAGTTTTTTAAATGGGTTCAAGATTACGTTGATAAAAATTATTGCCCTGATGATTCGGCGCTAGAGATATCCAATTCTTACAATGCATTCCCCAAAAATTACAATCGATACATTGAGGTTGAAATTCCTGAACTTGAAACAGAGTTTAAGGAAGTGTTTGACGAATTACTAGAAAAATATTATCAAAAAAAGGTTAGAGAAGGAGGAGTGTTAGCTAAGGTAAAAAAAGATTTAAAAGCATTTTTATCAGGTCCGTGTTGTATAACTTATAATACTTTTTATGCTATTAAGAGAGGAAAGTACGAGAATGTCTCAAAAAATAATGTTTTGAAATTGTGTTTTGCCCTTGAGTTGGACTATATGGATGCTGAAAGGCTGATGACTAGTGCAGGATATATTTTTAGGCGCAATTTGAAATTTGATATGGCTTTAGCAGCTATTCTAAAATCGGACAATGCTGACAAATACAAATTTGGTCAAGTCAACGACACATTAATGAAATTAAAGCAGTCAGTTTTATTTTGAATACCAAAAAAGCAGGTGATTATTCACTTGCTTTTTTATTTTTGAAATAAATTTAAATTGGTATTTCAAATACCAAGGAATACGAAAATGATTTGATATAATTAAAGCGTAGTCGGGAGGCGCCCCCGGTTAAAGACACAATTAAAAATATTGCTTAAAAGGAGATTGTTAAAAATGGAAGCTAAGTATATGGCAGCAAAGAATCACTATTTCACAGCTTTTTTCAGCATTGAAAATGGCACACTTTTCGCAGCAGCAGGAGATCAGGAGTACTACGATCCTATTTTCCCTGTAGTCAAGAGTTCTAACAAAGAGTACAGTTTCATCTCAGTAGTAAAGCATCAGGACTTTGTTGATGACGTTCTCAACGGTATGATCGTAAATGCCAAAGATCGTAATCAAAAATTCAGTATTGTGCTTAACGGTAAAGACTCTTGCATTTCTTCTAATGGCACTATTATCTTCGCGGTATCAAAAACTGCTGCAGCTCTACATTACGCTACCAAGCAGATTTACGAAAATCTTGAGCAGTTCAAAAAACCGTATTTTACTGGGTATCATGAAGAGCTTGAGATAGTGCCTAAAGGTTTTGTTCGGTTCTAAGCAAGAAAAACAAAGAATAACAAAGCAACATCACAAAAAAATTAAAATGAAAGGAATTTTAAAAACTATGGCAAATTGGACTTTTAATTCTAACGACTACACCGCGAGAGAGTTCGCACTTATCCCCGAGGGAGATCATAGAGTGAGAATTACTAAGGTTGTTGAGAAGGTATTCAACAGCGGCAAAGAGGGATTTGAGATTACTCTTGACGTTAACGGACACAACAGCAAGCTTTGGTATTACATGGTTCTTGATCCTATGGACCGTCAGAAAACGAATCAGAGACTGGGAATGTTCTTCGATTCATTCGCTATCAGCGATTACAACCTTTCCAACTATGATAGTTGGGTAGGTAAGGATGGAGCGGTTCGTGTAAAGCATGGTGGTTATATGGGAACGATTACAGCTCAGGTAGCGTTCTGTCTCGGTCGCAAGCAGCAGGACAGGCTTCCTAGATGGCAGAATGATAACAATTATGTTCATGACGGTACATATGATTTCTGCAATAGTGTTCCTTCGGTTAATAATATACCGAGACAGCCTTTGAAACTCGATGGCTTTAATTTCTAAGCACATAGAAAACGACAAAGGGCTGCAATAAAACATTGTAGCCCTACCGATACCGAAGATATTAAGATTAAAAGCCGTTTGAATGCCGATATTAAGGCCGAAAGAAATTTAAAATTGTATTTTACATTTGTATAAAAAACAACTCAATAATGAAAGGATTATTTATGATTAAAAAATTTGGGTTCCCGTATACCCCCAATACGGTTAAACTTGACACCGTCCACCTTGAACCTGCAGAAGTCACGGCAATCGCTTTGCTCATCAATCCCTGGTCCGCCGCGCACCCAGATACCCCCGTTGAAGAAAAGGTAAACATGCTTAGAAGGGTTACCATCGCAGTCTTACATAGCACCCGAGATCCTAATATTAATTACATATAAGCCAATATATTAAAAATAAAAAAAGAAAGAGAGAACAACAGATGAACAAAAACATTAATCCTAAAATCGAACTTGCCGCGATGGTCTACGACCCCGCTATGCCCCCTATCCTGGTCACCGAAGAAGAAATGTATGCCATCAAGTATACTTTTGAAGGCTTTCTCAACGAGCACCCGGATGTCTCGCATCCCAGTTACACAGAAGACGAAGTAAAAATGCAACTCTTGAAAGCAACGATCAACGTCGTTCTTAGTATAACCAGAGGCGTAAGGAGGGATTACGTATGATAGGATTTGTTCTTTGTGATGAGTATTATGAAAACCCGGTCTTTTCTGAAGACCCGGAAAAGAATCTCGCTATGTGGCATGCTTATGAGCGTGAATATGAACTGAGACAGGAATTAGCAGAGATTGAATCTAAGTATGACAATTGGGTAATTGATAGTTGCTGTCCCGATTATGATGGCCCTGACTATAGTGGCTTAGGTACAAGAATTAATGAAATCTACAGAGAGTGTGATACTCTACTCGACGGCACTAACGTTACTTGGGAAGAGTATGAAAAGGCCAAAAAGAACCTGCATTAATACATAGAATGATACCTTTAAGAAAGGAGGTGAGCAATTATGAAAAATAAATTAGATAATATGTTCACAAGCGACTTTATAAGAGTACCAAGGCCATTTATAAGAAAATTCAACTTGAATACAGCAGTTATGTTATCGGAGATATATTCTGAATATACATATTGGAGAGAGAGGGATGGTCTTCAACAAGGTGGCTGGTTCTTTAGTACGGTCGATAATATGTACTATAATACAGGTTTAAGTAAGCATCAGCAGTTGGCAGCGTGTAAAGAACTAGTTGAGTATGGTATCATTAAGATGAAATATCACGGCATGCCGAAGAAGAGATACTTTAAGTTTGAGTCGGCGGCGTTCAATAAGTTGTATGTTGATTTTGAGTTGAATTCCAACACAGGTGATGAAGAGGTAGAACCCGATAATTCTGTCCTAGAGTCCGAAGGGAGCTTGCCTAGAGGCAAATTTCAAGGCTTCTCGTTTTAACGGATGAATATTGCCCGCGTCAATAAAGCGCGGGCATATGTCTTTTCATAGTTAAAAAATCAGACAATTATGATTGAGAAATCAAACAATTATAGTTTAATTATCAAACAATAGAGGGGCGATTTTTGAACGTATTTGGGGGACATATTGAACATTAATAATATTAAATAAATAAGAATAAAAACAATAATATGTTAATAATATTTATGCTATAAAGCATTAAAAAGCTTTATAGCAATTATCTTTAGTAAAATAACTATATATTATTTTGAGTAAATATAATAAGAATAAAATAGTCGTTCAAAAATTGAACGATTGGGTAGGTGGCGGCGGATGGCGTTAGGAAAATGATTTCATGTGTTCTTCTGTTTGCCGGACCAGCTCATCTGTGTTTTCAGATAAGCTGAGAGCTTTGTTAGAATACTCATAAGCAGCCTTTAAACCATCCATATGGAGTTTGTTTGCTATGGTAGCAAGAACGTCAAGCCGGTCATCGAAGTGCTCACAAAACAGCCTTATGGTGAGTTCTGGACTGAGTATATCTAGAAAATAATATGGATGAGCTTGACAGTATGATTTAATCAATTCACGGTCATCATATGGACCGGGAAAACTTTCATCTACTTGTGAACATAATAGATTCAGCTCGCACCAAAGATTCAAAAAGTTTTGATTACTCATAAATGCTTTTTGGGTTACCCAATAATGTACAAGTATCCCATAGAACTGTTTCAGTTGTTGTTTGTTGAGTTTAAGCAGGTTTTCTTTGAGTGTTGAGCGCGTAGCTTTATCTTTATTATCCATATACTTTTCCTTTCATACTAAGCCTAACCTGGCTATATCTTTTTATGCCATTCATTTAATTTAGCAAATAATAAAGTGAATAGACCACAAAGACGTAAAAAGCTGATGATCTATAAAAAATCATCAGCTTTATCTTTTTTGTGACGGCGATATAGACATTTTGTGCTATCTATAGTGGCAAATTAATCAGAACCACTCGCTGTCAAATACGTTTACGTTGGAGTAATAGTTATCGATAATCTCATCTATAGTAAACTTCTTTTTGATCAGTACGGCCGCTGTAATCAGGCTCATATGGTCGCAGGTATACTTGAGGATATTATCTATGAGCTGCTTGCGGAAAGCTTTGTTATCATTTAGCTTAAACGGATTACTGTCAAATGATGCCAAAAGCTCATCAAAATCTAACGGGGAGATTACGTTATAGTGCTGGTGGTTGAGCTTATAAAAGAACAGGAAGAAATCTCGCAGTCCTTCGTTGCTCATACTTTCCAATTCTTTGGCTAGGGTCTCTGCGGCTTTGTTAGTTACTTTTTCTGTATTTTCCATAATATTTTA
>JAZTYY010000077.1:0-3740 GCA_045637205.1 Eubacteriales bacterium | reverse complement strand
CCCTACAGGGACTGCGCTATTTTTATGGCAAAATTGTAGCCATATTACTATCAAAATGCCTACGAATACACAAAATTTACTTGCAAACTAGTAGGGACCGACGTCCTCGACGGTCCGCTATTCACATAAACTATCTCCACGACAAATCAAAATTTGAAATCACAAACCCGCAGGGGCGCACTGTGTGCGCCCGTGTGATAAATGGGGATTTATCTATGCCTTCCCCAGCGGGGAAGGGGGACCGTGCCGTGCACGGTGGATGAGGAGAACACGGCTTGTGAAAACTATCGTCTTTCTCAACCAAATTTCGTTTATTAACATAAAGAAATTACTTGAAAAATCAAGGCTTTTGTTTTATGTTAATTTCCTTCATTTATACTAAATGGTGCTCTCCTCATCCACCATCAAAGATGGTCCCCCTTCTCCGCTGGAGAAGGCTAATAGAGAGACAAACCAAAATTCAAAAAAGGACTCAAGTGAGTCCTTTTTTATATGATTTATTTATTTTTATCCTGTTCGATAAGCAACTTGATTGCTTCAACTGCTACGCGAATTGCGGCTTCTGTGTCAACGTTGTGAACGTCGTCTGTGTCAAGTCCTGCATCGTATCTTTCTTGATTCCAAACAACTGAGAAAACACCACCTGTGCGCACTCTGAGAAGTGAACCAACCACAAAAAGTGTGCCACTTTCCATTTCACTTGCCTTTACACCAAGCTTTTTCCAAGCATCCCACTGTGAAAGGAGCTGTGCCGACGTGGGCATTTTTGCAGGTCTATGCTGACCGTAGAAGGAGTCCTTTGCCTGAACAACACCAACGTGAACGTCGTGATTTTCACTCTTTGCAGCCTCACAGAGTGCGAAAAGAACGTCAGTTGTGGGAACTGCAGGGAAGATCGCAGGAGCATATTCAAGAGATGTACCGTCCTGACGAACAGCACCGTTTGCGATAACCACGTCCCCTGCCTTAACGTCGAGGTCGATACCGCCACAAGTACCAACACGAATGAAGGTTTCAACGCCAACTGCTGTGAGCTCTTCAACGGCAATTGCAGTTGATGGGCCACCGATACCTGTTGAGCAAACGCTCACCTTTTCACCGTTGAGATAGCCGTTCCAAATGCAATATTCACGATTTGTTGCAAGGTAGGTGGGATTGTCAAAGAATTTTGCGATTTTTTCGCATCTTCCGGGGTCACCGGGGAGAATACAGTATTTGCCCACTTCACCGGGGGCTGCGGGAATGTGATATTGTTTACCTTCTGTTTGAAGCATAGTTTTTAACCTCACTTATGTAGTTTTTTATTCATATAACATCAAATCGTCGTGATTTTCACTATTGAAATACCATTTTAATGGATTTTCACGAATGTACCTGATGTGAAATTCGTAATCCTTATTATCGCGGATTATATGGTCAAAAGACCTCATTTGCCAAATGTTTTTGCCATATTCTTTATTGCAAAAACGTTTAAACGTTGAAATAAATAACGAAATTGTGGAGTGTTGCTTCGTTTTATTGGCTTCCCCATTTTCAACAAAAACTAACTCTGTAGGGACCGACGGTCTCGCTGCGGCTCGGTCACGCTCGGGGGAAAACAACACACTGTGTTGTTTTCTAAGACCCTCGCGCCACTTCGTTACCCCGACGGTCCGTTTTCGTGAATATTAATCAACAAATGAATATGATTGGGCATAATTATATAATCGTCAACTGAAAAATTTTCATAAAAATTGTTGAGTTGATTTATATATTTATCCGCAATTTTTCCGTATTCCGTCAGTTTAACAAAGATTTCTTTGCTCTCTTGCGGACCGCCGAGGACGTCGGTTCCTACAAAAGTTTCTTTAGTAACAATTCTAGATAGCAAATGCTCTTTGTTTTGTGTACAAATTGTTATAAAGTACGCGCCAACTGAATTATAGTCAAATATTTCAAGACGAGTGCTTTTACGATTTTTGTTTTCCATTAGGTTTCTTTTTCTTCTTTTTATCGGTTGAAAAACCGAATTTACCGATTTTTTTGCCAAGCTCGTAGTATTCGCCGTGCATATATGAGATGAGATTTGCCTTTTCAAAGTGCATTTTGCCATCTTTGTCGAAAAGCTCCTCATCGACGTTTATAGCCACAATGTCCGCCATGAACATATCGTGAGAGCCGAGTGGAATGATGTCGGTAACCTTACACTCAATTGATATGGGACACTCCTCTATCATCGGACAATCGACCTGAGTGCCTTTTATCTTGGTGAGCTTGCATTTTTCAAATTTGTTAACCTTTTTGCCCGTGTAAATTCCACAATAATCTGCCTCCTTTGTTAGCTGGGACGGAGTGAGATTTATAACAAATTCACCCTTTTCCTTGATCATCTCATAGGAATGTCTTGTTGGGCGCACGGATATATAAGTTTTGGGTGGAATTGTGTTCAAAATTCCCGTCCAACCGATAGTGATGATATTGGAGTTTTCCATATCACCGCAAGAAACCATGGTTGGTGGAAGGGGAGCAAGAAGCGCGCCACCCTTTAAAGTTCTTTTAGCCATTATTCTGTAATTTCTTCAATAGTAGTGATAACTACGTCTTTTCTGGGGCAATTTTCATACATCCACATTTTAATTGTTGTGGGAACGTTTGCAATTTTGTCGATAACCTCAAGACCCTCATACACCTTGCCAAAGGCTGCATAGCTGCCATCAAGATGGGGTGCACGCGCGTGCATAATGAAGAACTGAGAGGATGCGGAGTTGGGAGCGCTTGTTCTTGCCATAGAAAGAACGCCTCTTTCGTGCTTCAAATCGTTCTTAAAGCCGTTTGCACGGAATTCACCCTTAATGGATTTTGCTTCCTTTTGATCGAAATTTGTGTCAAAGCCGCCGCCCTGAATCATAAAGCCGGGGATTACGCGGTGGAAGATAAGTCCGTCAAAGAATTTAGCGCGAACAAGATCCATAAAGTTTTTAACTGTGATGGGCGCTACCTCAGGATAAAGCTCGGCATACATTTCACCAAAGCCTTCAACTACGATTTTAATTTTTGGATTACTCATAATGTTTCTCCTTATACGTTAATTTGATTGATTTTTTCTTTGTAAGCAATGGCAAAAAGCTCGTTTATGCGCGCCTTTTCACCCTTTAAATAGAGATATCCGAAAAGCGCCTCCATGCCCGTTGCCATTCGATATTGACCAACGGTTGCGCTTTTGGGAGTGTTGGTGTGACCAATGTTTCTGCCACGCTTGTATATGGTAGTTTCTTCTTCTGAAAGCGTGGGCAAAATGTTTTTCATCGCGTCTGCCTGCGCTTCCGCTTTAACGAAAAGCAGAGCAGAAAAATTCAAATTTTTGGCAGATGAAACCCCCTTTTGCACAAGTGTTTCGCGCACGCAAAGCTCAATTATGCTGTCGCCAAGATAGGCAAGCGCTGCCGTGCTCATCTCCTCAATGGGCTTCTCCATTTTGATACCTCTTTTCTAACAAACATTTATCTATTCTAATAATATCACAAGCACACAAAAATGTCAAGTTGGGAGTTGAAAATTAAATGTGGGGAATAGTCGCACCTTGTTCGCACTCGCTCCGTAGTATAGGATGTCACCCCCACGTTCAAATTTTGATTTGTCTATTAGTTACTTTTATTGAACAACGGGTCGTCGAGGGTCTCGCCTGCGGGCTCGGTCACGCTCGCGTTCTGACAACACACCGTGTTGTCATTCATTACGCTCACGACACTTTGTGGCGTCGA
>JAZTYY010000076.1:0-4017 GCA_045637205.1 Eubacteriales bacterium | reverse complement strand
GAGCCTGCGAAATTATAGAAAATATCTCTTCATATCACGAGTAATAACGATAAAATCTCGCACTCTCCTCCACCCGACTTCGTCGGGAGCCCCCTCTCGGAGGGAGCCTATTTTCGCATTTCAAACTAACCAATAAATCAAATTTTGAACGTAAAAAAGGACTTAAACTAAGTTTAAGTCCTTTTGTTTTTTTATTTATTCTTCAGCAGGTGTTTCAACTGTTTCTTCGTTTTCCACGATTTCTTCAATCGTTTCAACTGTTTCACCTTCTACAGCTTCTACTTCGGGGGCAACCTCTTCCTCGGGTTCTTCCTTCGCAACCTTTGTGAAGTTAACAATGTGCTGATCGTCAGCAAGTCGCATTACAATTACACCACGCGCACTTCTTGAATAAGTGGGTACGTCGGAAACACGAATACGTATCATTTGACCTTGGTCGGTAATCATCATAATATCGTTATCGTCATCAACAACGGAGATACCTGCCAAAAGTCCTGTCTTTTCGTTAAGGTTATGACAAACGATACCCATGCCACCACGGTTCTTCATTTCACGGAAGTCAGAGAACTCTGTCTTCTTACCAAAGCCGTTTTCAGTAATAGTAATAAGCTTCTTTGTTTCGTCAACAACAGCAACGCCGCAAACGTAGTCACCTTCACGAAGCTTAATACCTCTTACACCACGCGCAACACGTCCCATTGCTCGAACGTTCTTTTCATCAAATCTAACTGCAGAGCCATTCTTTGTTGCAAGAACAAGACCACTGTTACCCTGTGTGCGCATTACGAACACAAGCTCATCTCCCTCATCAAGATTGAGTGCCTTTTTACCACCCTTTCTCTGATATTCGTATTCAGAGAGGAGAGTCTTTTTAACAACACCCTGCTTTGTAACCATGATGAGATAATCAGTTTCATTGAATTCGGGAACGGAAATCATTGCTGTAATCTTTTCACCGTCCTCAAGCTCGATGATATTCGTCATATAAGTTCCCTTTGCAGTTCTTGATGCCTCAGGAATCTGATATGCCTTTCTCATATGCACCTTACCGATATTGGTAAAGAACATCAAATATGAGTGAGAATGAACTCCAACAACCTTTTCAATGAAGTCCTCTTCCTTGGTTGTCATACCGATAATACCCTTACCACCTCTATTTTGAGCAGAGTAGGTATCAGCAGGCTGACGCTTAATATATCCTGCGTGTGTGAGTGTGATTACGCACTCGTGACGCTCAATAAGGTCTTCAAGAAGGATGTCGTCCTCAGCGGGAACGATTTCAGTTCTTCTTTCGTCGGCAAACTTTCTCTTAATTTCAAGCATTTCACCCTTGATGATTTCTCTAACTCTATGGGGGTTAGCAAGAATATCACGAAGGTCGGCAATAAGAGCTGCAAGACGCGCAAGCTCGTCTTCAATCTTTTGTCGCTCAAGTCCTGTAAGACGACCAAGTGTCATTTCAACTATAGCCTGTGCCTGAATTTCAGAAAGGCCGTATCTTTCCATCAATCTTTCCTTTGAATCGGGGATCGACTTAGATGTCTTCATAAGCTCAACGATTTCATCAATGTTATCGTTGGCAATCTTATAGCCCTCAAGAATATGCTGACGAGCAAGTGCCTTATCAAGATCGAACTGTGTTCTTCTCATGATAACGCTTTCTTGGTGGCTAATATAGTGATCAAGAATTTGAGGCAAAGAGAGAGTCTTGGGCTCGTTATTTACAAGCGCCAGCATATTTGCCGCAAACGTTTCTTGAAGCTGTGTAAATTTATAAAGCTGATTAAGAATAACCTGCGCATTAGCATCACGACGGTATTCGATAACGATTCTCATACCTGCTCTGCCGGACTCGTCACGGATGTCGGTAATTCCCTCTATTCTCTTTTCGTTAACAAGGTTACCAATGCTTTCGCAAAGAGTGGACTTATTAACCATATAGGGAATCTCAGTGAAGATGATGCGTCTGTTTTCTTCTTCAATTTGTGCCTTTGCACGAACTACGATACGGCCTCTACCTGTCTTATAGGCCTCAATAATGCCGTTTACACCGTAAATTGTTGCACCTGTGGGGAAGTCGGGGCCCTTAATGAATTCCATCAACTCCTCAACTGTGCATTCGGGGTTATCCATTCTATAGATCGTACCGTCAATAACCTCACCCAAATTGTGTGTGGGAATGCTTGTAGCCATACCTACCGCAATACCAACTGAGCCGTTTACAAGCAAGTTGGGGAAGCGCGCAGGCAATACTGTGGGCTCATCAAGACGGTTATCGAAGTTCTTTGTCATTACAACAACGTTCTTGTCAAGATCGCGCATAAGCTCGTCTGAAATCTTTGAAAGACGCGCCTCTGTGTAACGGTAAGCAGCAGCGCCGTCACCGTCAACTGAACCGAAGTTACCGTGGCCCTCAACAAGTGTGTATCTATATGAGAAGTTTTGCGCCATACGAACCATTGTTCCGTAAACAGCCGCGTCACCGTGGGGATGATAACGTCCAAGAACGTTACCTACTGTGGTAGCTGACTTGCGGAAGGGCTTATCACTTGTAAGATGGTCCTCATACATAGCGTAAAGAATTCTTCTCTGCCCGGGCTTCATACCGTCACGCACATCGGGGAGAGCACGCGCGGCAATAACGGACATTGAATATTCGATAAAGGAGCGTTCAACTTCGCGTTTCATTTCAACGTCAACTATTTTTTGTTCGGGAAATTCAATTCTTTCGTTGTCGTGGTTTAAATTCTTTTCCATGTTAAACTCTCCTTTCCTTAAATGTCAAGATTTTCAGCAAATTTTGCATTTTGCTCAATGAATTCACGTCTTGGCTCAACCTTATCACCCATGAGGAGTGAGAACATAGCGTCACATGCCGCTGCATCCTCGGTTGTAACCTTAAGAAGTGTTCTTGTTTCGGGATTCATTGTTGTTTCCCAAAGCTGCTCAGCATCCATTTCACCAAGACCTTTATAACGGTCGGCTTCTACGTTGTGACCGCCAAGCATTTCAATATATTTATCTCTTTCTGCATCGGAGAATGCATAGTATTCCTGCGCATTCTTAACACCGCGCTTATAAACTCTGTAAAGAGGGGGCTGTGCAAGATAGATGTGTCCATCGTCAATGAGCTGGCGCATATGACGGAAGAAGAAGGTAAGAAGAAGAATTCTGATGTGAGATCCGTCAACGTCGGCATCGGCCATAATTACTATCTTACCGTAACGGAGCTTAGCAATATCAAATTCCTCACCAATACCGCATCCAAGCGCCTGGATAATGGGAATGAGTGACTGGTTGGAATAAACCTTGTCAATTCTTGTCTTTTCAACGTTAAGAACCTTACCGCGAAGGGGTAAAATAGCTTGGAATTTAGAGTTTCTACCCTGTGTAGCTGAACCGCCCGCGGAATCTCCTTCTACGAGATAGAGCTCAGTAACCTCAATTCTTCTTTCCTGGCAGTCACGAAGCTTGCCGGGAAGTGTTGAGCCACCAAGCACGCCCTTACGTCTTGTAAGCTCCCTTGCCTTTCTTGCTGCTTCTCTTGCGCGAGATGCCGCAAGTGCCTTGTCAAGTATATTCTTAGCAACGGATGGATTTTCCTCAAAGTATTCAGAGAGCTTCGCGTTCACGATACCCTCTACAAGCGTTCTAACCTCGCTATTACCAAGCTTTGCCTTTGTCTGTGACTCAAACTGTGCATCGGTTAGCTTAACAGAGATTATTGCAACAAGACCTTCTCTTACATCCTCGCCCGAAAGACCCTTATCGTCACCCTTAATTACGCCCGTTTTTCTTGCGTAATCGTTTATAGCTCTTGTAAGAGCGGTTTTAAAGCCGGTTTCGTGCGTTCCACCCTCAATGGTGGACATATTGTTGGCAAAGGAGATAAGCACCTCGTTGTAGCTATCGTTATACTGCATAGCCACCTCTGCCACAGAATCACCTTTTTCGGCCTTCATGTAGATGATAAGTCGGATCGTAGCCATGTCGTTCTGTGGGCCAAGAAGTTGAAAA
>JAZTYY010000075.1:0-16041 GCA_045637205.1 Eubacteriales bacterium | reverse complement strand
GAATAAATGCGGTATCCCGCATTCATGTTCCTACACCAAGGCTTTTGCCTTGATTATAAAAAATGGTGGAAACAATAGGGCTCGAACCTATGACCCTCTGCTTGTAAGGCAGATGCTCTCCCAACTGAGCTATGCTTCCATTCATTGATATCTCAACAACGGAGTTATTATATCACAAGAAAAAAGTCTTGTCAAGCATTTTTTTATATTTTTTGAAAATTTTTTTAAAAACCAAAAACCCGACGCAAAAGCGTCGGGTTTTTCTCTCAATACGGATATTTTTCAACTGTTCTAAGCTGCTGATATGGTATTTCAGAAATAATTTTAGATATCGAGGTGGCATATTTGTCATAAAACTCGTCACTCATTTTTTCGTCAATATCTATAAGCATCATAGAACTCACGTACATAATCGCAGGGAAAACAAATCTGTCGCAAAGTGGAAAGTCATCCGAGGTTTCGATTACGTATTCCGAAAACTCCGGCTGCTCATCATAGTCCTTAAATCTTCTATACTCAACGTCAATTGTCGCAAGATTTGAACAAACCGCAGCAATTGCAAACGGAAACTTTTCATCAAGATCCATTCTGATTCTATCGGCAACGTCCTCCTCCATCATTCTATCAACGGATTCACTTATCGTTTCGATAGTTGTTTCCTTTACATCCCTTTTATTAACGCTGCTTTCACTTGAGGTTTCAGTAACCTTCGTTTTTTGAAGAGTTTCATCCTCGTCAACATTATCATTTGACGTGCGACTTTTGATTTTGCTTGAATACAAGCTGTTGATATAGCTACCCTTTACGTACGTATATACCGCGTTGAAAATATCTCTACATTCAACCGCTGCCATAGTTTAATTATGCAAGCTTAATATTAAGCAACATAAATTCCTGAGGGTAAACAACCTTTGCACCATAAAGGTGAAGGCCCTTAACAGCATCGGCAAATCTCTTTTCGGGACGATATGCCTCAACCTCAGAAATCTGTTCAGCAAATGCAATTGCACGCTTTGTACGAACAAAGCACTTGTGATAGTCGTTCTCATCAATAACAATGTTATTGGAAACGTAAACCTTGCAGCCTGCAATCTTACCAAGAAGACCGGTTTCCAAAGCATCGTAATTGTTTGTACCAAGGTCAATCTTTGCCTTGAGAATCTCAGCTGCAACCGCAGGGGAGACCTCAACTACAACGTCATCAGCGTCCATAACGTCAGCTCTCATCAACTCGGTTTTAAGGTCGATGATATGATTTACAATATTTTCACCTGTGGGTGTATCCTCAGTAACACTGTAGCCACTCTCGGTGTACAAAGAGTAAATGTGCGCATCGGCTGTATTCGCAAGTGCCGCCGCAGCCTTTTTCATTGCTGCATCCATAAGCTTAGGGTTGGACTGTGCTCTGTCAACGTCATCAATTTGGAAATTGAAGTACTTTGCCTGGTTAATGTTAAGCATTCTTGCTGTATCGGAAAGAGTTTCGGGAGCACTCATATCAGCATTCTTTGTGTAGTCGGAAACAGTTACGTCACCCACGCCACAAATTTTAACGATTGAGCCCTGATTCTTAATCTCGCCCTCATATTCTCTGTTACAATTGAGAACACCGATATACTTCTTGTCAAGTTGCTTCAAGAGATTTTCACTCCATACTGTTGAAATAAAATTAATAATAGCCATAAATTTTTAATCCTTTCTTTTTATAAATATTTTTTAGTTCCAATGACGCATTGATTCTAAAATGTCGTCATAATGTAATTTAACCTGCGCAGGTGTCATTTTCTTTACCTCGGAGGGTGAATAATATTTCTCTCCCTCTCCTTGAATCAATGATCCTGCACTCATGCGGCGATTCTTTTCATTAAAATCGCTCGTTTTCTTTTTTTCGATTTCAAGCCTTCTTAAGCTTAGGGCAAAGGAAGCCGATAAGGATGCTCCCTTTCTTACCTGCTCCCAAATCTCACTTGGGATTTGGTGAATGTCAACCTCGGGGAAATACTCCTCAAATTCGGTAATTTCCTTTAAAATTCGCGAGCTGGCCGTTTCTTTTTCATCCCTTAAACGAAGCTCCTCCCTCAAAAGCTCGAGCTCGTTTCTAAGCAGGGTAAGCTCGTCAGCGCTTACTTCATCTTCGAGTACTAAATCCTCGGTGCTTTCACAGGCTTCTTCGACGTTTACGTTTTCTTCAAAATCACTCATCAGCGCTTTCTCCCCTCATATTCAAATTTTCAAAATGCAAATTTGGTATTTTTTCAAGATACTGCTCCACAGTAATGTATCCATTTTCGAGAAGCTTGTCAAGAATACTAATGCTTATTGCCGAATTATAGGTGCTGGCATCAGTAACCTTAACCATGGCACTTGCTCTTGTGATTTCCACGTTGAAAAGCGTATTGTCAGACGAATATTCACCCTCGCAAAGCATGGGGACAAGTCTATCCTTAGCAAAATAAGAAAGCACCATATCTGCCCAAATATTTGCAAGGTCCTCAATGCACTGATAAAGAGCACTTCTTACACGCTTCAAGGGAATTTGTGAGGCAGCCTGAATAGCCAAGATAGCACTTGTGTTTTGTGGAGTTACGTTACCAAGAGCAGTCTCGGTTGCACCATTCATCTCCTTGGTGCTCGCAACCACGCTTTGAAGAAATTCAAGGTAGTCCTCCTGCAATTTTCCCGTACCCAAAACGCTTACCGCATCCGATACGTTTGCCGTGCCTACGGCTGCAATTGCCTCCCCGACCTCGTTTGACCATTCGGGAATCTTACTTTTGTCGTAAATAACCTTTGAAAACGCAGTGTCACTCATATGCTTCATCACCATCGCGTAAGCGCGATTGATGTATTTTTGATTGGTTATCATTCCGGAAACAACACTTGCTCCGTGAAAGCAATTTTTCGTGGGTTGCCAGTTAAAATATGCAACCGGGTACATTGTACAAGGTGTTTTCACTCTGTTAATCACACAGTTTCTTGTGCTTTTTTCAAAGCAAACCTTGCCATCCTCTCTCCAAAACTTGATAAGATAGGTTGCCTTTTCCTCATCCGCGCCCTCAAGCTCAGCAAAGCCGTAATCACTTGAGCGATCCAAATCATCAGCGGTATCGGCAACGATTTTCAAAGCCTCTTTGTCAGAAACACCGTTTGCCCTTGCCTCTCGTCTTAAAGAAAGCACGCTTGCCCTTCCTGAAAGAATGATATAATCCTGTGATTGAATATCGTTTTTGTTGACGTCAGCAACGAAAACGTTGACATTATCAATTACGTCGGTTTCGATGTCACCAACGTATCTTCCATCACCCACCGTATCGTTTTTCCAATAGCAATAAAGAACACCGTCACCGCTGAGGGCAGCATCGGATACGATTTTGTAAAGCTTTGCATCCATTTTGGATTTTTCCCAACGGTATCTTGCATTGTCACCAAGAATTTTGCAAGCCTTTTTGGAGGAGCTTGCATCATTCAAATACGGAATATTCTCATCCGAATACGAAATATCCACCTTTTCGGGAACAATCGAGCAAACAAGATAATCCACCACACGCTTCACAACGTTAAATACGGGCTTGGGAAGACTTCCCGATTCAATCATTTGCCATTGATCTCCACGATAAAATCGCTCGTTTTCCCTTGCTGTGCGATAGAGTCCGATTCGTCTTTTGTAGTTTTTCCCTGCCTCATATTGAAGCCAGGTTTTGCTCAATGAATCGTTCATTTTTAGCATTTTCCTTTCTATAAATTTGTACGAATGAATTAGTCATTTAAAAAACTTGAAACGGACGTTTTTTTCTTCATAAAGCTAAAAGGCAAATCGTTGTACCCTGACTCAACGTATTCATATCGACTCATCACGGCATATCTAAGTGCCTCAGGTGCATGGGTAATGGAGTGTGGCTCATTTGCGGCATCCTCAATTCGATTTTTGTCGCAAAGCAAGGATTCCATGGAATAAATAAGCTCATGACATTCTTTACAAATATAAAGCCTTGGCTTATCCTCTCTTTGAGAAAGATATTCCTTAAGTGCGCGCCAGCCCGGAATTCTTCTATCGTCAGCAGCCACCATTTGTGGCATTCCATAAACCGATTGCATAATTTCAACACCACTTTTGCCACTATCCTGCCGTCTGTTCCAAAGGTCGGGTGATGCCACGGCATATTCAACCGAGGTGTTAGAAATAAATCTTACAATCTCCTGCGCCGCCTCACCCAACGTAAGATTGGGCTTGCAAAGCTCCCTTTCAACGTAGATATTGCCGTTTGTGTCTTTTGCCAAAAGCAATACCGCAAGCATATCAAAGCCGTAATCGAATGCAATAAAGCGCCCTATGTTTTTTGGAATAACGTGCGCATCAATTACGTGAAGCTCCTCGTTGAATTCAGAGAAGAATTGCCCCTCAAATACGTCCCATCTTCCGTTTAGCCAAGCATCCCGAAGCCTTGTGGGCAATGCCTTTAACTGGGCAATGTACGAGGGATCACTGCTGAGCAAAACCTCATTATCATAAACAAGCGCAGGAATAAATCTATATTCCATCGGATCTTCATTTTCGTGAAAATCTCTGTCTATGAATAATCTCTTAACCCATGAATGTCCTATGCCACCAGGATTGCAGGTCAGATAAATGCGCTTTGGAAAATCGTTTACTCCGCGAAGTGAGGCGCGAAAAATTGAAAACTGATATTCACTCAGCTGTGTTGCCTCATCAATGGCAATAACGTCATACTCCTGCCCCTGATATCGCAAAACGTCACGATCGCAAGAGCAATATCCAAAAAAGATTTTGCTTCCGTTTTGAAATGAGATTGCTCTTTCACTTTCACAATAGCCAAGTATCTCACCGTATTCCTTTAGCATCGGCACAAGATGATTGGATTTGATTTCACCCAAGCTGCGTCTTATAAGCAAGCACCTAATCCCTGCATATTTTAAGCAAAGGCCAACAAGCTTGCGCCTCAACGCCCAGCTTTTTCCCCCTCCTCTTGCTCCGCCGTATGCCGTATACTTGGAACGTGAGGAGAAAAATTCCTTTTGCTTTGCACTGGGCTTGCCCGGAATTTTTATTATGCGTTTCTTACTCATCCCCCGTCCTCCTCAATATCGTGCTCGAAAACAAGCTGAACGTCACCCATCGGCAAGGTAGCGCCGCTCTCTTTTTTCTCTCCGAAATTTAAGCGCTCCTTGATATAGGCATTTAGAATGGTCGCGTTTTTATCCGAGTTAAGTGCCTCATCCTCAAAAATCGCAAGCAAAGCACCATAATACCCCGGCCACTTAGCCTCTATATTTTTGATATCCGACACACCGACTCCAAGGCTTCTTGCAAAGCCTGCAAGATTTGGAAATCTTTCAACCCGTTTTTCACGTCCACCCTTGCTCTCAACCACGTTAACGTTGGATTTGCAATTTTTAACATACTCCTCAGCAAGAGGAACAATCTCTCCCTTATTGCAAATTCTTTTAAGCTCGACCAAAGGATTTTTGCTGCGTTTATCTTTTCATCCTATCAATCCCCCCTTTTGAATTTTTTCGTCCGTGTATGAATTTCAACTCCTGTTTCATTCGTACGAGCGCATTATACACAAAAAAAAGGTGCCAAAAGGTGCCAAAAGGTGCCACAGGGTGCCATTTTAAAAAGAAAATTTTATGTTTTTTGCATTTTTGCATAAAAAAAGCACCAACCACTCAAGGCTGGTGCTTTTTATTAATCAATCCCAATCAAAAAAGTCCTCTGGAACTACCCAATAATCTATAGTATTGGATTTCATCATCGTTCCATCCGTACAATAAATAAATATACTATAGAAATCAGATTCTTCCTCTTCGCGTTCTCCTACAAGTCTTTCAACCTGCATCCATTCTTCCATTGTTCCGTCAAATCTAATTGCCCCAGAACCGCTGAATGCTGTATAGTAAATCTTTTTCAAAGATTTACCCACGTATATTGTGGCACCTCCTCCAAATGCTCTATCTTCAATTACTTCCAATTTAGAACCAAACTTGATAGTCATTGAAAAAGCGCCCAATTCGAACATATTGCTTTTAAGAACTGTAATTTCTTCGGGGAAGGTTACGTTTTCAAGGCTACCACAGCCTTTAAACACCTCTTCACCCAAGTATGTAACGGAATCTGGTATCACAATACTCTTAAGAGAAGAGCAAAAAGCAAACGCTCCGTCACCAATACGTGTAACGGTATCGGGAATAGTTATAGCTTCAAGGTCACTCCATCCAAAGAAAGCAGCATTGCCGATAGACACAACCGGCTTGCCGTTAAACTCACTAGGTATTTCAAAGGTGGTAAATTTCTTTTTATTTACCACTATAGTAGCGCTTGAGAGTTCATATCCACCTTCAACCTCTTCCCAATGCAAGTAACCACCCTCAATTTCGGTTTTATCACTTTTATCTGACAAAGCAACTTGAAGCATAATCTCACCAAGAGCCTCTTCACAAGATACAAGTGATAACATAGCAACTATAATCAAAATTAAACTTACAATCTTTTTCATAAATTACTCCTTGCTTCCCTCAAGGAAATATGAAGCCTCCATATCGGCAACACTAACGGCAAATGCAAGTGGGAACATTTCAAATGCCTTGCTAACGTTATTCATCTCCTGTGGAGTAACGTCTGAAAAGCCCATGTGATAACGAATTGCAAACGCCTCATCACGGGTAAGACGCATAAAGCCTGAAACAATGTAAACGCTCTTTTCACCGTGTCCGTATGGGAGCTTATCATCAATACTATAGAAAGGAACACTTTTCCACACACCGTTTTCCTTTACGTTTCTTGTGCTTTCAACGTAAAAATCGACCTTGCACAAATCGTGAAGAAGTGACACGATAGCAATGCTTTCATCGGAATAATAATCCACACCGTAAACCTCTTTCATACGGGGGCGCTCCATAATATCCTTTAAGCAATCATAAACGTTCAAGCTATGCTCACAAAGTCCACCGGGGTATGAGCCGTGGAAACGAGTTGATGCAGGCGCTGAAAAGAAATCACTTGCGCAAAGATAGTCAAGCAAACGGTCAGCTCCCTCTCTCTTTATATATTGCTTATAAATACTTATAAATCTTTCTTTGTTTTCAATAATATTCATAAAAACCTCACTAAATTATTTATTAAAGCAATTATATCACATTAACAAATCAAAATCAACACAAAATTCAAAAACAAAAAAGCACTTGCTTTTGCAAGTGCTTTTTGCATCCCCACCCAACCGTGTGCCGAGAAACATAGAACCCTGTAGTTCAGGGCGGTGTCCTATCGTTGTCTTTACTGCTCCCAACGTCCGCAGTCTTTTGCGGGACAAGTCAACCGGAAAAGCGCGGGAGGTCTGCAAACCAACACCGAATTTATTTCGGACTCCTTTAATCGAGTGTAGGTTCAATCGACCCGACATCACAAATTGCGCAGGATATATTAACTTAATTAATTTTATGCATCGTAATCGATTTCTGATGCAACCATTTCGTCATAGCAATCAGCAACCATGTTGAATTCCTCTTCGTCATCAACGCTCACGATTATCTTTTCACCATTTTCTTCAATTTCCTTAATGATTTCATATTCGCAAGCCTCATTGTTGATTTCCTTCAATTCAACAACGATATAGTATTGAACGCCCTCAATTTCGATTTCATCAACGATTGCCATTTCAAAAACGTCACCCTGGTCATTGCCAAGAGTAACAAGCTCTAATTCCTGATTTTTATCTTCCATGATTTAATCTCCTTTATTATTGTAACTTCATTTTACTAAATTTATTCCGATTTGTCAATAGATTAATAATCAAAATCCAAAATTTGTGCAAGTAGCATATTGCTGACTTCAAAGCCGTGCTCATTTAATGCAACGCGCTCGTCGGTGCCTTTTGTGGAGAAAAATTGATTCAAATTACTAATCTTTTCACCGTATTTTTCATCAAAATCAATGCCAAAGAGACTTGAAAAATCGGATTTTGAAATGCCCTCACTCATTCTAAGCCCAAGCATTATAAATTCCACTTCTCTTTCAAGCGCGCCGATTTTTTTGCCACAGGAAAAATATTCACCCCTTAAATATGCCTCCATATCACAAGTGTTTTCCATTCTTTCTCCTCCAAAATCGGAGTGCGCGGCAACTCCCAAGCCAAGATATTCATCAAGCCTCCAATATTTTGAATTGTGCCTGCTTTCCCTTCCCACCTTTGCATAGTTGCTTATTTCATAATGGAAATATCCTGCTCTCATCATCGCAATATTAATCGCGCTTTGCATATCGGCAACCGTGTCATCGTCGGCTAAATCATATTTGTTTTGCATTTTGTAGAGAGGTGTCCCCTCCTCTAATTGCAATGAGTAAATTGATATATGCTCAGCGCCAAGATTGATTATTTCTTTAAGTGAGTATTCAAGGCTTTCGACGCTTTGCGACGGAATTCCAAACATCAAATCAACACTAATGTTATCAAACCCCGATCCGCGCGCATCCAAAAAGGTCTTTTTAGCCTCCTTGAAGCTGTGGCGCCTGCCTATAAGCTTCAGCTCACTATCAACTGCACTTTGAATTCCTAAGGACAATCTATTAACTCCAAGATTTCTAAGCGCCCAAAAATACTCTTTCCCATCCTCAAGGTGAGTCATCGGATTGCACTCAAGAGTAATTTCAACGTCCTCACAAACGGCAAAATTTTCTTTTATACAAGATAAAATCCTGCCGATCTGCTCACTGCTTAAAAGTGATGGAGTTCCACCTCCGAAATATATGGTGTCCACCAAATATTCCTTCGTTCCACGCGCTTTAATTTCATTTATAAGAGCACAAACGTATTCCTCGCGCTTATCTTCGTCCCTGCTTACAAATGAGCAAAAATCGCAATAAAGACATTTTGTCCTGCAAAAAGGAATATGTATGTAAAGCCCCAATTTTCTTGGGGCTTTTTCATTATTTTTGATAATATTAATCATTGTCATCAAGCTTAAGAACCGCCATGAATGCCTCAGGAGATACCTGAACTGATCCGAGCTGGCGCATCTTCTTTTTACCTTCCTTCTGTTTTTCAAGAAGCTTTTTCTTACGAGTAATGTCACCGCCATAGCACTTTGCAAGAACGTCTTTTCTCATCGCCTTAACGGTTTCACGCGCAATAATCTTTGAACCAATAGCTGCCTGAATCGGAACCTCGAAAAGCTGACGCGGAATATTCTCCTTCAACTTTTCAGCAATTCTTCTTGCACGAGAGTATGCCTTTTCCTCATGAACGATGAATGAAAGCGCGTCAACCTGATCACCGTTAAGTAAGAAATCAAGCTTAACAAGATCACTCTTGTTGTATTCATCAAGCTCATAGTCAAGGGACGCATATCCACGGGAACGGCTCTTGAGCGCATCAAAGAAATCGTAAATAATTTCATTCAAGGGCAGTTTATAGTGCAATTCAACACGGGTTGTGTCGATGTATTTCATATCAATAAAGATACCGCGTCTGTCTTGGCAAAGATCCATAAGACCACCAACGTATTCGGTGGGTGTGATAATAGACGCCTTAACAAGGGGCTCGTAAGCCGCCTCAATCTCATCGGGAGAAGGATAGTTTGAGGGGTTGTCAACCATAACCTCATCACCGCTTCTCTTCTTTACTCGATAAATAACACTTGGTGCTGTGGTAATAAGGTCGAGATTGAATTCTCTCTCAAGTCTTTCTTCAATAATTTCCATATGAAGCAACCCAAGAAAACCACAACGGAAGCCGAATCCCAAGGCAATTGAGGTTTCGGGTTCAAAGGTAAGTGCGGCATCGTTGAGCTTGAGCTTTTCAAGTGCATCACGAAGGTCACCATAGCGTGATCCATCAGCAGGATAAATACCTGCATAAACCATGGGCTGAGCTGCCTTAAAGCCGGGGAGTGCCTCTTTTGTTGGATTATCCACAAGAGTAATTGTATCACCAATTCTTGTGTCGCCTACACTCTTAATTGAAGCTGTAAAGTAACCTACCTCACCGGACTTGAGCTCACCCGTGCTCTTTAATCCAAAGGGCTCCATTGTGCCAACGTCAACAACGTCGTAGGTCTGACCTGCGCTCATCATCTTAATTTTGTCACCAACCTTAAGTGAGCCATCGATGATTTTAACGTAAACCACAACTCCGAGATATGAGTCGTAATATGAGTCGAAAAGAAGCGCCTTAAGAGGAGCATTTTCGTCACCTTGAGGAGCAGGAATAAGGTCGACAACCGCATCAAGTACGGATTGAATATTAAGTCCTGTCTTTGCTGAAACGGCAGGGCATTCCTGCGCTTCAATACCGATAATATCCTCAATCTCATCACGGCAGCGCTGAATATCAGCACTTGGCAGGTCTATTTTATTTATAACAGGTACGATTTCAAGATTAGCATCAACCGCCAAATATGCATTTGCAAGAGTTTGTGCCTCAATTCCCTGTGTTGCGTCAACAACCAAAAGAGCACCCTCACACGCATTAAGTGAACGTGATACCTCATAGTTAAAGTCAACGTGACCGGGAGTGTCGATAAGATTGAGAACGTACTGTTCACCGTCGGGTGCAGTATAATCCAATTTTACCGCACGCGCCTTGATGGTAATACCTCTCTCCTTTTCGAGATCCATATTATCAAGCACCTGCTCTTCCATTTCACGCTTTGTAAGAGTCTGCGTTGCCTCAAGAATTCTATCTGCAAGCGTGCTCTTTCCGTGGTCAATGTGAGCAATTATTGAAAAGTTTCTAATGTGTTTTTGTCTTTCTTTCATTTTTATATCCTTAAAATTAGTTTATTTGGAATATAGGGGGAATTTTGAGGAAATTCCCCCTATAACCCCCAAACCTTTTTATTAAAAGCACTTATTAAATTAATTTCGCGCAAATTGTGTTGTTTGCTACTTTTAATCATAGACATATCTCTATCTAAATGTCTATGCTTTAGCAAAGTAAATTTTAGAAAATCACTCTGAAAGAGGGATTTTCGTGGTTTTGGAGTGAAATTCCAATCGTCAAGCATGCTTGTAAGATTGGAATTTTAGTTCAAAACCGAGGATTTCGTTAGAAATTCTCGAAAATTTACGAAAAGTCAACACAAACCGAGGCTATTGTTTTTGCTTCTTTTTTCAAAAAGAAGAGCCAAGCGGCTTGAGCGTCCCTTAAAGAAAACTATCTATTCATCAAACTTCAAATAATTAAACAACTTATAGATATCGCCCGCACCCATGACAACGAGCACGTCACCCTCCATAAGATTTGAATTTATTTCATTTGCCAAATTTTCAAAGCCCGAGATATATTCAGCCTTATCCCCTATACGAATTGCAAGAGTCTTTCCACTTATACCAAGATTGTCAGTCTCTCGCGCGGGATAAATATCCGCAATATACACCTGCTCAACAGAATCAAAGCTCTTTGCAAAGTCATCCATAAGAGCATAGGTTCTTGTATATGTGTGAGGCTGGAAAACGCAGAAAAGCCTTTGAACGTCGTCGCGCTTCTTTACACCGTCAAGAGTAGTTGCAACCTCAGTTGGATGGTGACCGTAATCGTCATAAACAAGCGCACCATTTACCGTACCCTTGTATTCCATTCGGCGCTTAGCTCCGTGGAATTTGGCAAGTCCGCGAACTATTTTTTCAGGATCAAGCCCCGAAACGTGACCTGCAACAAATGCCGCAAGTGCATTGTATACGTTGTGTTCACCTGTAACCGAAAGCTTAACGTGTGTAACGTACTCACCCTTGTACATAACGTCAAATTCTGCATATCCGTGAGGATATCTGATGTTGATAGCCGTATAATCCGCACTTCTTGTAATAACACCAAAGGTGATTACCTCACCCTCATATCCACAAAGAACTGAGGGGATATACTCATTATCAATATTTACAATTACCCTACCCTTTTCACCCGTAATTGAGGCAAACTGAGTGTAAGAATTGCAAACCTGTTCAATATTTTCAAAATAATCAACGTGGTCAAGCTCAATATTCAAAATAATTGCAGTCGAGGGGTTAAAATCAAGGAAGGAATCCATATATTCGCACGCCTCAAAGATGAAATTCTCACTGTGACCTATGCGATAAGCTCCACCCATGGCATCAAGCTCAGCACCTGAAAGAACAGTGGGGTCACCATCGGCCTCCATAAACACACTTGCACACATTGAAGTGCAGGTACTTTTGCCGTGCATTCCCGAAACACCTATTCTATTTTCGTATCCAAGCATCAAATATCCAAGATAGTCAGCACGGGAAATGCAAGGAATTCCCCTCTCAAGCGCCCTTACGTATTCGGGATTATCAGGGGATATTGCAACAGTGTAAACCACTGCATCATAGCTTTCAACGTTTTCGGACGCGTGCCCGTAGTAAATTTCAATGCCCTCGGCCTTAAGGCGCTCGGTCAATGTTGTCTTTTCCCTGTCAGATCCACCGACACGAAAACCGCGCAAACGGGAAATGTGAGCAAGAGATGACATATTTATTCCACCAATGCCTATAAAATATATACTTTTGCAATTTTGCAGCATTGCATGTATATTTTCAACTCCATAATGAGTATTGGGAGTAGCCATAATCTATCCTTTCACTTGAAAAAATCAAAATGTTCATAAAAAGTTTTTAGTTGTTCACAAAATGTTTCTAAATTAATAAACTCTGATTTGAATAATCTTCACAAATTATGTGTAAGATATATAGCATAGTGCCAAAATCGATATCATTCCACAAAATAAGGAGAACAATATGAAAATTACAGATATCAAAATTAGAAAAACATTTACAGAAGGCCCCATGAAGGCAATTGCTTCAGTAACCTTCGACCATCAGCTTGTAGTTCACGATATTAAGGTAATATATGCAAAGGAAAAATATTTCATCGTAATGCCCAGCCGCCAAAATCCCGACGGTACTTATCGTGACATCGTTCACCCCATCAATGCAGAATTCCGCGCTCTTCTTGAAGAGGCTGTCAAGAATGCATATGATACAGAGCTTGAAAATCTTGAAACTGAAGAAACAAGCGACGCTCTTTAATATTTGACAATTTACTGCCACACCAATTGGTGTGGCAGTTTTTTTATTTGTTTTTAATTATATTGTGATACTTTCCGTGGGAAAACAAAAATCCATCGTCGGAAATAGATAAATTCCCAAACGAGCCGTCAAGCATACCCGAAAGAGAGCCGGGATTGAACAAAACCAAATCCCTATCCACCCCTCTAATGCTTCCTTTATTAACATATTCAAGCAAGGGCATATGTGTGTGACCGAATAATACAATATCCGCGCCCTGACTTGATGCCTCACGGCAAAGCTCCTCATATCCACCCTTCACAGAGAACGCATGCCCGTGGGTCATAAAAACCTTATATTTACCAACGTAAATAACGCGACAAATCGGCATCTCCTCACCGTAGGGTGACATTCTGTCACTCGTGGAATAATCACAATTTCCCCTAACCGCGTGCGAAATTATATTTTCGTACTGTGGGGATGAAAATAAATCGGAAAGTCCATCACCAAGATGTATCAACACAAGCGGCTCGCCGTCCTTAATAAGCCTTTGTCTGTATTCAATAAGCTCATTTAGGCGCAAGGTCCTGCCGTGAGTATCAGAAACGATTAAAACGTCCCTTGTAGCCATTAGCTTCTTGCGTGATGCTTTTTAGCAGCCTTCATAATTGCAGGAGAAATGGGGATGGGCTGACAAGCCTTTGGAGTTGAAAGTGTAATAGCATCCTTCAAAACGGTAATTTCCATTTTGCGCTTAATTCTTTCAATTTCACCGTCCACACTAATATCAGTCGGGTGGTCAAAAATAATTTCAGCCTTCTTACATTTCTTATATCCAAAGAAGGGGAAAATCTTGGGGTTAGTAAGATGAGTTCCGGCCTTATAGTCACCGATGATGCTTAAAAGCTGCATAACGTTAACCTTTTTTACAACGCAGGAGTCAATCAAGCCATCCATGGGGGATGCCGCGGGAGCTGCATGATAGCCACCGCCGTAGAAAGAACCATTTGCAAAAATGCAAATTTGATTTTCTTCGCCACCCTTATAAAGAACGCCATCAAAATAGATTCGTCCCTTAACGGTTGCAGAACCAAGCGACGTTATTTTTTGAGCAATACCCGCCGTATAGGCCAATTTGCTGGGAATAAACACACTTCTTCTGTTATAAGCCACTTGCTTTGCAATTTCACAGTCAAATCCGATATTGATAAGATTGATAGCATATCGGTCATTATATTTCATTATGTCAATTTTTCTTGTTTCTCCGTCAAGCTGAGCGTCAATATCAAAAAATCTTTCAGGGTGATCAAAATTTCTAACAAAGTCATTTCCGGTACCCATAGGAATAATCGCAAGCTGAGCGTGATCGTAACCAATCATACCCTGCGCAACTTCCTTAATAGTGCCGTCACCACCACAGGCATAGAATCTCATAAGGTCAGTTGAATTTTGACACATTTTTTTAACGAACTCAGTTGCCTCGCCAATTCTCTCAGTGATATGAACTGCGTAATAAACGTCACGGCGGTCACAAACCTTATGAATTTCATCAATAAGCTCGTGGAAGCGAGTTCCCTTTCCTGCTGCAGGATTCATTATAAAAAAGTGTTTCATTTTTTTTACCTCATTTTCATATAAATCAAATAGCAAATATTTCGCTAATTATAATTTTATCACAATATTCTATTCATGTCAACTATTTTATTTTACAACATATAATATTATAGAGAAAACATTTTATGAATTTTATGAATTTTTATGGAGGTAATTTATGAATTTCGACAAAAAATCTCTAAAAAAACTCATTACCTTGAGTGACGAGGAGCTTATAAACGTGCTTCGAGACATAGCAAAGGAGGCAGGGGTCGATGATAAAAATTTGAACATTGGCAAATCGGACGTGATGAAAATTCGCGCATTTTTATCAATGGCAAGTGAAGACGATATTGCGCGCCTGTTAACACAATTTGGAGGTAAAAAATGATGAGTGACACCACCGAAGAAAACAAAGGAGGAGTCGACCTTTCTTCTCTTCTTGGAGGGCTTCTGTCAAACCCGGAAGCAATCAATAAAATAACCTCAATATTGTCAAACGTGAATTTAAACAGCATAGGTATAGATTCCCCACCCAATAGTGATTTATCAACAAATAATGATAATTCGAACGAAGACACAGGCAATCAAGAGAGCAATAATGAAAGCTCATCCCCCACTTTTCAAAATATTGATACAGAAAAAATTCTTTCAAAAATGCCCCAAATTTTGTCACAAATTTCATCAAATAAATGTGAAGAATCCCTTGCCACAAAGCAGCAAATTGCCCTGCTTTTAGCCGTGCGCCCCTACCTTTCAAGCAACCGAAGGGAGCTTATTGACGCCTTTGTAAAAATGAGCCGATTGGGTGCAATTTTCAAAAATTTAACATAAAGGAGCCAAAAATGTATTATAGCAAAAATCACTCCCCAAGCATATCCGTTCCACGAAATTACAGTGGAAATACCTTTCGCGTAATTGACGAGAGCGAGAGGCATTACATAAAAGAAGCCAGTGACGAAAGGGAAACAAAAAAGACCGATGATTTTTCAACAAAAATTGAAAGAAATTTTTCCGAAAGCAATCAAAAAAATTCAATTTTGCCCTCAATTTTTGCTGACATTTCAGTCGAAGACCTTCTTTTGATCGGTCTTATGCTTGTAATTCATCAAGAAAATCCCAACGATACAACTTGGTTTTTATTGTTGATTTTACTGCTCGCCAAATAACACGGAAATTGGGATTTAGCGAGTTGTACGCACAAACACAATTTTCAAATAATTGTAACCTTGTAGGGACCGGCGTCCCCGACGGTCCATTTTAAAAGCAAAGTAACTTTATTTCGAAAACTGTTGATTTTATTTTTGTGACCCCCCCGATGCTGTCAGTTTATCCATCGTTGTGGACCGTCGGGGTAACGAAGTGGCACGAGGGTCTAAAAAAACAACACAGTGTGTTGTTTTCCCCGAGTGTGACCGAGCCGCAGCGAG
>JAZTYY010000074.1:0-9021 GCA_045637205.1 Eubacteriales bacterium | reverse complement strand
GAAGCGATAACAACGTCAAATTCGAACCAGTTTTCTTTTGTGATCTTTTCAACCATATCAAGCTCACCAACGTAGTCAGCACCTGCTGCTCTTGCAGCATCTGCCTTGTCACCCTTAGCGAATACAAGTGTTCTAACTGTCTTACCTGTACCGTTGGGAAGTACTACTGCACCACGAACCTGCTGGTCAGCGTGACGAGAGTCAACACCTAAGCGAAGGTGGAGTTCAATTGTTTCGTCGAATTTAGCCTTAGAAGTCTGGCAAACGAGTGCGGGAGCTTCAGAAGGATCATAAGTTCTGTTCTTTTCGATAAGCTTTGCGCTATCGGAATATTTCTTACCGTATTTAGCCATTTTCAAACTCCTCCTTACTCTTCAACAGTAACACCCATGCTTCTTGCAGTACCAGCAACCATGCTCATAGCTGCTTCGATAGAACCTGCGTTAAGGTCGGGCATCTTTGTTTCAGCGATTTTTCTAACCTGCTCCTTTGTGAGCTGAGCTACCTTTGTCTTATTGGGCTTAGCAGAACCGGATTCGATGCCACAAGCCTTCTTAATAAGAACGGGAGCGGGGGGAGTCTTTGTAATAAATGTGAATGAACGGTCAGCGTAAACTGTGATAACAACGGGGATGATAAGTCCGATGTCATTCTTTGTTCTTTCGTTAAATTCTTTTGTGAATACGGGGATTGCAACGCCGTACTGACCAAGTGCAGGACCAACGGGGGGCTGGGGTGTAGCTTTACCTGCGGGCAATTGCAATTTGATGTAACCCATTACTTTCTTTGCCATTTTAAAATACCTCCAATGTGGTTTATGCGGGAGAATTCAGTAATAAAATTTTTCTCCCTCCCACGCGACAATGGTTGTCGCATAAAAAAGTGCTTGATTAGTTTTCTTTAATTTTGATCATACCTGCATCAAGCTCAACAGGCATATCTCTGCGTCCTCTGTTAACAAGGACTGTAACCTTGTTGGAATCGTCTGAAATTGACTGAACAGTTCCGGTGTAACCGTCGAAAAGACCGCCAACAACCACAACGCTGTCGCCAACTGTGTAGCTGAGCTTAACCTTCTTTTCTTCGATATTGAGTGCGGCAACCTCCTCATCTGAAAGAGGGGAAGGACGTGATCCAGGACCAACAAATCCTGTAACACCTGTGATACCGCGAATTGCGTGCCAGCTTTCATCGTTCATAGTCATTTTGATATAAACGTAACCGGGGAAGAGCTTTTCCTCAACCTCGATCTCCTGGTCACCTTTCTTTTCGATTACGATTTGAACAGGAATTTTAATATCATAGATCAAATCTTCAAGACCACGATTCTCAACAATTTTTTCAAGGCTTGTTTTCACCTTGTTTTCATAACCTGAGTAGGTGTGCGCCACATACCATCTCGGGCCGACATTCATTTCATTGATATCGCTCATGGGGTTTCTCCTTTATTTGAGCGAACCAAGCAAATTGATTCCTTCAGAAAATACTGTGTCAACGATGAATAAAGCAACTGCACAAATAACAATTACTACAACAACGACAATAGTATTCTTTTTAACCTCAGACCAAGGAGACCAAGAAATCTTTTTAACCTCACCTTTTACGCTTTTGCAAAAAGATTTAATTCTGCTCCAAAGAGAAGGCTTGTCGCTTTTTTTCTTCACAGGTTTTGTTTCGGGGTTATTTGCTTTTTTGTTTTCCAAATCTGCCATAATAATCTCCTTTACAATTATTTAGATTCTTTGTGAAGAGTGTGCTTGCGGCAGAATTTGCAGTACTTGTTCATTTCAAGTCTGTCGGGGTCATTCTTCTTGTTCTTCTTAGATTCATAGTTTCTCTGCTTGCATTCTGTGCAAACGAGAGTAATTTTGACTCTTGCTTCATTAGCCATTTTTCGGCACCTCCCATTTAAATTTTTTTGACCTTTTCGGTCAGTGTACCTCCCTCTGAGATGGTATTATGCCAAGTCCTTGTGGACAGCGCGAAAAATAGGCATAACAAAAAAGCCCATTCGCAGAGGTACTGCTATTTTACCACAAAAGCAATACAATGTCAAGGGCTTTTTTGAAATTTCTTCTATATATTAATCTTGTGAGTCTAAAAGCAACTTTAAGGTGTCATAGATAGACTTTATTGGAATGAGCTCAATGCCACAATCGATTTTGCGCTTTTCGAGGTTGCGATAGGGAACTACCGCCTTTGTAAAGCCAAGGCGTGCCGCTTCCTTAACGCGCTGTTCAAGATTTGAAACGGCTCTTACCTCGCCCGAAAGACCAAGCTCACCGATTGCGATGAGGTCATCGGGAACTATCTTATCGCGAAGTGAGGAAATAAGTGCCATCGCAACCGCAAGGTCACTTGCAGGCTCATCGATGCGAAGCCCACCGATAACGTTGATATATGCATCATTTGCTGAAAAACGCATATTGAGGCGTTTTTCAAGTACTGCCAAAATAAGATTTAAACGATTATAGTCAATTCCGTTTGACGTTCTTCTTGGAGCAGGGAACACGGTGGGAGAAACGAGTGCCTGAACTTCGGCAATCAAAGGACGAGTGCCTTCAATTGTGCAAAGAGCACAGTTGCCCGAGGCATTTTTCGGTCTATCAGCAAGGAGCATTTCAGATGGATTGCAAACCTCAATAAGTCCCGCATCTCCCATTTCGAAAACGCCGATTTCGTTGGTAGAGCCGTAACGGTTTTTCATTGCGCGAATGATTCTGTAGGAATGCTGACGGTCGCCCTCAAAGTAGAGAACGGCGTCAACCATGTGCTCAAGGATTTTCGGGCCTGCGATTGAGCCTTCCTTGTTAACGTGACCGACCAAAATTACTGAAATTCCGTCATTTTTTGCCTTGGTAATGAACGCAAGAGTGCATTCCTTAATTTGAGTGATAGTGCCGGGCGCACTTGAAATTTTATCGGAGTACATCGTTTGAATTGAGTCAACGATGATAACGTCGGGTTTTACCTTTTCGACCTGTGCAAGAGTCTTATCAAGCTCTGTTTCGGTAAGAATGAAAAGATTTTTACCCACGATGCCAAGTCTTTTAGCACGGAGCTTGAGCTGACCTGTGGATTCCTCACCCGAAATGTACAAAACTTTCTTTTTCTCACCGAGAGCGTCGGAGATTTGCATAAGTAAAGTGGACTTACCAATACCGGGTTCACCGGAAAGCAGCACAACCGAGCCGTGAACAAGACCGCCACCGAGCACGCGGTCGAGCTCTGAAAGACGGGTGTTACTTCTTATGTAATCGGGCAATTCCGCCTCGTCAAAGCGTAACGCAGTATTTTCTTTGCCACTCGTAAGAGTTTTGTGCTTTATTTCGCTCGGCTTTTCGGGAGTGGTGGAGATAACGTCCTCAACGAGGGAATTCCACGCGCCACATTGATTGCACTTGCCAAGCCACTTTGGAGAGATGCAACCACATTCCGAGCATATGTAAACTGTTTTTAAGCCTTTCATTTTTCAATTCCTTTCGGATATTAAACTTGTAGGGGGCGACGTCCTCGACGCACCGTGTATATGTTATATTATAAATTAATTTTGATTAAAAATCAAGAGGGATTTTGTTTAATGAATAGTTTTATTGAATGGGGAACTCCCTCCGAGAGGGGGTTCCGACGAAGGCGGTGGGGGAGAGTGAGATATTATATTTCTATTACAAACGATATGATAAAACATTATCAATAGTTTCGCAGACTCCTTCCGTCACCTTCGGTGACACCTCCCTCTCGGAGGGAGGCAAGAGTTTATATTCAATCTATAAATTCTAATTTCAAATTTTGATTTGTCGTGGAGATAGTTTATGTAAATAGCGGACCGTCGAGGACGTCGGTCCCTACTAGTTTGCAAGTAAATTTTGTGTATTCGTAGCCATTTTGATAGTAATATGGCTACAATTTTGCCATAAAAATAGCGCAGTCCCTGTAGGGACCGACGGTCTCGCTGCGGCTCGGTCACGCTCGGGGGAAAACAACACACTGTGTTGTTTTCTAAGACCCTCGCGCTACTTCGTTACCTCGACGGTCCGCTTTGAAGGCAAACTAACTTTTTCAATCTTCCCTATAACCCCCAATTTATCCAACAAAAACAAAAAAAGAGGACTCTTGCGAGTCCTCTTGATTGTTATGCATTATTTCTTGCTTTCGTCAAGGTAAATAACTACCTTACGGTTGTTTTCAGAACCGATAGAGTTTGTATTAACCCCTGCAAAGCTTTGAAGCTCTGCGTGGATTATACGGCGCTCGTAGGGGTTCATGGGCTCAAGCATTACGCTTCTCTTGTACTTAACAACCTTGTGAGCCATACGTCTTGCAAGAGAACGAAGTGTTTCTTCTCTCTTTGCTCTGTATGATTCAATGTCAACGGAAATCTTGGGAACAGGATTCTTCTTGTTCTCAGTTCTGTTAGCTGCAAGATTTGCAAGATGCTGGAAGGAATCAAGTGTTTCACCGTGATGACCGATAAGAATACCGGCAGCAGCACCGCTTACGTCAATTCTCTTGCCAAGCTCTGTGTCGGATACTGTAACAACAGCATCGATTTTTAAATTTTTGAGTGTTGTTTCAACAAATTCAACTGCGAGGTCAATAGCCGAGGGAGCATAAATTACCTGCACCTTTGCAGGAGATGCACCAATGCCGAAGAGACCTTTTTTGGGTTCTTCAAGCACATTATATTCAAGCTCAGAGGCAGGAACGTTGAATTCCTTTGCTGCAAGAGCAACGGCGTCCTCTACCGTCTTAGCGGAAAGTATAAGTTCTTTTTTCATTTATATATTTCTCGTCTTTCTTAATGTGTGGATAATTATTCTACAAATGTGATATATTCCTCATCATCGTCGTCGATGTGGTGAAGTGAACGAGGTCTTTCTCTGTCGGGATCAAGATTTTCTGCATTCTTCTTCTTTCTTTGAGGTCTCTTTGAATTGAGTTCACGTTCAGCTTCCTTAACGTCCTCTTCAGTGAATGTGGGAAGGGGCATAACCTTGCTCATAATGAACTGCTTAAGTGTAGAAAGGATGCTTCTGAATACCCAGTAAATACCAACCGCACCGGGAACCATGAAGCAGAATACTGTGGACATGATGGGCATATACCATTCCATCATCTTTGTGGAACAGCCTGCGCCGGGAGCGTTTTCGTTTTGTGTAGGCTGATATGTGAACTTCTTAGAAATCTTCATAGAGCCGAAGTAAACAACGAATGTGAGTACGGGAACGATGAGGAGCCAGAAGTTTTCCTTCAAGCTGGGATTCAAGCCGAAGTTGATTCCGAAAATGCTGAATGAAGGAATGTTGCCCTGAATATTAATCATATAATCAGCAACTGCACCGCTGTTTGAGAAGAGGTGGAAGTTCTCAAGTGTTGAGAAATCAGCTGCCTTAAGGTGTGAAAGAATTTCAATTGTACCGCTGGATGAACCAAGGGACATGCCAAGACCACCTGCTGCCTTGCTTGTTGTAGCAAATACCTTAAGAGCACTTGCAAGATCCGCACTACCGCCAAGAACGTTTGTAATGGGGTCAACAACGATGTTGTAAAGAAGCATAATGATGGGAAGCTGAATGAGCATGGGAAGACAACCACTCATGGGGTTGAAGTTCTCTCTTTGATAGAGATCCTGAATTTCCTGAGTTACCTTTTGCTGTGTAGCCTGGTCATTTCTGCCCTTATAACGGTTTCTGATAGCCATTTCCTTAGGACGAAGCTTTGCCTGCTTGATTGAATTCTTCTGCTGCTTGATAGCAAAAGGAAGCATAAGAATTTCAATGATGATGGCAAAGATGCAAATACCGATAAGGTAGTGACCGAAACCAACTGTGTTTGTAATTAAACCAAGGAAGTAACCGATGCCGTAACGAATGTAGCCAAGAATATCGCGCTCGGGATTAAGGTTGATATTTACCTGCATAGCCTTCAAAATCAAGTCTACGTCAACCTTAAACTTTTCAAGCTTTTCCTCTTTTGTGGGGCCTGTTACAACGGGTGTGCTTTCTGTAGGAGTTTCCTCTGCAGGAGTTCCTTCTTCAGAAGGATTGCCTTCTGTGGGCTCTTCATTGGGAGTCTCATTGGGAGTCTCATTGGGAGTTTCACTGGGAGTCTCATTTGGAGTTTCAGCAGGTGCTTCATCTTCAAGAGAAACGTCTATGTCAGTGTACTTTTCAATAACCTTTTCCAAGAAATCATAGTTAGGACCTTTATCTACGGAATAATCAGTGTCCTGTCCGTCGATAACGTCATAGCCACGGTAAGCAGCAAGGAAAGCATCTCTTGCTTCCTGGTTATTGTAAATTGTTGTAGCAATTGAATTGAGCTGATCATTTGCCAAAAGGTTCTTTGAACCGTCAAAGCCTTCAACCTTCAATTCGGTTGTTTGTGTACCTGTTGATCCTGTGCAGGATGACAAAATAGCACAAAATGCAAGAACAAGAACAATTATGCTAATAAATCTTGAATTAAAAATCTTTTTCATTTTCAATTTTAGCTTTAATTAACCAAAATGGTTAATTCCCTTTCTTTGATAATGGGTTGTGTGCTATCTAATTATGGACCGAATAGCACTTCGGTAAACCGCTGGATTGCTCATAAGTGAGCCGCGGTGTCATTTTTTCTCTTTCTTTCTCTTGGGTACGGGGTCATAACCGCCCGCTGAAAAAGGATTGCAACGGAGTATTCTCCACAACGTAAGGCCTATTCCGATGAAAAATCCCCACTCCATAAACGCGTCGATGGAATATTGTGAGCAGGAAGGACGAAAACGGCACGTTGGTTGTCCCTTGAGCTTTGAAAGATGCTTTTGGTAAAAGCGAACGAGCCAAATGCAAATTTTTTTCATTTGCTTTGCTCCTCGTAAGCTGTGCTTTGCGGAATTTCTTTGTACATATTGAGCTTTTTGAGGGCGTAAATAATCTCATCAGCGATGATTTTACTGTTCACCTCGTGTGCGCCCACCTTAGCGGCTATAACGATTAAATAGCCCGTTTTGAGAGGCGCTTGCGCTCTTGCTTCGCCAAGTCCTGCACGAATTATGCGCTTGACTCTGTTGCGAACCACTGCTCCGCCGATTTTTTTAGAAACTGAAAGGCCGATTCTATTGACGTACTTCTTTTCGGGATTCTGAAGCATTTGCTTCTTTGCTCCCCAATCGCGCAAAATGTAGATGGAAAGGTGCTTTGTGTGTGCCTTTTCACCGTTTCGATATGCTTTTTGATAAAGATGATTTTCTTTAATTGCAATATCCTTCATTTTGGCTTCGTCCTTTCATAAATTTGTCTTTTGTGCTGAATTGTGCTTTGCTTCCGTTGTAGTTAGTTTTGTGTTGTTTGCACTCGCTTTGTGCTGCGTTTTGTCCACTTTTTTTAAAGTGGTGCGGGTACGGGGCGCGTAGCCCTGTATTTTGAATAATCAATCTTTACAAAAAAACCGATGACGTTTTGGGAATCGCAATAGCGACCACTCGGTCATCGGTACATTTTTGGGGATACTATCCCTCAAAAGATTAATAAGTCAATCTTTTTCTGCCTTTAGCGCGTCTTCTCTTAAGAACGTTTCTGCCGTCAGCAGTTCTCATTCTCTTTCTGAAACCGTGCTCTTTTTTTCTCTGTCTTTTCTTGGGTTGATATGTTCTGAGCATTATTGCCACCTCCTTGGAAATATGTTCGGAAGCGTGTTGCTTTTCAGCCGTATTTACGCTTTTACACAATGACATCATATATTATAAACACAAAAAGGCAATTTTGTCAAGTCTTTTTTTAATTTTTCTTCTATATAATAAGCAAAAAAGTGAAAAAATAATAAAAAATAACGCAAACCGAGAGATTTTTTAACAAAAATTTGGTTTATCAATGAGTTTGAAATGCGAAAATAGGCTCCCTCCGAGAGGGGGCTCCCGACGAAGTCGGGTGGAGGAGAGTGCGAGATTTTATCGTTATTACTCGTGATATGAAGAGATATTTTCTATAATTTCGCAGGCTCTCTCCGTCACCTTCGGTGACACCTCCCTCTCGGAGGGAGGCAAGAGTTTATACTCAATCTATAAATTTTAATTTCTAAATTTGATTTGTCGGGGAGTTAGTTTTATTTATAGGCGGGTCGTCGGGGGTCTCGCCTGCGGGCTTGGTCACGCTCGCGTTCTGACAACACACCGTGTTGTCATTCATTACGCTCACGACACTTTGTGGCGTCGACCCCTACGGTTTGCAAATTAATTTTTTCACATTTTAGCCGTTTCGATAGCTAAATGTCTGTGATTTTGTTATAAAATTAGTATAGTCATTGTAGGGGTCGACGTCCTCGACGACCCGTTGTAAAAGAAAAGTTTTGTTGAACAACGGACGCACACAGTGCGCCCCTACGAAGATAATACTAATTTTATAGTCATATAATAGCCATATTGTAAACGAAATGGCTACTAATTTGCGATATTTGACGCACAAACCGTAGGGACCGACGGTCTCGCTGTGGCTCGGTCACGCTCGGGGAAAACAACACACTGTGTTGTTTTCTAAGACCCTCGCGCCACTTCGTTACCTCGACGGTCCGTAACAAAAGAAAAGTAACTAACCTATAACCCCCAATTTATCATTCAAATTTTGCTTTATCTCTCTATTAGCCTTCCCCAGCGGGGAAGGGGGACCGCGTGCGGTGGATGAGGAGAACACGGCTTGTGCAAACAATCGTCTTTCTTATCAGCAGATAACGTACAAATAAAAGAAATATCTTGAAAAAACCAAGGTTAAAGTTTTTCGAGAGAGCCGTTAGTAATAACTAAATGGTGCTCTCCTCATCCGTCACCTATCGGTGACACCTTCTCCGCTGGAGAAGGCTTATTTAACTCCTCTATAAACCCCAATTTATCATTCAAATTTTGGTTTATGGGGGAGATTAAAGGAATGAAATCGTGGCTTTGCCACGATGAAATCCAAGCGAGCTTGGATGAAATCCTCGGCAAATTGCCTCGGATGAAATCAAATCCGCCTATAAATCACCTGCCGTAAGGCAGATTTCATCGCG